>CAKPKL010000001.1 GCA_934167485.1 uncultured Bacilli bacterium
AAATTTAACTATAACATCACCTCCATATATATCATTCTATTTTTTTTCTTGATTTCCTTTTTTTATTTAAAATATTTTTAAATTTTATATAAAAATTTACTTAACAAACTTTAAATGATATAATTTAGATGGTGGTAAAATGAAAAAATTATTATTATTTATTTTATTTATTATAATAGTTATATTCAGTTATTTTTATTTTAATTATGAAAAAAAAGATGAATTAATGGAGATTTTAATTAAAACGGAAGATAAGGAATTTCAAATAAATGATTATGGAATATTTGGTACTCATTTTAATATAAGTGGGTGCATAGATACAGTTTTAAGTGAAAATTCAGTATTAATACTTAAAAATCAAGATGAAGAAATAGAACTTAAAGGTAATTTTAAATTTTTAGATAATAAAACTTGTTTTGATACTGGTGAAAATAATAATGACAGCATATATTTAGATTCTTTAAAAAATGGTAAGTATTTATTATTAATAAAAGATTATGATAAATATTATAGTTTAACTAATAAAACTGAATATTCTAATTTAGAATATTATACAATTACACAAAAAAATAAAAATAATAAAATAGATATATTATTTAAAACGAATGAAAAAGACTATGTAATATTTAATATAAAGGAAGCTTCTTTACCAGATAATACATATGATATAGCGCTTGATCCAGGACATGGTGGTAAAGATACTGGTTCAAGTGGAGTTTTGAATAATACGACATACTATGAATCAAACTTAACTTTAGAGGTTTGTCTAAAACTAAAAAAAGAATTAGAAAAATTAGGCTTAAAAGTAAAACTTACAAGAGATGATGATGTATATTTATCTTCTTATGATAGAGGCGGTAGAGCACTTATCCCAAATGATTATAATACTAAATATAGTCTATCGATTCATTTTAATAATTTAGATGTTAAAACAGGTTATGGAGGAGTAGAAGTATATACACCAAATAATGTAAATATAGAACTAGCTAAAATTTTAGCAGATAATATAGCTACTGTTGTTGGTTATTCTAAAAAACAGTATGATAGATTAGATAATGGAGTTTATTATACTTATTTTACAAAATCAATAATTTCATCATCAGCAAAAGGTTTAGAAAAGGAAGGAATGAAGCCATATGATATAAAAATAGGAGCTCCTTATATGTACATGATAAGAGAAGTAGGTGGCAAATACACTTATGCTTATGTAGATGGTAGAAATGAATATTATGGTTTAAATAGTTACTATAATTCTAATAAAGTTGCCGAACCATATCTAATAGAACTTGCATATTTGAATTATAATAGTGATTTAATTAAGGCTGTAGAAAATCCAAAAGAATTTAGTTTAGCTATTAAAAAAGCTATAGAAGAATATTTAAATATTTCATAAAAATTACACAAATATCACAAATTACTTACACATATATTTATTAAAATGAATGTGTAAGGTTCAAAAAAGCCTTACATAACACTCCTTACTACAAAAAAAGTAACAATAGAAAACCAAATTTATTTTGGTTTTTTATTGTTTTAATTTAATATACAACCATTACAATAGATTATTGATTAATCTATATTTTTTTAGTATAATTGATATAGTAAAAATAAGAAAGAGGGTAAAAAAATGAGAAAAAATAACGCCTGGGGGGGGGGTAACCTACAGTAAAGGATTTACCCTAATAGAACTTTTAGCAGTTATAGTAATACTAGCTATAATTGCCCTAATTGCAACTCCAATAGTATTAGATATAATAGAGGATAGTAAGAATTCTAGTATAAGAGAATCAGCAAATATGTATAAGAGTGCAGCAGAAAATGCAATAGCTACAAGTGCCATGAATGATGGATTAGAAGATGGAACATATATAATAGATAACAAAGGAAATTTAAAATATAAAGATAAAGAAATAAAAGTAGACATAAAAAATTATAACTTTGAATCTGGAATACTAGTAATAGAACAAGGACAAATAAAAGATATAAAATTAATACAAAATGAAAAAGTAACAACAGGAAAAGAATTAAATAAAATAGATAAATGGGATGGAAAGACAATAAAAGAGGTAACAGCAGATAGTAATGGTATTTATCATATAACAAAGGCAAGTGAACTCGCATGGGTTGCCCAAAAAGTAAATAGTGGTGAAACATTTGCAGGAAAAACAATATCATTAGATGCATCACTTGATTTAAATAACAAAGAATGGACACCAATAGGAGCTGGAAAAACCAATGATACTTATAATTCGTTTGGAGGAACATTTGAAGGAAACAATAATGTGATTAAAAATTTAAGCATTAATAAATCTATAGAAGATAGTGAAGAAAATCGAAATTTAGGATTATTCGCTGTAATAAATAGTGGTATCGCACGTAACTTGATAATAATAAATTCAAAAGTTGTAGGATTTTCTTCAGTTTCTGTATTTTGTGCGGCTATAGCAAATTCAACAATAAATAATATAATAGTATTAAATTCAACTATTAATTCCAATAAATTAAGTGGTATAGTAATTGGATACTCTACAAGATCAAATTTATCAAATTTATATTCATATAGTAGTGAAATAACAGCTTCCGATATATATATTGGAGGTGTAATAGGGGAGATTATGTATAGCTCATTAGATAATGCTTATAGTAATTCTGCAATTTATAATAATGGTGAGTTAAGATTATCAGGAACTGGAGGAATAGTCGGAGGAATAATTAAAGAAAGTAAAGCCAATAATTTAATTTCACGTGCTAGTATTATATCAAATAAAGTTTCTGGAGTTGGTGGAATAACAGGGCAATTTCAGCAAGCTTCTACTCTTACAAATAGTGTATCGTTTGCTAAAGTTTTTGGAGTTAATTATGTTGGTGGAGTAATTGGAGTAAATTCTGGAACATATGGAGTAAACATATTAGATAATATAAAATCTTATGCTGAGGTTCAAGGAAGTGGAGAAGACATTGGCGGAGTAATTGGATACTTATCAGCTGGAGAACACAATTTTAGCAATATCTATTCTAAATCTAGTGTAAAAGGTAAAGATAAAGTTGGAGGAATAATAGGTGGATTTGTTGAAAATAATGCAACAACATTAAATTATAAAAATGTGATATCAGAATCAACTATAGATGGTGAAACTAATGTAGGAGATCTTTGGGGTTATATAGATTCAAATAGTATAATAAATGAAATTAATTAAGAGATTGAATTTTCAATCTCATTTTGTTATAATTATTATAATTAAAAATAGAAAGTGGGAATCATATGAAAAAAGGATTTACATTAATAGAACTTTTAGCAGTTATAGTAATACTAGCTATAATTGCATTAATTGCTACTCCAATAGTATTAGGGATAATAGATGATACAAAAAAGTCATCAGTAGAAGCAACAATGAAAAATATAGAGAAAGCTGTACTTCTAGAATATTCAGATTTAGCTTTAACAAATGAAGAAAAAGAAGAAATTATATATAATTGTTATGATGGAAAATGTACATATAATGGAAAAGTATTAGATGTAAAAGGTGACATGCCAGATAGAGGAAAAATCATAGTAAATGAATATGGTGCAACATTCGAAAATATCATAATAAAAGGATATAACTGTATAAAGAATAACGATAAATTTACATGTAATAATACAGGATTAACAAAAGTAAATGGAACGAGTATATTAATAGATAACAATAAAACAACAGAAATAGAGAATTATAGAATATATGGAAATAGTATTCAAAACGGAACACCAACGCCAGATACACCAGTAGAGATAGAAAGTGTAGGAGACCTAATAACACTCGATAATTGTCTAAATTATGGAGAAGAAGCATGTGGGAATGTAGGAAAATATGTAATACCAATAAAAGTTACTGGTAAAAATTTGTGGAATACAAACATTGAGTATCCATTGCTTTTTGGTAGTTCTAAAATTAATGTTTTAGAGTATGATCAAGAAACCCAAATATATACACTAAATAATGCAGCAGGATCTATTAGTAAATCTATATATAAATTACCTACACCAATACCTAAAAATACAAAAGTAACTATTTATATGTATGTGATACAAGGAAATATTTCAGGTACAATTACTTTTGGTGGATATCATTATGGTGATAACAGAAGTTGGCAAGGAGAAATAGATTTACATAATTATAATAACACCAATTTATCAGGTAGAATTTTTAAAAAAGAAATTGAAACTACTGATACAGTTACAGATTTATGGGCATTTATGTATACAGATTATAAAATAAATACACCATTAAAATTTAAAATCTTGTATAAAATTGGAAAAGATAATAGTGATGATTTTGAACCATATAAAGAGACAATAACAAATATATATTTAGATGAACCATTAAGAAGTATAGGGGAGTATTCTGACTATATAGATTTTAAAACTAAAAAAGTGGTTAGGAATATAAAAGAAATTACATTAGATGGCAGTGAAAATTGGATTTATAACCAAAATACGTCGGATACAAAATTTTTGGCTTACCTTTATAATATTAGTAACAATGTTGAATTTAAAGATCCTTCCAAAGCTATAGCTATTAGTAATCGTTTTAGTTTTAGTTATGTAAATGCATCAAAATCTCTTACTGATGATGAGGGTTATGCACTCGCTAATACTACCAATGTATTATATTTAGGGGTTTTATCTAGTAGATTGAATAGCCATGATTTAGATGGATTAAAACAGTATTTAAAAGAAAATCCTTTAACTGTTGCATATTTAATAAATCAAGAAGAAGAAAGTTTAGAGATTCCTAGTATTTTATTAAATAAAGATACAAGTGTAATAAGTGTAAATACAAATATAGTACCTAGTAACATAGAAGTAGAATATTATAAATAATATTTAACTAACAGATTTAATTTGTTAGTTTTTTATATTATTGGATTTTCAATATCAACAATATTTTCAGTATTAGATGATATAACAACATATAAAGCTATAAGACCAGGTATTAAAGTTATAATAGAAGCAATTATTTGAAGTGTATAAGTTTTTAAATCTTCGCCTTCTTCTTTTGATATTTTATATAGAGTATAATTAACATATAAAAATACAAGAGCTATTCCTATTATTAATAATCTATTAAATAATGTTAACTTATATAATTCTTTAGGAGTAAGAGGAGTATCTTTTCCTTCTAAATCTAATTTTTGATTATATGTTGTAATAATAGAAATAATAGCTGAAATAACAGTTGCAACAATTGCTACTAATTGGATATTTGTTGCCTGTATTTTCTTATCATTTGACATATAATCACCACTTAATTATATGTAAAAAGACTAAGAAACTTATTTATTTCTTAGTCTATATAAATTATATGAAGGTTTATTCAAGAATCTTAACTTATATCTATTAGTGCCAATCCCACTAGATATATAGACTCTAGTTTTATTTATTTCATAATATTCACTATTATACTTATTTGAATACTTATTGTTAATAATACCTCCTATAAAAGGTAATACTATGTATCCATTATGTGAATGACCTGCAAGTATTAAATTAAATTTATTAGTATTAATATCACCTATAAAATCTGGTTCATGAAGAACTAATATATTATAATCAAATTCTTTATTTACTTTAGAATATATATCATCTATAGTATTTTTTATATGGTTATTTTCGTAATTTGAACTTATACCAACTAAAAGAATAGGGTTATTACTTTCATAATATATCGTATCATATGTATCATTTAAATTTCTAAAATCCCCATCTTGAATGATTTCTTCCCACTTATCAACATTTAAATCTTGTTCTCCTTTAATCGCATATTTATCTATATTATAATTAATTGATTTTAATATAGCTTTTAAATCTTCATAATCATTACTACTATATTCTATATTACTATCAAATAGGTCACCACTTAATATAACAATATCGGGTTTAAGTAAATTAATATCTTTAACAATACGAATTAAATCATTTTTATCAGTAGTTACTTTATAGTGAATATCACTTATTTGAACTATTTTAAGCCCATAAAAACTATCGGGTATTTTTGAATCTATTATAGAATATTCTTTTACAACAAATCCTTTAGTACCTAAATATCTACTATATAAGAAAAAAGCAGATATTAATATTATAAGTAGTAAAACAATTTTAACCCACTTTCTAATTCTTATATGCATACCATCACCATTATTATTATATAATAAAAATCATTTAAAAACAATTGAAATATTTTAAATAATAATATATAATTAAATATAGTAAAGGTAGTGGTTATTTGAAACTAAATAATAAGGGGTTTGCGATAAGTTCTATTATGTATATTATACTTGTAATGGCTATTTTAATAATAACTGTTACTTTAAGTGTGTTAAGTAGTAGAAAGCTTGTTTTAGATAAACTAAGAAGTGAAGTTTCAAATAAGATAAACCAAGATATTGAACTTTCATATAAAGATACATTAAAAGCAATAAAAGTGGCTACTCAAAGCTATATAGATTCTGGACATAGTATAGATGATACATATGTTGATAGTGTTTCAATAGAAAGTTTAAGGAACGATAAATTTTTAAGTGTAAGTGATAAAGTATTAAATTATTATAATTTAAGTGATAAATATGTTGGCTTTAAAAATAATAATTCTACATATAGTTTTATGATAGGTAAAGAAGTGGATTATAATAATTTAAAAGGAGAATTGCTAGATATAACGGATTATCATATAGAAGGAGAAAGTACTCAAAGTACTAGGAGTGGTAAAAATTTATTTAATGTAAATGGTGCAATAGAACAGTTTGCACCCAATAATTATCCAACTACAGTAGTAGATAATCAAATTCATATTGGTCCAACAGAAGGTAATTCTCAAAGTTCTTTATTTGATTTTATTAAGGTTAGTCCTAATGATAAAATAACTGTTAGTTTTAAATTAATACAAGGTAGATCTAGAATATCTTTTAGAATGTATGATAGTTCTAAAACTATAATAAACGATAGCTCAATAAGTATATCAGGGTTTTCATATAACAAATATTATCAAGGATATTATAAAGACACAAACTCTGCTACATTTACTATCCCAGAAAATGTAGAGTATATTAGAATGCAAATTATAGCTATGAACAATAGTGATGGTATTGATAATATTTATTCAGAATATCAAGTTGAAAAAGGTTCTAGCCCTACATCATATGAAGAGTATGGAAAAAGTCCATCCCCAGAATATCCAAGTGAAATAAAAAATGTAGGAAATTATGATACAGAAACAGGTAAATATATAATTCCAATAAAAATAACAAGTAAAAATATTTTTAATATAAATGATTGGTATAATACATATTATTCATATTATTCTAATGATTATAAACCAGAATTTGTTAATTATGATGGATATTCAACTCTACATATATATGGCAGTATGAGTACAGACGGAGCTAATAATAAGTATATGAAAGAAAAATTCAAATCAAAAACTCAATATACTTTTTCAATGGATATATATAGCATAGCTTCACCAGATAATGGATATGAAGGAACCATGGGAAATATAGTGTATACCGATGGAACAAAACAAAGATTTTTAGATGCAGATAAAATTTTTGATAAATGGAGAAAAATAAAAGTTACGTCATATGCTGGAAAAACAATATCTCATCTTCAATTTACTTATTATACAGGTAGGGGGGAGGCATATATAAAAAATATGCAAATAGAAGAAGGTAATCAACAAACTTATTATATACCTTATGTAGAAGATACAATAAATAATATTAGTTTAGATGAATCATTAAAGAAAATAGGTGAGTATGCTGATAATATAGATTATAAAAACAAGAAACGTATAAACAAGACAAATGAAATAACTTTAAATGGAACAGAGAATTGGATAGTTTACCCATCAACTAATAAATATTATATAACAGATGTATTACCTACTTTATATGAAAAAAATAAATTAGTTTTAAGTAATTTATTTCTTGGTAAAACTTCTGGAGATAGTTCAAATGCAGAAAATAATTATAATTATGTAGATGGAGATACGTGGCTACAATCAAGATCAGAATATCCAAGATTGTATATATATAAAGGTGATATAAATACAGTTGCTGAGTTAAAAACATTTTTAGCAAGTAATAATCCAAAGTTCTTGTTTGCCTTGAAAGATCCAACACAAAATGATATATCCTTACCAAATATAGTTGTTAGAGGTGGAAATAAAATAGAAGTAGATACGAGTGTAAAACCATCAAATACAACTTATAAAGTAATAGAAAAAATGTTTGACATTAATGTTTAAATAATATATAATATAGAAAAAACTTTGAACTTGAGGAGTATATTAATTACAATTTTAAGAGAGTTAGTGGTAGGTGTAAACTAATAGTTGTGTTAATAAAAGGTAGCAAGGGAGTTTAATATCTAAGTAAATAGGATATTACGTATATAAGTGATGCGTTAAATCATGAGGTGTAGAAATACATGAATTAAGGTGGTACCACGTAAAATCACGTCCTTATATGGATGTGATTTTTTTATAAGGAGTAATTATGAATTTAGAAATTTTTAAAGAAAAATTTAGATTATATGTAAGTAATTATAATATGAACGACAAAGCTGTTCTTAGAAAGTTTTATCATTCTTATAGAGTGATGGATTTATGTATGTTAATAGCACAAAATAGTAATTTTAATGATGAGGATAAAGAAATTGCTATGTTAATAGGTTTGCTTCACGATTATGCCAGATTTGAACAATGGACAAAGTATAAAACATATAGTGATTTAAATTCAGTAGATCATGGAGATTTAGCTGTAAAAAAATTGTTTGATGATAAAGAAATAATTAATTTTTGTTCTAATGAAGAATACTATGATGAGATATATGATGCGATAAAATATCATAATAAATTAAGTATTCCAAGTAATTTGAGTAATCATAATATTAACATGTGCAAATTAGTAAGAGATGCAGACAAAATTGATATTTTATATTTATTTACAATTAATAAAGAATTGATAGAAGAGGATAATAGTGAAATATCTTCAGCTGTTATAGAAAGTTTTTATAAAAAAGAATCTATAAATTATAAAGATGTAAAAGGTTTAAGTGATAAAATACTTTTAGATTTAGCTTTTGTATTTGATATTAATTATGATTATTCATTTAAATATATTAAGAATCAAAAATTAATAGAGAAAATATTTGAAAATATTAATAATAAAGAAAAATTTAGAGTATATTTTGAATTTGTTATTGATTATATAAACGAAAGGGTGAAATAATGTTAGATAAAAAATACAATCACATAGATGTAGAAAAGGGTAAATATAGTAATTGGAAGGAAAAAGGATATTTTGAATCTGGAGATTTAAGTAAGAAACCATATTCAATAGTAATACCTCCACCAAATGTAACTGGTAAGTTACATATAGGACATGCTTATAATGTATCTATACAGGACGCTATTATAAGATATAAAAGAATGCAAGGCTTTGATTGTTTATGGCTTCCTGGTATGGATCATGCAGCTATAGCTACTGAAGCAAAAGTTGTTAAAAAATTAAAAGATCAAGGTATAGATAAGTATGAATATGGAAGAGAGAAATTTTTAGATGCTTGTTGGGACTGGACTAGGGAATATTCAAATAGTATTAGGGAACAATGGGCAGCTATGGGAATATCTGTTGACTATAAAAAAGAAAGATTTACTTTAGATGAAGGACTTAATAAAGCAGTTACTAAAGTATTTGTTGATTACTATAATAAAGGAATTATTTATCGTGGAGAAAAAATTATTAACTGGGATCCAGTTGCTTTAACAGCTTTATCTAATGAGGAAGTTATATTTGGAGAAGAAAAGAGTGCTTTCTATCATATAAAATATAAAATAGAAGGGTCAGATGAATATCTAGATGTAGCAACCACACGTCCAGAAACTTTATTTGGTGATACAGCTGTTGCAGTAAATGAAATGGATGAGAGATATAAAAAATATGTTGGTAAAAATGTAGAACTACCTTTTATGAATAAAGTAATACCTGTAATAACAGATGAACATGCTGATATGGAAAAAGGAACTGGTGTAGTTAAAATTACTCCAGCTCATGATCCTAATGACTTTGAAGTAGGAAATCGTCATAATTTAGAGAGAATAGTTATTATGAATGATGATGCTACTATGAATGATAAATGTCCAAAAAAATATATAGGTATGACAAGAGAAGAGTGTAGAGAAGAACTTTTAAAAGATTTAAAAGAAGCTGATTTACTTTTAAGTATCGAACCACTAACTCATGAGGTAGGACATTCAGAACGTACAGGAGTTATGGTTGAGCCTATGATTAAAAAACAATGGTTTGTAGATATGAATGCATTATCTAAAAATCTTTTAAGTAATCAATTAAATAAAGATACTAAAGTTAATTTTGTACCAGGAAAATTTGAAAATACATTAACTTCTTGGATGAGTGATTGTCATGATTGGTGTATATCTCGTCAACTCTGGTGGGGACATAGAATACCTGCTTGGTACAAAGGTAATGAAGTATATGTTGGAATTGAGCCTCCAAAAGGTGATGAATGGGTTCAAGATACTGATGTTCTTGATACTTGGTTTTCAAGTGCACTTTGGCCATTTTCAACACTTGGTTGGCCAGAAAAAACTATAGATTTAGAAAGGTATTATCCAAATGATTGCTTAGTTACAGCTTATGATATAATATTTTTCTGGGTTGCTCGTATGATGTTTCAATCATTAGAACTTAATCATACTAGACCATTTAAAGATTGTATAATTCATGGATTAATAAGAGATAAAGAAGGTAGAAAAATGTCTAAATCTTTAGGTAATGGTGTTGATCCGTTTGATATGATTGAAAAATATGGTTGTGATGCTCTAAGATATTATTTAAATACTGATGTTTCTTTTGGAACTGATTTAAGATTTGATGAAACAAAACTTTCTTCAACTTGGAATTATATAAATAAAATTTGGAATGCTTCAAGGTTTGTTTTAATGAATATAGAAGATTTAAAAGAATATACATTTGATAATTTAACTCTTGAAGATAAATGGATATTATCCAAATATGAAAAAATAGTAAATAGTTCTATTAAACATATGGATAAATATGAATTTAATTTATTTGGTAGTGAAACATATTCATTTATATATGATGATTTTTGTAGTAACTATATAGAACTTTCTAAGTTTAATACAGAATCTAATACTACTAAATCAGTACTTTGTTATGTCTTGACTGGAATTTTAAAATTACTTCATCCATTTATGCCTTTTGTAACAGAAGAAATATACCAAATATTACCTATTAAAGATAAGGATTCAATTATGATGTCTGATTATCCAAAATATGATAAAAAATATATATTTGAAGAAGAAGAAAAAATTGTAGATGATGAAATAGAATTTATTAAAAACTTTAGAAATATAAAAGCAGAAAATAATATGACTAAAGATTTAAAAGTTTTGTTTTATACAAAAGATAATATTGATATGATTATTAAGATGTTAAAAATACAAGATAATTTAATAGATAAACCATTAGATATTAAATCTTATAAAGTATCTTCAGATAAGATAAAGGCTACAATATTCTTTGAAAAATTAGAAACTGAAAAAGATAAAGAAGCAAAAGCAAATACCATTAATACATTAAAGGATTCTATAGCAAGAAGAGAAAAACTTTTATCTAATGAAAATTATGTAAATAAGGCACCTTCTAATATAGTTGAAATGGATAGAAAAAAATTAGAGGAAGAAAAGAAAAAATTAGAAGAATTATTAAATCAATAATTCTTCTTTTTGTGATATAATGAATTAGGTGATAATATGGATTTATGGGCATATGAAAAAGAATTATATAAGACTGGTGTAAATTACATAGGTGGTACAGATGAGGCAGGTAGAGGACCTTTATATGGTAATGTTGTTGCAGCATGTTGTGTGTTACCTAAAGATTTTAAATGTGAAGGATTAACTGATTCAAAGAAATTAACAGAAAAAAAAAGAGATTTGTATTATGATTATATAATAAATAATTGTATAGCTTATGGTATTGGTGAAGTAACTCCAAAAGAAATAGATGAGATTAATATATATGAAGCAAGTCGTAAGGCTATGTTAATCGCAATTGATAAAGTAAGAAAGCAAATACCTTTAGAACATGTATTAACAGATGCGATGCCATTACCTAGTTTAGATATACCACATACTCCTATAATAAAAGGGGATGCTAAAAGTATAACTATAGCGGCTGCAAGTGTTCTTGCTAAAGTAACCCGTGATAGAGAAATGTATGAGATAGATAAAAAGTATCCTATGTATGGATTTGCTAAACATAAGGGATATCCTACTAAAAAACATATTGAGGCAATTCATACCTATGGATTAATTGATGGATATAGGAAAACTTATGGTCCAGTAGAAGAAGTATTGAAGGGAGAATAGGTATGAAACTATTATTGTCACATATAGCTGATTTAGATGGTATATCTCCTATAATACTTTTAAATTTATTAAAAGAAGATTTTGAATATAAATTATTTGATATAAATGACTTAAGTAAATTTATAGAGGAAAATTTAGATAATGATTATTTTGATTCTTATGATGAGATTATAATAACAGATTTAGGAATAGAAGAAGAATGTGCAAAAAAAATAATTAATAGTAAATATCATGAAAAATTTAAATTATTTGATCATCATGAAAGTAGAAAATATTTAAACAAGTATAACTTTGCTTATGTAAGTGAAGATGTGAATGGTTTTAAAGTATGTGGTACAACTTTATTTTATGAGTATTTAAGAAAAAATTATGATTTTGATGTACTTAAAAAAAATAGTGTTATAACATTTGTTGAATTAGTAAGAGAAAATGATACTTGGCAATTTACTGATTTAATTGAGGATGCTAAAAATTTAAATTCTTTATTACATTTCTATGGTAGGGATACTTTTATAGAAATGTATACTGAATTTTTAGAGACTCATAATGAATTTTATTTTTCTAAAACAGATTTAACTATATTAAAATCATTAAATGAACAAAAAAGTTTTTATTTAGAATCTATGAAAGATAAAGTAATAATTAAGTCAGTAAAGAATTATAATATTGGTTTTGTTTTTGCTTCAAGATATCGAAGTGAACTTGGTAATTATTTAGCTCATATTTATGAAGATAAAGTAGACTTTATTTGTATAATAAATATGGAAGATCATATAAGTTTTAGAGGTATTAAAAATGATAAACCTACTAATGTATTTGCTAGTTTTTATGGTGGAGGAGGACATCCTTTAGCGAGCGCAACTGATTTACCAGCTGATATAAAAGAAAAAATAATAGAATATATATTTGGTGATTAAATGAAAATAGAAAGAGTTATTGTAGGAAATTTAGAAACTAATTGTTATATACTTAGTATAAATGGTAAGTGTATTGTAATAGATCCTGGAGATGAATATGAAAAAATAAAAGATAAAATAGGTGATAAAGAGGTTGTTGGTGTAATAATTACTCATAGTCATTTTGATCATATAGGAGCCCTAAATTATTTTAATAATTCATTAATATTAAAAAAAGAAAATCTGGAAGAAAAAGAATATTATATAGATAAATTTAAGTTTAATGTTATATATACTCCCGGACATAAAGAGGATTCTATAACAATATATTTTAAAGAATATAATGTAATGTTTACAGGTGATTTTTTATTTAAAGGAACAATTGGTAGAATGGATTTACTGGGTGGTCGTAAAAAAGATATGATAAATAGTTTAAACAAAATGAAAAAATATAATAAAAATATAGTTATATATCCAGGTCATGGGGATAAATCGACTTTAAATGATTTAGATAATATATTAAAATTTATAATATAAACAAAAGAATTGGATTGTTGTTCCAATTCTTTTATATGCTGTTTATTTCATCTTCTGTAAGTTCTGTTGATTTAATAATTATATCTATAGAAACATTGTTCTCTTTTAATGTTTTAGCTGTAGAAATCCTTTGTTGTTTTAACTCTTGCTCATTAAGTTCTTTTTGTTGCTGAATACCTTGTTCTATACCATCTTCAACACCTTCCTCATAAGCATCAGTCTTTAATGTATTCTTAAGAAGTCTTGCTTCATCTTCATCACTCATATATCTAACAAACTCTGGATCTTCATTTAAATATTTAATCTCTTCCTTTATTCTTTCCACTTTATCGTCTCCCTTTAAGGCATTAAGTTCTTCTAAGTCACAATCAAGTAAACTAAGTAACTTATACCTGCTAGGTTTATTATAACACATCTCTTTAATTTTAGTAATATTATATTCATATATTTCTAGATTATCTATATATGTTTTATTATTAGTTTTATCATATAAACTATATTTATAACATATCTCTTTATTATTTAAATCACTTAAATTAATTTGAATAACCATAGGCATAGAATTATAAGAGTCACCCATACGAGTAAGTTCACTATATTTTTTAAATATGTATCCAGCATTCCTTCTTCTTAAAGAATTAGAAACATAAGTATTAATTTCAACATTAATAAGCATATTATCAGATCTAATTAAAACATCTAAAGTTCTACCTTTTTCATAGATATTATTTTTTAAAATCTCAGGAGTATTAATACTAATAATATTAACCTTACGATTTAAAGTTTCTACAAGTAAATCTTGTAATAAATCTCTATTATGTTCTTTACAGAAAACAGCTTTAAAAACAGCATCATTTTTTAATTTATAGAATTTAACTATAACATCACCTCCATATATATCATTCTATTTTTTTTCTTGATTTCCTTTTTTTATTTACAAAAATAATAAAAATTAGTATAATTAATATGGATTTGGAGTTCGTCCAGTAATAGAAGTATTAAAGTCAAAGTTATAGAAAATATATATAAAATAAATAATTGACCTTAATTATTATTTGTGATATAATCTCATTAAAGCGAGGATAAAAGAGTAGTAATGTATCCGTGATTTAAAGAGAGTTAGTGGTTGGTGTAAACTAATAATTAAGATACATGAATTCACTTTTTAGCATTATAAACCAAAATTTATAACGTAACTAGGCGTTAACTAGTAGAGTGCATAATACTATTATGAAATAGGGTGGTACCGTGGATAATTTCACCCCTATATTTATAATAGTTTTTTTATTGGGAGGTATTTATGAAAGAAAAAGTAGAAATTTTGTGTAAAGAAATAAAAGAAAAAGTTAATTCAATACAAAGTATAAAAGAATTAAATGATTTAAAACAAGAATATATGGGTAAAAAAGGTATAATTACAGAACTTCAAAGTGGTATTAAAGAAGCTACTGATAAAAAAGAATATGGAATGCAAGTAAATACTGTAAGAAATACTTTTAATGATGCATATGATTCTAAATTAAAAGAGTTAAAAGAGGAAGAAATAAATAAACGTTTAGAGAGTGAAAAAATAGATATAAGTCTTCCATCTACTAAAATAAATTTAGGAGCTCCTAATATACTTGAAAAAGTAGTAGAAGAAGTAGAAGAACTTTTAATGTCTATGGGATATGATGTAGTTGATGGACCAGAAATAGAAGAAGATAAGTTTAATTTTGAATTGTTAAATATACCAAAAGGTCATCCAGCACGTGATGCTCAAGATACTTTTTATATTGAAGATGAAAAAATTCTTTTAAGAAGTCAAACATCTCCTGTACAAGCTCGTACTATGTTAAAAGGTGAAGGGAAGACTCCAATTAGAATGATTTGTCCAGGTAAAACTTATAGAAGAGATGATGATGATGCTACTCATTCACATCAATTTATGCAAATAGAAGGATTACTTGTTGATAAAAATATTAGTTTATCTGATTTAAAAGGAACTTTTGATGAGATTGCTAAAAAATTATTTGGTAATGATATTCAAACTAGGTTTAGACCAAGTTATTATCAATTTACAGAACCATCAGTAGAAACTGATATTAGTTGTTTTAATTGTCATGGAAAAGGATGTAATATCTGTAAAAATACTGGATGGATTACTGTAAGTGGAGCAGGAATGGTTCATCCCAATGTACTTAAAAACTGTGGATATGACCCAAAAGAATGGACTGGTTTTGCATTTGGATTTGGTGCTGAAAGACTTGCTATGTTAAAGTATGGAATAAACGATATAAGAACATTCTATCAAACTGATTTAAGAGAGTTAAAAACTTTTGATAGAAAGGATGTGGAATAATGATTAGTTTAAATTGGGTAAAAGATTATATAGATATAGAAGATCAAGATTTAAAAGAATTAGCTGTTAAAATTACTAAAGCAGGAGTTAATGTAGAAAAGGTTATTACAAATCATATAGATAATTTAGTAATAGGTGAAGTAATATCTTGTGTTGATCATCCTGATAGTGATCATCTGCACGTATGTAAAGTAAATGTAGGAGATAGTGTTAAGCAAATTGTATGTGGCGCAAGTAATGTAAGGGAAGGTATAAAAGTTATAGTAGCTCTTCCAGGCGCAGTTCTTCCAGGTGATTTTGAAATAAAAGCAGGTAAAATTAGAGGAGAAGAATCTAATGGTATGATATGTGCTTTATTTGAACTTGGATTAGAAGAAAAAACAGAAGAAAACTATAATAGAGGTATAGAAGAATTACCAGAGTCTGCTCCTGTTGGGGAAGATCCTCTAAAATATTTAGAACTTGATGATACTTTATATGAATTAGATGTTCATAAACATAGAAATAATGATTGTTATTATCACATAGGTTTTGCTTATGAAATTGCTGCTATATTAAATAGAAAAGTAACACTACCAGAAGCTAATTACAGTGAAATTAAAGATAATATTAATGACCATTTTAAACTTGATGTAGAAACTAATAAGTGTCCATATTATTTAGCTAAAATGGTAAGTGATGTAGAAATAAAAGAGTCTCCAGAATTTATAAAAAAAAGACTTATATCAGCAGGTATGAGACCTATAAACAACGTTGTTGATATATCTAATTATGTAATGCTTGAATATGGACAACCAATGCATTTTTTTGATAAAGATAAATTGGGAAATAAAATAGTAGTAAGAGATGCTTTCGATAAAGAAGAAATTACTACATTAGATGGAAAGATGAGAACACTTTCAAATAGAGATATAGTAATAACTGATGGAGAAAAAGCTGTATGTATAGCAGGTGTTATGGGTGGATTTAATACAGAGGTAGACTCCAATACTAAAAATATATTAATAGAAAGTGCAATATTTGATGCTGTTAGTATTAGATATACGGCAAGTACACTTAATTTGAGAAGTGAAGCATCTATTAGATATGGAAAAGGTCTAAATTATGAATATACTAAAAATGCTATAGATAGAGCTTGCTATTTATTAGAAAAGTATGCAAATGCAAAAGTTTTAACAGGAATGGTAGTTCATGATACTTTAGAAAAGAAAGAAAAAGTTGTTAAGTTTAAAGCTTGTGATATAAATAAACTTTTAGGTATTACTATAAGTACAGATGATATGAAAGTAGAACTTGGAAGACTTGATTTTGATTATAAATTAGATGGAGAAGAATTTACTGTTACTATACCAAATAGAAGACTTGATATAGATCCTAATGTAAATGATATAGCTGAGGAAATAGGAAGACTTTATGGTTATCATAATTTAGTTTCTACATTACCTAGTATACCGGTTAAAAAAGGAGAATATATAGGTGATGTAAAATATAGAAAAACTATTTCAAAAAGACTTAGGACTTTAGGTCTTAATGAATGTAAAACATATACATTAACTAGCGCTGATATGGCTAAGTTATTTAAATATGATAATAAAGAACAAATATCTCTACCAAATCCTATGAGTTATGATAAGTCAGTTATAAGAACATCAATATTACCATCATTATTAAATACATATAATTACAATAAAGCTCGTAAAGTAAATGATGTAAATATATATGAAATAAGTAAAACTTATGATAAAAATTATGTAGAAGATACAAAAGTAGCGCTTCTAATGAAAGGTAATTATATAAATAATGTATGGCAAAATAATGTTATAAAAGTAGATTTTTATTTAATAAAAGGAATAATAGAAAATGTATTAGATTATTTAGGATTTAAAAATAGATATACATTCACTGTAGATAGTATACCTAGTATGCATCCTGGTATGAGTGCTTTAATTCTTTTAGATAGAGAACCTATAGGTATTATTGGTAGAATACATCCAGAAGTAGAAAAAGACGAAATATATGTAGCTGAATTTTCTATGACTAAATTACTTTCTAAGAGTATCAAACCAATAAAATATAAAGAAGCTAATAGATATCCAGGTATATCAAAAGATGTAGCATTCGTAGTAGATAAAAATATAACAAATAAGGAAATAGAGGATGTTATAAAAAAATCAGGTGGAAGATTGTTAAATAGTATAGATGTATTTGATTTATATACTGGAGATAAAGTTTTAGAGAATGAAAAATCTATAGCTTATAACCTAAAATTTGAAGATTCTACTAGAACTTTAACAGAAGAAGAAGTAATGACTATATTTAATAAAATTATTTCTGATGTAGAAAATAAATTGAATGCAAAAGTAAGAAATGGAGAATAGAATTCTCCTTTTTGTGTGGAAAATAATAAAAAAGTTAATATAAAAATTGAAAAATGAAGTTAATTCAAGATAAATAAACTTTAGTTTTTTTCTTCATAGGCTTTAAAAAAATATATAAATGTGATAAAATGTTTATGGTGATGGTATGGAATTAAATGAAATACTTAGCGTATATACAAAACTAAATAATAAAGTAAATGATCTATGGAGGTCACTTTGACCCTGATAATAAGAAAAAAAGAATACAAGAATTAGAGAACATTATGAATGATTCTTCATTTTGGCTTGATAAAGATAATAGTTCAAAAATAGTAGATGAATTAAATTCATTAAAAAATAAAATAAAAAAATTAGAAGATTTAAAAATAAATATTGAATCTAATTTAGAAGTAATAAATTTATTAAAAACTGAATCAGATGAAGACATGAAAGTATTAATAGAAAAAGATATACCAAGATTAGAAACTGATTTAGAAAATATAGAATTAGAATTATTATTAAATGGTCCATACGATTCTTGTGATTGTATTATAGATATACATCCGGGTGCGGGTGGAACCGAGAGTTGTGATTGGGCTAGTATGTTATATAGAATGTATACTAGATGGTGTGAAAAAAATAATAAAAAACAAGAACTTTTGGATTTACAGTATGGTGATGAGGCTGGTATTAAGAGTGTATCTTTTATTGTACATGGCGAAAATAGTTATGGATATTTAAAAAATGAAAAAGGTGTTCATAGATTAATTAGAATTAGTCCATTTGATTCAAATAAAAGAAGACACACATCATTTGCATCTATAGATGTAACACCTTTATATAATGAAACAGATGTAGATATCGAAATAAAAGAATCTGATATAAGAGTAGATACATATTGTGCATCAGGGCATGGTGGGCAAGGAGTGAATACAACACCAAGTGCAGTTAGAATTACTCATTTTCCATCTAAGATAGTTGTAACTTGTCAAAATGAAAGAAGTCAGATAAGAAATAAAGAAACATGTATGTCAGTACTTAAAAATAAGTTATATCAATTAGAAGTAGAAAGAAGAGAGAAAGAATTAAAGAGTATTAAGGGTGATAATAGTGAGATTAATTTTGGATCTCAGATAAGAACATATACGATGTGTCCTTATACTCTTGTAAAAGATCATAGAACAAATACTGAGAACGCTAATGTTGATAAAGTACTTGATGGAGATTTAGAAAAGTTTATATATGATAATTTAAAATTAGGAGTGAAGTAGGATGTTTTTTAAAAAGAAAAAAGAAAATAATATATTACAAATGCTAGATAAAAAAGGAAGAATAACTAGATATTTTTTCTTAATAATAGGGTGCTTTTTTATAGCATTCGCATTCAATGTATTTTTTGCTCCTAATAATATAGTAACAGGTGGAATTTCAGGTATATCTATTGTTGTTAGAAATGTAACAGGTATACCATCTTCTATATTTATTTTAGTAAGTTATATAATACTGCTTATAATAAGCTTTATGTTTTTGGGTAGAGAGGTTACGAAGTATTCAGTAATAGGTTCAATACTATATCCAATATTTGTATATCTTACAAGAAACCTAGCAAACACTATTCAGTTTGATGTAAATAATATGTTATTGATTACTATATTTGGAGCATTAATACATGGAATAGGTTCAGGGCTTACATTTAAATATGGATTTTCTACAGGTGGAAGTGATATTATATGTCAAATAATGTCAAAATATATGAAAATATCTATTGGAAAAGCAATAAAAATATTTAACGTTATAATAATACTTAGTTCAGGATTTTTTATAACAAAAAATGGAGCTTTATATGCTTGGGAAAATGTTATGTATTCTTTAATTGTCATTTATATAATTAGTATGTTAAATGATAAACTTTTATTAGGACTTTCTAATTCAAAATCATTTTTTATAATAACTGAGCATGAAACAGATATAAAGAGATTTTTAATAAATAATCTTGGTAGAGGTGTTACTGTATTAGAAGGTCGTGGAGGATACACAGGAGATAGAAAAAAAGTTATAATGTGTGCAATTCCAACAAAAGAGTATTTTCTTGCTAAAGAAGGAATACTTATGATTGATAAAGACGCTGTTATACTTATAAATGATGTTTATCAATCAGAAGGAATAGAGTAGGTGATATTATGGATTTAATAAGAATAAAGAATGTTAAAAAAACATATAAAACAGGAACAACTGCAATATATGATATGGATTTAAGTATAAAAAAAGGAGAGTTTGTATTTGTTATAGGTTCTACTGGATGTGGTAAAAGTACATTAATTAAAATGCTTTATAGAGAAGAGAAACCAACTAGCGGAAAAATACTTGTAGGTGGACTTGATGTTGGTAAAATAAAAAATAGAAAAGTTTATAAATTAAGGAGAAAAATAGGTGTAGTTTTTCAAGATTACCATTTACTACCTAATTCAACAGCTTATGAGAATGTAGCATTTGCTCTTGAAGTATTAGGACTTCCTAAAGATGAAATACATGCAAAAGTTATGAAGGTTTTGGATTTAGTAGGTTTAAAAAGTAAAGCTAAGCAATATCCAAATCATTTATCAGGTGGAGAACAACAAAGAGTTGCTATTGCCAGAGCTATAGTAAACGGTCCTAAAATATTAATATGTGACGAACCTACAGGAAATCTGGATCCAAAAACTAGCTTAGAAATAATGGATGTCTTAGAGGCAATTAATGAGTTAGGTACTACTATAATAATGGTTACACATGATATAGATATAGTTAATAAATTAAAGAAAAGAACAGTGTTATTAGATTCTGGTAGAATAGTTAAAGATTATAAGGAAGGAGAATATAAAAATGAAGGCATTTAGAATACTTGGTAGAAATATTCGAGATTCATTTAAAAGCGTTTTTAGAAATTTCTCATTATCTTTAGCTTCTATTTCTTGTATAACAATAACACTTATAGTAGTAGCTGTATCTTTTGTTTTATTTTTAAATGTAAATAATTTTACTGAAATAGTAGAAAAAGATGTAACAATAGTAGCATTCCTTGATGTAGATATAACAGAAGAAGAAAAAAATCAAGTTTATGATCAAATATTAACACTTGATAATGTAGAAAAAGAAAATGTAACTTATAGAGATAAAATGGATATAACAGATGAAATGATTAAATCATCAGATGTACTTAAAGGAGTAATGGAAGGATGGACTAGAGAAGAAAGCCCAATTCAAGATACATATCAAATTAAAGTAACTGATATTAATTTAATTAAAAAGACTGCTGATGAATTAAAAGATATAGATCATATAGCAGTTGTAAAATATGGTGAAGGTATGGTAGAACAACTTGTAGCTGTATTTGATATGGTAAGAAAAGGTTCTGTAGTAATTGTAGTAGCTCTTATAATAGTAACAGCATTCTTAATTACTAATACAATTAAAATAACAATAATGTCAAGAAAAAGAGAAATAGAGATTATGAGACTTGTAGGTGCTAGTAACATAAATATTAAAATACCATTTATATTTGAAGGATTATTATTAGGTGCTCTTGGATCAATAATTCCAATAATCACTACTTTATATGGCTATACTGCTTTATATGATCATTTTGGTGGACAGTTATTTACACAATTTATTAAATTAATAGATCCAAATCCATTTATATACATAATATCACTTGTACTTTTGGCAATCGGTATGATAGTAGGTATGTTTGGAAGTGCTAAAGCAGTTAGAAAATATTTAAAGATATAATTTTTATATCTTTTTTTGTTGTATTTTTGTAGCTGGTATAGTACAATTATAGTGTTAGAAAGTAGTGATAATATGAAGTATGATTTAATAGTTGTTGGAATGGGTCCAAGTGCAGCATTCTTAGCTTATGAGTTAATAAAACTTAATAATTATAAAAATGTTTTATTAATAGATCAGGGTAAAAGTGTGGAAAAAAGAGTTTGTCCTATGGAAAAAGTAGGAAAATGTTTAAATTGTAAACCTTATTGTAATATAACATGTGGTTTTTCAGGAGCAGGAGCTTTTTCTGATGGTAAATTAAATTCATATCATTTATCGTCTAGAGATAAAGATGGTAGTATATATCTAGGTGGTAATGATGGTGGTTATTTTAAAGAATATATGACTGAAAAAGAGATATATGATTTGTTAGCATATACAGATAATGTTTATTTAAGTTTTGGAGCTGATCCTAAATTACATGGAATAGATCATATGGATGAAATAAAGAAACTACAAGATAAAGCAAACAAACAAAATTTAAATTTAGTATCATATCCTATAAGACATTTAGGTACAGAAAAAGCACATATATTATATGGAAAAATAGAAAAGTACTTATTAGATCATGATATAAATATGTTATTTGAAACAGAGGTAAAAGATTTAATAATAGAAAATAATCAAGTTAAAGGTGTAAAAATACATAAAATAAAAGAAGATAAAAATGAAGAAATATATTCAGATAAAGTAGTTCTTGCAGTAGGTAGAAAAGGAGCATCATGGCTTAGTGATATTTGTAAGGAACATAATATAGAAACTAAAATGGGTAGTGTAGATATAGGTATTCGTTATGAGTTACCAGATAAAATAATGTCAAAAATAAATGAATATATGTATGAAGGAAAGTTTATAGGTAGACCATTCCCTTATGGAGATAAAGTTAGAACTTTTTGCCAAAATCCAAGTGGTTTTGTATCAGCTGAGGTATATGATAATGGATTAACACTTGTAAATGGACATTCATATAAAAACAGAAAAAGTACTAATACAAACTTAGCTATATTAGTATCTCATCACTTTACATATCCATTTGATAAACCAATTGAATATGGTGAAAATGTCGCACAAAATCTAAATAGATTAGGTGGAAACTCTATAATGGTTCAAAGATTAGGAGATATATATAGGGGAAGAAGAACATGGGAAGATGATTTAAAAAATAACTCAGTACAACCAACATTAAAAGGTGCAGTGCCAGGAGATTTAACATATGGATTAGGCTATAGAACAATGACAGATATATTACAATTTATAAAGGATGTAGATAAAGTAGTAGAAGGATTTGCTCATCCCGATAATTTACTATATGGTCCAGAAATCAAATTTTATAGTAATGAGGTAGTACTTGATAAACATTTTATGACGAGTGTTAAAGGACTATATTCAATAGGTGATGGTGGAGGACTTACAACAGGTCTTATGATGGCATCATGCGCTGGTGTAAAAATGGCTAGAATACTAACAGAAAAAGATTGAAATTTCAATTCTTTTTTAGTATAATAAATATAGTAAAAATAAGAAAGAGGGTAAAAAATGAGAAAAAATAACGCCTGGGGGGGGGGTATCCTATAGTAAAGGATTTACCCTAATAGAACTTTTAGCAGTTATAGTAATACTAGCTATAATCGCTTTAATAGCTACACCAATAGTATTAGATATAATAGATGATAGTAAAGCTTCAGCCAAAGAAAGAAGTATAGAAAATATAGAAAGAGCAGCTAAACTTTACATAGTATCAGAATATGAAACAAAAAATGAATCAGCTCCAAGCGTAATAACAATAGGAGAATTAAAAAGTAAAGGATATATACAAAATACAGATGAAGATGATAATAACAAAGTATTTGTATATATGAATGATACAGACTATATATTTTATTATGAGGGAAGAGATAACTTAAAAGATTATAAAACATTAAAATCATTGATAGAGGACGATACAAATCATATAAAAAAGAATGTAGTAGTAAATGGAAATACAGTAAATAAAGTATATGGAACAAAAGAAGAACAAACAACAATGAATAACTATGTACTGTATTCAGGACAACTATGGGAAGTAATAGAGACAAATGATACAAATAATACAATTAAGTTAGTATCACCAGTATCACTAACAGCAATATCTTATGGAACAACAAATGATTGGAACTCATCTTGGGTAAAGAAATGGTTAAACGAATACTTTTATAGTAAATTAGAAAGAACAGATATAATTAAAGAAACCGAGTTTTGTATAGATCCTGTTGATGTAACACCAGACTCATATACAAAAATGACATCTTGTACAAATAAAATAACAGAAAAAGTAGGACTGTTAACATATGAAGATTATATATATGCAAAAGACGCTAGTACAATTCAAGATGGGGAATCATATTTAGATGAATTCGAAAATTCTTGGCTTATAACACCAACCAAAACAGTATTAAATAAGGATTGGTATACAACAACGCTAAATTATTTATCAACAAAAAATTATGATACAAATGGGGGTGGTCTTGGAGTAAGACCAGTAATAAGTATAAAAGATAATGTACTAGTAAAAGGTGGAAAAGGAACAAGATCTAATCCATATATATTAAGTAGTGAAAGAAGTTTAAAAGAAAATACAAAGCTTAACTTAGGCAAAGTAGGAGATTATGTATATTTAGATGAATCAAATAATCCATATGTGACAGAGTTTACAGAGTCATATGTAAATAAAGTAAGTAATAAAACAAGCACATCAAAAGTAAGATATAGGATAGTAGAGATAAATAGTGATGGAAGTATAAAAGTAGAAAGGGCAGATGTATTAAGAAATTTACCTAATACAATATCTGCATCAAGTAATATTTATATATCATTCTATAGTATAGATACGGGAGAAGGATTAACAAGTTGTTTGTATTCACCAGAAAAGAAATATGGAGAAGAAAACATGTCAGGAGATTCTTATTTAGGAGGATGTACAAATCATAACAGGTTTGATTTAATGGAAGGTGAAGGAGAATTCACTGTTAACACAGGAGAAAACTTACCATACTATTTAAATAATGCAACAAATAGTTTTTATAATTGGTATAGTGATAAAACAAAGAGTATGATAATACCAACAGTATTTAAATTAACAACAACTAATTATGGGAGAGATTATAATGTTTTGGATGAAGATGGAGAAGTGATACTTAATGTAGTTTTACCAAGTTGGGGAGAAATGTATACAGGAAATGACTTAAATAACTCATATTGGCTTATAAATAGGTGGGAAAACTCGCTTATTCTTATGTCAATTATGTCAAATAATGGAGATGTTTTCCCGGTTTACATATCTAGCATGTTGGTAGCAGTCCGCCCAGTTATTACATTATCTAAAAACGTTTATGTAACAAATGGTAAAGGTATAGCAAATGATCCATATAGTTTAGATATATAAGGTTGATAAATTATAATAGATATAAATTTATAAAGATGAAAATGGTGATGTAAGAATTGTTAGTTTAGCTTATATACTTAAAACTAAACTTGATACTATAACAGATGAAACTAAAAAGATTACTTTTACTAATATGGCAAATTTAATCGCACTTTTATAAAAGATTGTTTAATCAATCTTTTTTTTAATATTTAAATGTGTTAAAATATATATAGATTGGAGGGTTATTTATGGTAAATGTACTTCCTGCAGATACTTTTATAGTAGTTAATAAGACTATGTTAAATGATTCTGATAGAAATTTACTTATGTTATTGTATCAACCAATAATAGGATCACAGGCTATAAGTTTGTATTATACTTTATGGTCTTATTTAGATAAATCAGAATTATTATCGAATGAATGGACACATCATCATATATTAAGGGATATGATGATTAGCAGTTCTGAATTTATAGATGCTAAAATAAAATTAGAAGCAATAGGTCTTATTAAAACATATTTAAAAAAAGGTAATATAAATAATTTTGTATATGAAATATATTCACCTATAAGTGCATTTGAATTTATAAATAATCCAATACTTAACATGGCTTTATTTAATGCAGTAGGTAAGTTAGAGTATGAAAGAATAGTAGGATTCTTTAAAATCCCTAAAATAAACTTAAGAGAATATGAAGATACAACTAGTAAATTTAGTGATGTTTTCGCATTCTCATCAGTACCTTTAAATGATAATTTAATATATGATATAAAAAAATCTAATTATAGAAAATTAGAAATATTATCTAAAATAGACATTAATACTATATTGGAATTTATAAGTGATGAAATGTTAAATAAAAAATCGCTTACAAAAGATATGAAAGACTTTTTATATAAAATATCATATATATATAATTATGATAATGATGATATGGTAGAACTTATTAGAAATTCTATATCAGATAGACATACAATAGATAAAAAATTATTACAAGAAAATGCTAGCAAATATTATAGGTATGATAATATGGGTAAATTACCTAGTATAATATATAAAAATCAACCAGAATATTTAAGAAAAGAAAAATTAGATACATCTAATAGATCTCGTATGATTCATTTATTTGAAACAACTAGTCCATATGATTTTATAAAAAGTAAATATAAAACAGGTAATCCCACTAGTAGTGATCTATCTATAGTATCTTATTTATTGATAGATTTAGATTTAAAACCTGGAGTAGTTAATGTTCTTGTTGATTATGTACTTAGAATAAATAATAATAAATTAATTAAATCTTTTGTAGAGGTAATAGCTTCACAATGGAAGAAAAGTGGTATAGAAACAGTAGAGGATGCTATGAACATAGCTGAAGAAGAATATAAAAAGAAAAAAACAATAAGTACTAAGACAACAAAAAGAGTTGTTAATACAACTCCAGAATGGATGAATAAAGAAATAAAAGAAAATAGAGCTACAGAAGAAGAAATTAAGAAACTAGAAAGTCGTATGAAAAGGAGTTAATTATGCACAATATTCTTGATAATATAGATGATATAAATTTAAATAAATTAGATTTAGACACTGAGTATAAAAAGGCTTTATCTAATCCAAATTTCAAGTTAATAACTAAAAATTTAAAAATAAAAGATGAAGAATTAAAAAAATATACTTCAATATTAGAAGAGTGTTCTAAAGAATTTGAACATTGTAAAAACTGTAAAAATTTATTAGATTGTTTAAATAAAGTAGAGGGTTTTTGTTACATACCAGTAAATGTTAATGGTAACTTATGTTTTACTTATAAAGCATGTAAATATAAAGAAGCTATAATAAATAAGAATAAACATTTAAATAATATAAAGTTCTTTAATACACCAGAATATGTAAAAGAAGCAACACTTGATAATATATATAAAACAGATAAAAATAGATTTAAAACAATTAATTGGTTAATGGATTTTTTAGATAAATTTGAAAATAATGAAAAATGTAAGGGACTTTATTTACACGGAAATTTTGGGTGTGGTAAAACATATTTAATAGCAGCTATCTTTAATGAATTAGCTAAAAAGAATTATAAAAGTTGTATAATTTTTTGGCCGGAATTTTTAAGACAAGCATTTTATGATGATTTTAAACAAAAATTTGAATATGTAAAAAAAGTACCTTTGCTTTTAATAGATGATATAGGTGCAGAAGGACTAACAGCTTGGAATAGAGATGAAATATTATGCCCTTTATTGCAATATAGAATGGATAATAATTTAACAACATTTTTTACATCTAATTTAAATTTAAAAGAACTAGAATCACATCTTTCTAATTCTAAAAATGGAGTAGATGAAGTTAAAGCAAAAAGGATTATATCTAGAGTAGAACAATTAACAGACGATTTAGAAATGATTAGTGAGAATTTAAGGAAGTGATTGATTATTCAATCATTTTTTAGTATAATAAAAATAGTTAAAAATAAGAAAGTTGGAAAAAATATGAAAAAAGGATTTACATTAATAGAATTATTAGCGGTCATAGTAATACTAGCCATTATCGCCCTAATTGCAACACCAATAGTATTAGATATAATAGAGGATAGTAAGAATTCTAGTATAAGAGAATCAGCAAATATGTATAAGAGTGCAGCAGAAAATGCAATAGCTACAAGTGCCATGAATGATGGATTAGAAGATGGAACATATATAATAGATAACAAAGGAAATTTAAAATATAAAGATAAAGAAATAAAAGTAGACATAAAAAATTATAACTTTGAATCTGGAATACTAGTAATAGAACAAGGACAAATAAAAGATATAAAATTAATACAAAATGAAAAAGTAACAACAGGAAAAGAATTAAATAAAATAGATAAATGGGATGGAAAGACAATAAAAGAGATAACAGCAGATAGTAATGGTATTTATCATATAACAAAGGCAAGTGAACTTGCATGGGTTGCACAACAAGTAAATAATGGTGAAACATTTGAAGGTAAAACAATATCACTAGATGCATCACTAGACTTAGGTGGAAGATATGATAAAGATGGAAATAAACTAGGAACAGAATGGATACCAATAGGAGTAGCCAAATCTTCAAGTCAAATAAATTATTTTAAAGGAACATTCGAGGGAAATAATAATATAATAAGTGGTATATATATAACAAAGTCTATTGAGAAAATAGAAAATGCGTATGATATTTTTGGAATAGGATTATTTGGATATATAGATTCAGCCGTTATAAATAATTTAACAATTAAGGATGCTTATTTAACTGGATACAAGTATATTGGAGCTTTAGGAGCCTATGTTAAAAATAGTAAAATTAATAATGTAATAGTGGATAATGTATATGCAAAAGCAAATAATACTATTAGTGGAATAGTAGGATTTGCTACAGGTACTAGTGCATCAAATTTACATTCATATAATAGTACTATAACTGGTATAACTAAATATATAGGTGGTGTAGTCGGAGTATTACAAAAAAACAGTTCATTAAGTAATTCTTATAGTAATTCAATTATAAAAAAAGAAGGAACTGATTCTGATTTAGGCACAGGTGGAATAGTTGGTGAAATTATTACAAATAGTACTGCAGATAGATTAGTATCAGAATCAATAGTTACAGGATATACGGGTGTAGGTGGAGTAGTAGGCCACTTTCAAAACAATTGTAAGTTAACAAATGTTATATCATATGCTAAAGTAACAGGAAATAATTATTTAGGTGGAGTGATAGGAACATTTACAGGTTATCCTAGTGGAAATACAATTGAAAATATAAAATCATATGCTGAAGTAATTGGAAATGAAGATGGTATAGGAGGCGTAATAGGGCTATTAAATTTAGGTAGCAATTATTTAACAGATATCTATTCTAAATCTAATGTAAAAGGAAAAGATAAATTGGGCGGTATAACAGGATCGATTGAGAATTCTGAAACAATAATAAATTATAGAAATGTAATATCAGAATCAACTATAGAAGGTGAAACTAACATAGGAAATTTATGGGGTTATCAGGAAGAAAATGTTACCAAAAATGAAATAAATTATTAAAAAAGATTGAGTTTTCAATCTTTTTTAATAATTATTTTTTCATTTAATTTATAATTTACTATATTTACTGGAAATTCAAATGTATAATAAGCATCTTTTTTTGGAAGGATAATATTCCAAGGCTTTAAATTTTTATAAATATATTTAATATTAAAGTATTTATCTGTCATATAAACATCGATAGGTTTAAACATAAAGAAAGTATGGATAGAATTACATTTAGGAAAACATAAAATTTCATTAATTTCGTTTTCGAACATAAGACCTTTAAATCTGCTAAAAACATTTTTACAAACCTTAATTTCTACAATTTTATTATCTATAAATATATTCACATTATCACCAATTATATTGTAGCACATATATTGACAAAGTTGCAAAAAAGTTATAAAATTGTAATAGTACTGGAGGTTATTATATGAAGGGATTAAATAATAGAGGTCAAGCTTTAGTAGAATATTTACTTATAATTGCAGTTATAAGTGTTATTGTAGTAAGTTTAGTTAAATTATTAGGTGGTTACTTACAAGATTCTATTACTAAATCTTCATGTGAACTTATGAATAAAACATATGTTGAAGGTGCTAAACCAGGTGAAGGTGTATGTCAATAGTATTGACATAATTAATAATTTGGATTATAATACAAGCAATATTATTAAATGTGATGACTGGCTTGGAAACCAAGAGCAATATATTTAAAGAGATATTCTTCTAGAATAAGTAAGGTGGAACCACGATTAAATCGTCCTTATAATCTAGAAGTTTTTTTATTTATGGAGGATATATGAAAAAAACTAATTTAGAATTTTTTGATAGTGGAGAACTGATTGCTAAATCGGTAACTTTAGATGGTAATAATATACTAAGTGAGACAAAATATTATAGCGATATCAAATTATATGCTGATTTAGAAAGATCAATAATAACTGGTAATATTTATAGTACTCAGGAAATAGAAGATTTGTTAATATTAAAAAGTGATGACGGTTCAATTATTACATTAAAAAACATTAAAAATTCTATTATGATGAATAAGGTTGATAATATTTTAATTAAATCATTTAATAATATATTTAATAAATTAAAAAAAGAAGATTACGAATGTATTTATTTGACAGCCAGTCATAATAGATCAAATATAGATATGCTTACAAATTCACCAATAATGAAGAAAGGTCCAACAATATTTTTAGAATTTGATTTAGACTCAAATGGACTATTAAAAGAAAGAAGTAAGGAAGAATTAGATATTGTATGTGATACAGAATTTAGAAATTGGGTAAGAATATTTTTCAGTAATCATAAATATAATAATTTAAAAATTTGTTATGATAACAAAATAATAATATCAAACAGTAACCCTATAATAAATTTAATTAAACCTAAAGTAGATTTTATGGAAGGATTATATTTAAAAAGCTTAGAAAATAGAGAGGAAGAATTTTATGAACAATTTAACAATGGAAAAACTAGTAAATTTATGTAAACAATATGGATTTATATTTCAAGGAAGTGAGATATATGATGGACTTGCTAATACTTGGGATTATGGCCCTTTAGGAGTAGAATTAAAAAATAATATAAAAAGAGCTTGGTTAAAGAAATTTGTACAAGAAGATCCTAATAATGTTGGTCTTGATAGTGCAATACTTATGAATCCAAAAACTTGGGAAGCTTCAGGACATTTAGCAACCTTCTCAGATCCTCTAATAGACTGTAGAGCTTGTAAAACACGTCATAGAGCAGATAAATTAGTAGAGGATGATGGTGTAGAAGATGCTGGTGGAATGAGTAATGAAGAACTTATTTCATATATAAAAGAACATAATATTAAATGTCCAAAATGTGGTAAAAGTGATTTTACTGATATTAGACAATTTAATCTAATGTTTAAAACATTTCAAGGAGTTACAGAAGATTCTAAAAGTACAATTTATTTAAGACCAGAAACAGCTCAAGGTATATTTACTAACTTCTTGAATGTACAAAGAAGTTTAAGACTTAAAGTGCCATTTGGTATAGGCCAAGTAGGAAAGAGTTTTAGAAATGAAATAACTCCTGGTAATTTTATATTTAGGGTAAGAGAATTTGAACAAATGGAATTAGAATTTTTTTGTAAACCTGGTACTGAATTAGATTGGTTTAAACATTATAAAGAATATTGTAAAAATTTCTTAATTTCATTAGGTATAAAAGAATCTAATTTAAGGCTTAGAGATCATTCTAAAGAAGAATTATGTTTTTATAGTAATGCTACTACTGACATAGAATATAAATTTCCATTTGGTTGGGGAGAACTTTGGGGAATCGCAAGTCGTACAGATTATGACCTAAAACAACATCAAAAGTTTTCAGGTAAATCAATGGAATATTTAGATTCAGAGACAAACGAAAAATATATTCCTTATGTAATAGAACCTTCTCTTGGAGTAGAGAGATTAGTCTTAACTGTTTTATGTGATTCATATAGAGAAGATACTCTAGAAGATGGATCAACAAGAGAAGTATTAGGTCTACATCCAGCACTTGCTCCATATAAAGCAGCAGTACTTCCACTTGTAAAAAAATTTCATAGTGAAAAAGCTTTTGAATTGTATAGAGAATTATCAAAAAAATTCATGGTTACATATGATGAATCTGGTAATATAGGTAAAAGATATAGAAGAGAAGATGTAATAGGTACTCCATTCTGTATAACTGTAGATGATGAAACAATAAATAATAACACTGTTACAATAAGAGACAGAGATACTATGAAGCAAATAACATTACCTATAAGTGAATTAGAGAGTTATTTAAACGATAAATTACAATTTTAGAAATTAAAATATAGATTATTGATTAATCTATATTTTTTTAGTATAATTAGAGTAGTTTAAATAAGAAAGTAGGGATAAAAATGAAAAAAAATAAGGCCTGGGGAGGGGGAGTAACCTATAGTAAAGGATTTACCCTAATAGAACTATTAGCAGTTATAGTAATACTCGCTATAATCGCATTAATCGCAACCCCAATAGTACTAGATATAATAGAGGATAGCAAAAATTCTAGTATAAAAAGAAGTATAGAATTATATGGTAAAGCAGTAGAAAACTCAGTAGCTAAGGAACAATTAAATGGAAATGTTGTACCAAGTGGTAAATATACAACAGAAGATGGTAAAATATTGACAAATGGAAAAACAACACTAAAAGTAGATTATAATGGAGCTAAAACAGTATGTGATGTATATGTATCAAATGAGGGTACTGTATCACTTAAGAAATGTAATGTAAGTGATAAGACTATAGAATATACATATGGAAATAAAATATATGATAATGGAGCTGTCGTATATTTTGATGTAACAACAGGTAAGACTTGTAATAATTATACAGAAAAAAACAGTAACACAAACTATAATGGAATAAATGGGACAGGAAATCAAAATGGATGTTTAAAATTTTATGCATTTAATGATTATGGTGATAGTAAAGTAAATTTGCTATTAGATCACAATGTTGTTGCTATAACTGCATTTAGAGAGGGCGATGGTGGAACTGATAATTTAATAGGCCCAAGTAATATATTTTTGAAAAGTTTAAAAGTAAAAACAGATACTTGGAAAGGGACAGAAACACCAACAAATTATTCAATAGATTTAGGTGAAGGAAAAGCACAATACCAAATAGATTATAATGATTATAAAGCAAGAATAATAACAGCTCATGAGGTCGCACAAATCACAGGTAATACAGAATTTGATGAATTAACAGCAATCACAGGATTTTGTTTGGATTCAAATAATGTAACTTCAAGTAATACATGTTACTATAATGAATCAATGGGAATAAGTGATATAAGTGGATGCAAATATGGTTGGTTATATGATAGAACAAAACCAAATTGTACAAAATATGGCTGTTTAAATAATTCAGATATAGAAACATATGGATATTGGACAATATCACCTTCTAGTGATATAATTAGAACATATTTAGTGGAATATAAATCATGTTTAACGGCTGGATTAGTAGATCAAGCTCATGGTGTTGCTGGAATTCGTCCAGTAATAGAAGTTTTAAAATCAAATTTAGAATAAACTGATAAAAATATCAGTTTTTTGTTAACACTTTTTTAAGTATCGCAAGTCGTACAGATTATGACTTAAAACAACATCAAAAGTTTTCAGGTAAATCAATGGAATATTTAGATCCAGAGACAAACGAAAAATATATTCCTTATGTAATAGAACCTTCTCTTGGAGTAGAGAGATTAGTCTTAACTGTTTTATGTGATTCATATAGAGAAGATACTCTAGAAGATGGATCAACAAGAGAAGTATTAGGTCTACATCCAGCACTTGCTCCATATAAAGCAGCAGTACTTCCACTTGTAAAAAAATTTCATAGTGAAAAAGCTTTTGAATTGTATAGAGAATTATCAAAAAAATTCATGGTTACATATGATGAATCTGGTAATATAGGTAAAAGATATAGAAGAGAAGATGTAATAGGTACTCCATTCTGTATAACTGTAGATGATGAAACAATAAATAATAACACTGTTACAATAAGAGATAGAGATACTATGAATCAAATAACATTACCTATAAGTGAATTAGAGAGTTATTTAAACGATAAATTACAATTTTAGAAATTAAAATTAAAATATAGATTATTGATTAATCTATATTTTTTTAGTATAATTAATATAGTAGAAAAGTAAGAAAGTAGGTATATCATGAAAAGAAAAGGTTTTACTTTAATAGAATTACTTGCAGTTATAGTAATCCTAGCAATTATCGCATTAATCGCAACCCCAATAGTATTAGATATAATAGATGATAGTAAAACTTCGAGTGTAAAAAGAAGTATAGAATTATATGGTAAAGCAGTAGAAAACTCAGTAGCTAAGGAACAATTAAATGGAAGTATTGTACCAAGTGGTAAGTATACGACTGCAGATGGTAAAACATTAACAAATGGAAACACAACAATAAAAGTAGATTATGATGGAGCTAAAACAGTATGTGATGTATATATATCAAGTGAGGGTACTGTATCACTAAAAAAGTGTAATGTAAGTGATAAAGATGTAGAATATACATATGGAAATAAAATATATGAAAATGGAGCTGTCGTATATTTTGATGTAACAACAGGTAAAACTTGTAATAATTATACAGAAGAAAATAGTAATACAGGATATAATGGAATAAGTGGAACAGAAAATCAAAATGGATGTTTAAAATTTTATGCATTTAATGATTTTGGAAATGATAAATTAAATCTAATATTAGATCATAATACAACAGCGACGATGGCATGGAATTCAAGTGGAAGTAATATAAATGGACCAAGCGAAGAATTTTTAAATAAATTAAATGAAGATACAAAAGATTGGCAAGGAACAGAGATGCCAACAAATTATTCAATAAATTTAGGTGAAGGAAAAGCAAACTATACAATAGATTATAGTACATATAAAGCAAGAATAATTACAGCAAGTGAAGTAGCAAATATTGTTTCAACGGATAGAGAAAGTTTTTATTTTGATTCAAAAGATACAACAGCAAGTGAAAAGTGTACATTTGATTCTTCTACAGGTATAGGTGATATAAGTGGATGTCAATATGGATGGTTGTATGATAGAACATCTAGTGAATGTACAAATTATGGTTGTCTAAATAATTCCAGTGCTGAAACATTTGGTTATTGGACATCAACTGCAACTTCTTCTAAGTCTACTAATGCTTTTCGAATATACTTCTATGGTTATATGAATAATATTAATGTTAATAGCGAATATTTTGGAATTCGTCCAGTAATAGAGGTTTTAAAATCAAATTTAGAATAAACTGATAAAAATATCAGTTTTTTGTTAACATTTTTTTAAAAACAGGGTATAATATAAATATATGAACAATTATTCATATGATAGGAGGATGTATGATTTTATTAGATGATGACAAAATAATAGATATAGCAGAACTTTTTAAAATATTTGGAGATTCTACTAGAGTAAAAATAATAAATGTATTATTAAATGGAGAATTATGTGTAAGTGAAATACAAAATAAATTAAATGTAAGTCAATCAGCAGTATCTCATCAACTTAGAATATTAAAAGATTCAAAATTAGTAAAATATAGAAAAGAAGGTAAAGAGATGTATTATTTTTTAGCTGATGATCATGTTGAAAAAATATTTAAGATGGGATGGGAACACATAAATGAAATATAAATTTAATATAAGTAATCTAGATTGTGTTAATTGTGCGAATAAAATAGAGGTTGCTTTAAATAAAGATAAAAATATTAAAAATGCATCAATTAATTTTTCTAGTTTAAAATTAACTGTAGAAACAGATATTACAAAAGATGTGTTAAAATATGTAAATAATATTGTTAAAAAGGTAGAACCTGATACAACTATATATGATAAAGAAGTAAAAGAAGAAAATATAAAATCTAAAGTAATTGTATTAATAATTGGTACTATAATAGGAATTATAGGATTATTATTACCAAATATAATTGGTAAGTTGTTTGTAGTAATATCTTATATATTACTTTTATATAAAACATTTATTAAAGCTATAAAACTTTTAATTAAGGAAAAAACATTAAATGAAAATTTCTTAATAACAATATCTTGTTTAGGTGCATATTTTATAGATAAGCAAAGTGAAGGTTTGATGGTTATAGTATTATATGAAATAGGTAAAATTTTAGAAGGAATAGCAGTTAACAATTCTAGAAAATCTATTTCAAGTTTAATGAATATAAAACCTTTAACAGCAACTTTAAAAACGACTGACGGTAATGTAGAAGTACCACCAGAAGAAATAAAAGTAGGAGATACTATAATAGTAAAAATTGGACAGAGAATACCTCTTGATGGTGTTGTTAAAGTTGGAAGTGCTAAAGTTAATACGAGTGCTATAACAGGAGAGAGTGTATTAAGAAAAATAAAAGTAGATGATCAAGCACTTTCTGGAATGATATTGGAAGAAGGTTTATTAGAAATAAATGTTACTAAAGACTATGAAAATAGTACAGTAAATAAAATTTTAGAGCTGGTAGAAAATGCTAGTACAAATAAAGCTAAAACAGAAACGTTTGTAAATAAAGCAGCTAAAATATATACACCACTTGTATTTATGTTAGCTATATTACTAATTTTATATGGTGTTATATTTACTAATGTTCCATTTAATAATTGGTTTTATAAAGCACTTGTATTTTTAGTAATATCTTGTCCATGTGCAATAGCTATATCAGTACCACTTAGTTATTTTGCAGGTATTGGTGTATCATCAAAAACTGGAATACTTATAAAGGGGAGTAATTATTTAGATACCTTAAAAAATTTAGATAGGATTGTTTTTGATAAAACAGGAACAATTACTACAGGTAAATTTGACAGCATAAATATAAATATAATAGATAAAAATTATACAGAAAAAGATGTAGAAAAAATAATATATAAAGGAGAATCGTTATCAAATCATCCAATTGGTAAAAGTATAGTTAAATTATTAAATTGTTCTTATAATAGTGATGATGTTAAAGATTTTAAAGAGATTAAAGGTAATGGTGTAGCATTTAAATTAGATAATAAAGAAATTAAAATTGGAAATTATAAACTATGTAATACAAAAGATGTAGGGGCTATTTGTTATTTAAGTATTGATGAAAAATTAATAGCTAATATTACTATTACAGATAAAATAAAAGATAGTGCAAAAAATACTATAGATAATTTGAAAAAAAGAGGTATTAAATGTGAAATTTTAACTGGTGATAGTAAAGAAAATTCACTTAAAATATCAAAGAAATTAGATATAGATGTTAAGTATGAACTATTACCAGAAGATAAATATAATGCTGTAAATGAATATATTAAAAACAATGAAATAGTTGCTTTTGTAGGTGATGGAATAAATGACTCACCAACACTTGCTTTATCACATATAGGAATATCTATGGGAGGTATTGGAAGTGATGCTGCAATTGAATCATCAGATGTAGTTATTATGACTGATGAACTAAATAAAATAATAGATGCTATAGATATATCTAGATTTACAAATAAAATAATAAAAGAAAATTTGATATTTGCTATAGGAATAAAAGTATTAGTACTTATATTAAGTGCTTTAGGTATAGCAAGTATGTGGCAAGCGGTATTTGCAGATGTAGGTGTTACATTACTTACAATATTAAATTCACTTAGGATATTAAAGCGTAAATAGGGATTGAAATTTCAATCCTTTTTTAGTATAATTTATTTAGAATAGGAGGAGAACATGAAGAAAGGTTTTACTTTAATAGAATTATTAGCAGTTATAGTAATACTGGCTATAATCGCACTAATCGCAACACCAATAGTACTAGATATAATAGAAGATAGTAAAAATTCTAGTATAAAAAGAAGTATAGAATTATATGCAGATGCAGTAGAAAACTCAGTAGCAAAAGCACAATTAAATGGAAGTGTTGTACCAAGTGGAAAGTATACGACAACAGATGGAAAAACATTAACTCAGGGAAATACAACAATAAAAGTAGATTATGATGGAGCTAAAACAGTATGTGATGTATATATATCAAGTGAGGGTACTGTATCACTAAAAAAGTGTAATGTAAGTGATAAAGATGTAGAGTATACATATGGAAATAAAATATATGAAAATGGAGAAGTAGTATACTTTGATGTAACAACAGGTAAGACTTGTGATAATTATACAGAAACACAAAGTAATACAGGTGTAAATAGTGGATGTATGAAATTCTATGCATTCAATGATGATGGAGGAGATACATTAAATCTTTTATTAGATCATAATACAACAGCAACTATAGCATGGAATTCAAGTGGGAGTAATGTAAATGGACCGAGTGGAGAATTTTTAAATAAATTAAATGAAGATACAAAAGATTGGATTGGTACAGAAGTTCCAACAAATTATATAATGGATCAAACAGGACAAGTAAGTGGAGCAAAATATACAGTAGATTATAGTAGTTATAAAGCAAGATTAATAACAGCCCAAGAAGTTGCCCAAATAACAGGAAATACAACATGGGATGAAAGAACTGCTAGTAGTTCTTATTATTTTGATAGTAAAACAACAACCGAAAGTGATACATGTACAGAAGGAAACACAATAGGATGCAAGTATGGATGGTTATATGATAGAACAAACACAAGTTGTACAACATATGGATGTTCAAATAATTCAGATGTAGAAACATATGGATATTGGAGTGCGTCTTCGTCTTCTATTGTTGATGATGCTTACCGTGCGTGGTATGTGGCCTATGATGGTAGCGTGTACGACAGCAACGTTGACTTTTCGGACCTTTATGGCGTTCGCCCAGTTATAACTGTCTTAAAATCTAAACTTTCTTAATTACTTTTTAAACAAATAATTTATAAAGCACTTAAAAATGCTTTTTTCTTTTATTAAAATAGTGTATAATTAAATAGAAAAGTAGGTGTCGTATGAATAAATTCAAACAAATATATAAACAAATAAAAAAATATAATAAAATAATAATTGCAAGACATATAGGAGCAGATCCTGATGCTTTAGGTAGTACATTAGGACTTAAAGATGCTATATTAAATACATTCCCAAATAAAGAGGTGTATGCTGTAGGTACTCCAGCAGCAAGGCATAAATATATAGGATCTCTTGATAAATTTACAGATGATATGTATGAGAATTCTTTATTAATAGTTTTAGATACTCCTATATTAAAGAGAATAGATGGGGTAGATGTATCAAAATTTGAATATGTTATAAAGATAGATCATCATCCTTTTTTAGAAGAATTTGCTGATATAGAATTTGTAGATGATACATCTAGTAGTGCTTCTCAACTTGTAATAGAACTTATAAAAAATACAAAATTAAAATTAAGTAAGGAATGTGCTGAAAAGTTATATATAGGTATAGTAGGTGATACTAACAGATTTTTATACTATTATACAACTGCTAAAACATTTGATTTAGTATCTTATATGATAAAAGAGACTAATGTAGAATTTACTAAGTTATATGAAAATATGTATTTAAGATCTCTTCATGATTTGAAATTTCAAAGTTATATAATTAATAATATTACACTTACTCATAATGGATTTGGATATATTAAATTAGAACAAGATGTATTGGATAAATATGGTGTTGATTGTGCAACAGCTACAAATATAGTTAATAATTTAACTTATATAGAAGATATGTATGCTTGGGCTATATTTTGTGTAGATAAATTAAATAACAATGTAAGAGGTTCAATTAGATCTAGAGGACCTATAATAAATGAAGTTGCAGAAAGGTATAATGGTGGTGGCCATATATATGCATCTGGTGTAAGAATAAGTGATTTTGATGTCGTTGATTCAATAATAGAAGAATTGGATCAAGTTTGTTTAAATTATAAAAATACTAATGTGGAGGAAATATGAATAAACGAGGTTTTACTTTACTAGAACTTGTTGGTGTATTAGTAATATTATCTTTATTGATGTTGTTAGTGTTTCCTAAACTAATAAATTTAATAAAATCATCTAATGATACTAAAGATGATATAACAAAAAATTTAATATATATGTCTGTTGATAATTATATAAAAGATAGGAAAGATGAATTTTTAAAAGTAGATAACATTACATATTGTGTTACAATAAAAAATTTAGTAGATAGTACTGATTTAAATGAACCTTTAGAGTTAGATGGTGAGAGTATTATTGATACTAAAAGTGTTCAAATAACATATAATAAAGGATTTAAATATGAAATTGTAGATAAAGAAAATTGTGCAGAACCAGTAATATTATGTACAGCAAAAGATGAGGCTACTTTAGGAAATTTACCTACTGGAGAGTATAATTATGGTGATGAATATATTTGTGATGTAGGAGAGAGTGCTGATAGTAAAAATTTAACATTTTATGTATTAGATAAAGATGAAAACACTGTATCGTTAATTTTAGGTACAAATTATGATGATACTGTTTTATCATGGTGTGATCAATCTGGAGAAAATCCAAGTAACAATAGTTGTTCTGCTGATGGACTTATAGCTAAGATAAATGAAATTAAAGAAAAATGGAATAGGGTAACAGGAGGAAATGAAGTATTAATTCCAACTGGTCATCAAATAGCGATTTCAAGTGGTGATAGTGCTTGGAAAGAAAATAATTATACCGGATCTGAATTATCTAAATGGTTATGGGGTGGACTTAGTAATGCTAAGACACCTTATGGATATTGGACAGGTACTCCTAATACATCAAATACCAATAATGCATGGATTGTAAACCAATATGGAGAAATAGGTGAAGATAATGTAGATTATCAAGATGGTAATGGTATACGTCCAGTAATTAAAATTTTAAAATTGACTATTAAGAATAATTAATGAGGTTAAATACCTTGTTTTTTATTAAAGTATAGATTTAAATTTATAAATGTGTTAAAATGTTAATGGTGATAATATGAAAAAAAGTATTAGAGACTTTGATTTATATAATAAAAAAGTAATAATTAGAGTTGATTTTAATGTACCAATAAAGAATAGTGTTATACAAGATGATAATAGAATAGTTATGAGCTTAGAGACTATTAGTTATGCTATAAAAATGGGAGCTAAGGTAATACTTATGAGTCACTTAGGTAGAGTAAAAGAAGAAAGTGATAAATTAAAGAATTCTTTAGAAATAGTAGCTAATAGATTAAGTGAATTATTAAATAGAACAGTTTTATTTTCTAAAAATACACATGGTGAAGAATTAGAAAACATGGTAAACAATTTAAATATTGGTGATGTATTACTTATGGAAAATACTAGATTTGAAGATTTGAATGGTAAATTAGAATCTGGTAATGATAAGGCATTAGGTGCGTATTGGGCTTCTTTAGGTGATATATTTATAAATGATGCATTTGGTACTGCTCATAGGGCACATGCTTCTAATGTAGGTATAGCAAGCCATTTACCTAGTGGTATAGGATTTTTAATAGAAAAAGAATTAAATAGTTTTAAAGTACTAGATAATCCAAATAGGCCTTATACAGTTATACTTGGTGGAGCTAAAGTAAGTGATAAAATAGGTGTTATAGAAAATCTAGTAAAGAGTTCAGATAATATTCTTATAGGTGGAGGAATGGCCTATACATTTTTAAAAAGTAAAGGATATAATATAGGTGCTTCATTACTTGATAGTGATTCTATTCCTTTTTGTAAAAATATGTTAGATAAATATCGAGATAAAATTATTTTACCTAGTGATTCTATTGTATCTAAGGAATTTGATAAGGATAGTACATTAAAAAATAATGGAGAATATAGTGATGATGATATTGCTTTAGATATAGGAGATAAAACAATTAATGATTTTAAAAATATATTATCTAAGTCAAAGACTATAGTATGGAATGGACCTCTTGGATATTCAGAGATAGAAAGATATTCAAAAGGTACTAAAGAAATATTAGAATATTTAAGTAATTTAAATGTTACAGTAATAATAGGTGGTGGAGATACTGCTGCTGCAGCTATTAATTTTGGATATAAAGATAAATTTACTCACATTTCTACGGGAGGAGGAGCATCTTTAGAACTTTTAGAGGGTAAGGAGTTACCTGGAATAAGTATTATAGATGATAAATAATATGAAGAAAAAATTAAAAAAATATTTAAATATAATTATTTTAGTTTTAATAACAGCACTTGTTTTATATTTTTCATTAAAAGATAATTTTGTAGAAACTATAAATCAAATACTTACTATGAATATTTGGTATTTACTTGTAGCATTCATTCTTTTAATACTTTTTTGGATTTTTAGAAGTTATCCTATGTACTGTTTCAGTAAAAAAATAAATAAAGATTTTAAATATATGCAGTCATTACAATTAGTACTTAGAACACAGTTTTTTAATGCAGTAACACCTTTCGCAACAGGTGGACAACCTTATCAAATATATTATTTAAAACAATGTGGATTAGATTATGCTAGTTCTACAAGTGTAGTATTAGAAAACTTTATTGTATATCAAATAGCTTTAGTATTACTTGGACTTATCGCACTTTTTTGTAATAAAGCATTTCATATATTTAGCAAAATGTATTTACTTCAAAAATTTATAGCTTTGGGATTTATAATAAATACTTTAGTAATAGTATTAATGTTTGTATTAGCTTTTTCAAAAAAATTAAATAAAAAATTAATAAAGTTTGCTATAAGTATTTTAACTAAATTACATATAGTAAAAAATAGAGAAGAAAAGTTAAGTAAATGGGATACAAATATTAATAAATTTCATGAAAGTGCAAAAGTATTATTAAAAAATAAAAAAGATTTTATTTTAAATATTTTATATAACTTTATAGCTCTTTGTTCTTTATATTTAATTCCTCTTTTTATAGCATTCTCAATGGATGAGTTTGATATATTTAGTGGAGGAGTTGCAATTGTTACAAGTGCATATATTATGATTATAGGTTCATTTGTACCAATACCAGGAGCAACTGGTGGGCTTGAATATGGATTTGTTCAATTTTATGGTAATTTTATTACAGGTAGTAAACTTTCAGCTATGATGCTTGTATGGAGGTTTATAACATATTATTTTGGAATGATAGTAGGAGCTATCGCTCTTAATATTAAGAAGGTGGAATAATGAGAATAGGAATATTTACAGAAACTTGGGCCCCATATATAAGCGGTCTTGTAACAAGTGAAGTAATGCTTAAAAATGCTTTAGAAAAATTAGGTCATACTGTGTATGTAGTTACTGCTAATTTACAAGATTTTAAATATGATTATAATGAAAAAGAAAGAATACTTAAAATTCCAGGGTTGCCTACTGGTATATATGATTCTAGAATTACTAGTGTATATCCTATAAAAGCAGTTAAAATGATTAAAGAGTGGGACTTAGATGTTATACATTCTCAAACAGAGTTTTCAATAGGTACATTTGCTCGTGTACTTGGAAAACAATTAGATATACCTATAGTTCATACATATCATACTATGTATGAAGATTATGTTTATTATATAACAAAAGGTCATTTTGATGGAGCAAGTAAAAAACTTGTTGAATATTTAACTAAGTTTTACTGTGATAAAACCATACAAGAATTAATTGTTCCAACAAGAAAAACATATGATTTATTTAAAGAAAAATATAAATATGATAGGAATGTACACATAATACCTACTGGTATAGAGATAGATAGATTTTATAAAGAAAAAATTACATTAGATAGATCTAATAAATTAAAGTCACAATTAAATATAACTACTAAAGATACAGTTCTTCTTTTTGTTGGGCGTATAGCAAGCGAGAAAAATATTAAATTTTTATTAGATGCTCATGTAGATATATTAAAAAAACATAAGAATGCTAAATTATTAATAGTAGGTGATGGACCAGATTTAGAAGAATATAAAAGTCTTGCTATAAAATATAAAATACAAGATAATGTAATATTTACAGGAAAAGTACCTTGGGATGATATACCTGTTTATTACAATATTTCAGATATATTTGTAACAGCATCCTACACTGAAACACAAGGACTTACTGTAGTAGAGGCAATGGCTGCATCTTTACCTGTAATCGCACTAGATGATGAAGCATTTAGAAATACGGTAATAGATGGTCTTACAGGAGAGTTATTTAATAATAAAAAAGAGTATATAAATAAAATGAATTCACTTATAGGTGATATAGATAAAATAACTAGTATGGGAAATCAAGGAAGAATTAATTCAGAAGCTTACTCCTCAAAATATTTTGCTGAAAGAGTCTTAGATGTATATAAAATAGCTCTAAAGGGACGTAGTGTTAAGAAAAATAAAAGTTTTTTTAATAGATTAAAAAATATAGTAAAAAAAGGATTTAAAGGAGAAAAAAATTAGAATACAAAATTCTAAAAAATTCGACATTAGTCGACAAAACTGGATAATAAAAACTCTAGAAGCTTTGCGTTGTATGTTGTATAATTATTATAGAAAAGGAAGAGATAATTATGAACAAAATAAAAGTTCTTATGATAGACGACAATGCACAGTTAATTGAAGTAGTAAAAGAGTATTTTAAAGATAGTAAGCAAATAGAAATAAAAGAATTTGCTTATGATGGCGAAGAAGGATTCAAAAAAATTCAAAATAGTGAATATGATGTTATAGTACTTGATCTAATAATGCCAAAACGTGATGGATTATATGTATTAGAACAAATGAAAAAGAATAATATAAATAAAAAAGTTATAGTAGCAACTAGTTATAATACACAAGAAGTAATAAGAGAAGTATCTGATTATGGAGTAAATTATTACATATTAAAGCCATTTGAATTAGATGATTTAGAAAAAAGAATACTAGATTTATGTAATTCAAAAAAGAGTGGTAAAAACATAGATTTACATTATAATAATATTCAAATATCAATAACAAAAATATTACATGAATTGGGTATACCATCACATATAAAAGGGTATCAATATATAAGAGATGGTGTATGTATGATATTTGAACATCCAGAAATGATAGGTGGTATAACAAAAGAATTGTATCCAGAACTTGCTTTAAAATTTGATACAACAGTATCAAGAGTAGAAAGAGCAATAAGACACGCTATAGAAGTTAGTTGGAATAGAGGTAATTGGGATTTAATGGAAGAAATATTTGGTAATAGTGTAGATATAGATAGAGCTAAACCAACTAATTCTGAGTTTATAGTAACAGTGGCTGATAAATTAAGACTGGATTATCATCAAGTAAGATAAATATAGATTATTGATTAATCTATATTTTTTTAGTATAATAAATATAGTAAAAATAAGAAAGAGGGTAAAAAATGAGAAAAAATAAATCCTGTGGAGTGGAGAAAATCTATAGTAAAGGATTTACCCTAATAGAACTTTTAGCAGTTATAGTAATACTAGCTATTATTGCTTTAATAGCTACACCAATAGTATTAGATATAATAGATTCAGCAAAAAAGTCATCTGTGGAAGCAACAATGAAAAATATAGAAAAAACAGCTTTGTTAGAATATTCAGATTTAGTATTAGATGGAAAAGAAAAAGAAGAAATTATATATAATTGTTATGATGGCAAATGTACATATAATGGAAAAGTCTTAAGTGTAAAAGGAGATATGCCAGATAGAGGAAGAATAATAGTAAATGAAGATGGCGCAACATTTGAGAACATCATAATAAAAGGATATAATTGTATAAAAGAAAATAATAAATTTACATGTAATAATGCAGGACTTATAACAGTAAACGGAACAAATATATTAATAGATAACAATAAAACAACAGAAATAGAAAATTATAGAATATATGGAAATAGCATACAGAATGGAACACCAACACCAGATACACCAGTAGAAGTAGAAAGTGTAGGAGATTTAGTAACACAAGATAATTGCTCTAGTTATGGATCAGATGCATGTAGTAATGTAGGAAAATATGTAATACCAATAAAAGTAACTGGAAAGAACTTATTTAATTTATCGTCTTTGAAATGGAAGTTTGCAAATACTGGTAATATTAAATATGAATTTAATAATAATTCTGTTATATTAGAGAGATTAACTCCAAATAATACAGCCGCAATATTTACTAATATTGCTTTAAATCCAGGAACTTATACAATTTCAGTTTCAAATATATCTTATGAATCTAATGGAATTGATATATCTCAAAAATTCATGTATTCAGAGATTTTTGGTACAATTTATAAGGAAAAGACTTTTTCTTTATCAGATTCTAAAAGTTTTGATATGTATTTTTATATTCCAGAATCTAGTAATCAAGTTGGTGACAAAATTACATATAGTATAAATATAGAGTACGGAGATAAAGCAACTGAATATGAACCATATAAGGAAACGATAACAAATATATATTTAGATGAACCATTAAGAAGTATAGGAGAATATTCTGACTATATAGATTTTAAAACTAAAAAAGTAGTTAGAAATATAAAACAAATTAATTTAAGTGATTTGTCGTGGTCAAAAAATGGAAACGCTTTTTTCTCTAGTCATATTGATGATGTGGCAGATGAGATAAATTCTACAAAAATAAAAAGTGATAAATTCACTGTCCAGGCAAAAACTACAGATAATAGTATATATATAAATCATAAAAAAGTTTATATTTGGAACAGTAACTATTCAGATATAAGTGAATTTAAAACAATAATTAACAATAGTAAGTTATATTATCAATTAAATGCATCAATTGAAGAAGATATAAATTTACCTAAACTTTCAATAAATAAGGATACAAGTGTAATAAGTGTTGGAGCTAGTATAAAGCCGGGTAATATAGAATTAGAATATTATAGATAAAGGATTGAAATTTCAATTCCTTTTTAGTATAATTAATATAGTTGAAAATAAGAAGGTAGGGATAAGAATGAATAAAAATAAAACCTGCGCTAAAGGATTTACTCTAATAGAATTACTCGCAGTAATTGTAATACTAGCAATTATCGCATTAATCGCAACGCCAATAGTATTAGATATAATAGAAAATAGCAAAGCTTCTAGTTTAGATAGAAGTGAACATTTATATTTAGATAGCGTAAATCAATCACTTGCAAGATATCAATTAAACAATAAAACTATTGCCGACGGTGTTTATTATATTATGGAAAATAATAATCTATGTTTGAAATTATCACAAGATAGTGAATGTGATCAAATAAATGAAATAAAAGTTGATGTAGATGGAGAGGCTCCAAAACAAGGTTACATTGGAGTTGTTAATAATCAAATTAGATCTTATGATTTTAGAAAAAAAGATTATAGTGAAGGAAATTCTATACTAAAAGCTACAATAGTAAAAGCAGTAGATGAAGAAACTGGGGAACCTTATGTTGATTTAACAATAACTACAGAGGAAAATGTTGGAATGATGACTATTATGCTTAATTTGATATATAATGAAAATAATTTAAAATATAATAGATTTATACGAGGATATTTAAGAGATTACAATGTAAATTTGATATCAACAAATGAAATCCAATTTATTAATATAGAAAGTGGCAATCTCCATGGTACAACTGCTATGATTACTTTTCGTTTTAACGTAAACAATTTAGATGATATTAAGGCATCAGATTTTATAATTTATGTGACTTCTACTAACTGGAAAGGTAAAACCGTATTAATTAAACAAAGCCAAGAATCCGAAGTAAAAATAATAAATGGAAGTATAAATAGTATTACAAAAAAAATATCTACATCATCAAAATATATACCTGGTGATATAAATGGTGATAAATACGTTGATTTAGATGATCTCGCTATTTTAAAAAAAGGTTTATTGGGAACAGGAGAAAATTGTAAAGCAATGGATGTAAATGGTGATAATTCAATTAATATATTAGATTTAGTTAGATTTAAAAATTATTTTTTGGGTTTAGAACAACTTGAATATAGTTCAATTGAAAATCTTCCAGATCACTTGTAATTAGAATAAAATGTAAGAAAAGTGTAAATAAATACTTTTCTTTTTCTTAAAATATGTTATAATTATAATTAGGGTGATGATATGGACTCTTTAGAATTAATTAAGTCAAGTTTAGTTAATAATAATAATTTAAATGGAGAAATTAAGAGTAAAATATTTGATTTAGTTACTATATTACATAAAAAATTACCGGATGTTAATTTATCTAGATTAAGTGAAAAATTAAAAAGTGTGAAAATAGGTAAAATAGGTAAATTTGAAAAAAAAGGTACATATTATTACGATGTGTTTAAAAATGAATTATTATTTTCAAATGATATAGAGAGTAATTATGATATAGATAATTTACTTATGAAGGGTATACTTCAAATGGCTACTTGTACAAAAACTTTTACTGGATTTAATTCTGATGAAAGATTAAGAGCTCTTAATTTGGCGTATACTGAAATACTTGCAACATTTTTAGTAGGGAATGATGGGGATTCTGACTTAGATGAGGAAATGTTAATAACAAATATTTTAAGTCATATTGTTGGCAAAGATACTATGTATAATTCTTATTTTACTAATGATGGTGAACCAATCATTAGAGCTATGGAAGATGCGGAGGTAGGATTAATATGATAGATATTTATGGTTATAAACAAACTTTAGAGGAATCAAAACCAACAGATGTAATATTAAATTCACTTAATAGATTAAATATAGGTAAACAAACAGGAGCTTTAAAAAATACAGAATTTTCAGAACTTTTAGTTCATACTGGTGATTTAGTTGCGAATGCTATTAAATTTGGAAAAATAACAGAAGATGATGTTGATAGTATTGAAAGTTTTGTAACTCAATTTAAAGGAGAGAATGCAAATAATTATTTTGCTTACAACCATGAAGGATTAAAAGAAGCTGCTACAACATTTATAGAAGGAGATACAATTGCTTTACAAACTTATGAAGAGAGAATGGAAGGGTTTACTCATTCTAAAAGGTTAATTTAAATATTTAACCTTTTTTTTCTTGACTAAATATATCATATATAATAAAATAAGTTTATAGAAAAGAAGATATAAATCAATTTGGAGGTTTATATGCAAGAAAGAACTATTATAAGATTTAATTTAACAAAAGAAATGTCTTTAGAACTATTAAAATTTAATGAATTAAAAAAAGAAATAAATATTTTAAAACAAATAGAGGATAAGAATGAATGCGTATTGTCATTGATAGAAACAAAAGAAAATGAATTAAGAAATTGTAGAAATAGTTTTATTAGAGAATTTAGATTAAATAATCAAAAAGAAATAACCGAGTATTTACGAACAAAAGATTATGAAGATTGACAATAGATCAATCTTTTTTTATAATTAGGATAGTTAGTATAAGAAAGTAGGGATAAAATATGAAAAAAGGATTTACATTAATAGAACTTTTAGCAGTCATAGTAATACTCGCAATAATCGCACTTATAGCTACTCCAATAGTATTAGATATAATAAAGGATAGTAAAAATTCAAGTAATGAACAAAGTATAAATAATTATGTAAGAGCAGCTGAATTAACAATATCAAAAAAAGAAATGAATGGTGATGTTGCAAACAATAGTTATTCACTAGATGAGTTAAAAGAAATAGGAATAGGTATAAAAGGAAAAACACCAACAGGATATGATGATTTTATAGTATTTGGAGATAATGGAGTGGAATCATATAAACTTACATTAGATGGAGTAAAGTATATATATGCAAATAATAAAAAATATAAATTAAAAGAAAATGAGGATATAGAGTACAGTATAACAGGTACAGAAGAAACAATAGAAGAAAATGGAACAACAGTATACAAAGTAGGAGATTGGAAATATATAGTATTAGAAACAGGCAAAATACAGTTAATAGAGTATACAGGTAATGATACGGTGCTTATGGTACCAGGAAAAGTAAATGATTATGAGGTATATGCAGTAGGAGTACCAAATGTAGATACAAGTAAGATAAGTGAAGAACATAAGGTTTATACTGTTTTAGGTACGTTTGATACACTTGAAGATGCAAGTGATCTTATAAATTTCAATGAAACGATAAAAACGATAATAATTTCTAGTGGAATAGAGAAAATAGATAACTGTGCATTTGAAGGATTGTATGCATTAGAAAGAGTAATATTACCTCAAACACTTACTTATATGGGAAATTTATCAATAAGTTATGGAGGACTTAGAAGTGTAACAATACCAGAGAATGTTATATATTTAGGAAGATCTGCTGTAGGATGTAATTTTAAATTAAAAGAATTATACTATAATGCAATATCTGTTGATTCTTCTAGTTATCGAGATACAGAAAAAGGTATTGTATATTCAATATTTTGGAAGAATCCAATAGAGAAAGTTGTAATAGGGGAAAACGTAGAAAGTCTACCACATTATTTATTTTATAATTATTTTGGAACATTAAATTTTGAAGAAATAGTAATCCCAGAGAATATTAAATCAATGGGATGGAATGTTTTCTGGAAATGTGACAAATTAAAAAAAGTATATTATAATGCTAAAAATTGTGAACCTGGATGGAAGGTAACACAAGAAGGAACATCTTCAAGATCAGTATTTAAAGGGACTGGATTAAGTTCTGTAATAGTGGGTAAAGAAGTAGAACGTATACCATATAGCCTATTTATAGCAGTTTCAACACTAAAAGAGATAACTCTTTCTACAAATGTTAAAGCGATAGATGCTAAAGCATTTAAAAATACAGGGCTTACGACAGTGAACTATAAGGGAACTAAAGAAGATTTCGATAAAATAACCATAGGTGATGAAAACACATTATTTACTAGTGCGACTATTAATTATATAAAATGATTAAATAATAAATTTTAATCATTTTTTTGTGTAAAAAAAAGGAAATTGAAAAGTTTTGTAGAATAATATATATGAGGGAAAAATAAATTCTAGTTTTGTCGAATCTGTATAAAATTAAAATAAAATGTGCTACATTAAATAGGAAGGTGAATATATGTTAAGTGTAGGAACTGAATTTAGGAAGGGAATATTATTTGTAAGATTAAAAGGTGAACTTACTAAAGATACAATAGATAAATTAAATAAAAAAGTTACTAATATTGTTAAAGAAAATGGAATAAGAAATGTAGTATTTAATGTTAGTAATTTAAAATCAATAGATGTTAAAGGTATAAATACTATTTTTTATAATTATGAATTATGTAAAAAGAATGAAGGCAGAAGTTTAATTTGTGGTAATAACGATAGTATTAGAAAAAAACTAAAAAAGAGTAGATTAGTAAATTATATATATGAGACTACAGATGAATTAAGTGCTATAAAAATTTTGAATTTAAGGTGATAACATGGATGAGATAACAAAATTAATAATAAATAATGAAAAACTAATATATTCTATAGCTAATTATTTTAAGAATTATAAAAGTAGAGAAGATTTATATCAAGCAGGTTGTTTAGGACTTATATGTGCATATAAAAAGTATGATAGTTCTATGAATTGTAAATTTACAACATATGCATATCCATATATATTAGGTGAAATGAGAAAATTAGTAAGAGAAGATAAAGGTATAAAAATAAGCCGTGAAATATCTAGTTTAAATTTAAAAATAGAAAAAGCTTATATATTACTTAGTCAAAAACTTATGAAAGAACCAACTACCAAAGAAATAGCTAATTTTTTAGAAATACCTGAATATTATATATCAGAAGCTCTTAATTCTTTAAATAGAATAAAAAGTATTGATGAACCTATAAATGATGATGGCAAACAGTTAACTTTACAAGATGTAGTTGGTAAATCTAATAATATAGATGATTTAATATTATTAAGAGATTGCTTGAAAAATTTAACACAAGAAGAGAAAAAAATTATTAATAATAGATATATAAACGATTATACTCAAAGTGAGACTGCTAGAATTGTAGGAATGAGTCAAGTTCAAGTTTCAAGAAAAGAACATAAAGTATTAGAAAAATTAAATCAAAAAATGGTTGCCTAAGATAAAAAAGTGTGTTATAATCTATATGTGGCTGTTGGAGTAGTACTCAAGAGGCTGAAGAGGCGCCCCTGCTAAGGGTGTAGACCGGGCAACTGGTGCGAGGGTTCAAATCCCTCCTGCTCCGCCATTTAAGTTTATTAACCCTAAAATTAGGGTTTTTATTTTGTTATAATATGTGATATAATTAAATAGGTGATAATATGAAAAATAGAGTATACAAATCATTAATAACTTTATTTTATTTATTATCTTTTTTAATATTAGTTTTTTGTATTAAAGTAAGATTTAGTGATACATTAAATATGTATACATCAGTAAGACTTGTGCTTTTAATGATAGTATGTATATTTATTTATATAAATTCTTTTATAATGATAAAAAAGCTAAATATAAGTAAAAAAGTAGCACATATTAATTTAACTATTATCTTTATCGTTTATATAACCACTATACTTATGTTAACACTTTTTGATTCTAGATTTGGAAGACAAGGTTTAATATTTGCTAAATGGGATAGCAATTTGTTAAAGAGTTACATGGATACATCTTTTAATATGGTACCATTTAAAACAATAAATTTATTTATAAATGGATATTTAAAAGGAATAGTAAGTTTTAAAAATTTTTCTATTAATATATTTGGAAATTTTGTAGCTTTTATGCCTTGTGGAATATTAGTTCCAGCACTTTTTAAAAAGATAAACAAATATTATAAATTTTTGATAATAATGATTATGTTTGTTTCTGTAATAGAACTTTTACAATTTTTAACTTTATCAGGTTCATGTGATATAGATGATTTAATATTAAATATAATTGGTTCTAGTATTATATATTTTATATATAAAATAAAGTTTATAAACAGAATTGTGAATAAAATACTTTTTATAGAGTAGGTGGGATATGAAAAAGTATATTAAATGGATAATATTTACCATATTATTAATATTATTTTTAATAATAGGGTTCTTAGTACTAAAAGGTAATGATATATATGTAGATGAATTTATATACAGTAAAATTGATTTAATAGTAAATGATAGAAATACTAGCATTTTTAAGTTTATAACATATTTAGGAAGTGCATATGTAGTAATATCTTTAACTATATTAGGATTTATTTTAATTAAAAATAAAAAATATTCATTATTTATGTCAATAAATTTAATATCAATTACACTTTTACAATTTATATTAAAAAATATTTATAGTAGAGGAAGACCAATCGACATTAGTTTAATTGAAGAAAGCGGATATAGTTTTCCATCTGGTCATTCATTGACAGCTATGGCATTTTATGGATTATTAATATATTATATATATAAATCTAATATTAATAAAAATAAAAAAATAGTTTTAGAAATATTACTTTCAATAATAATATTATTAATAGGTTTAAGTAGAATATATTTAGGTGTACATTATTTTACTGACGTTGTGGGTGCTTTTTCATTTTCAATTTGTTATTTAATTATTTATACTAAAATAATAGGTAGGTGGTTATATGATATGTCCTAGATGTAATTCTAAAATATATAAAGATTGTTGTTTAAAATGTGGTTATTTAGTAAATGGAAATCAAATAACAACAGATGAAAAAAATATAAATAAATTTGAAGATCAAAAACTTATTAATTCTAAATTTGATGATATGTATAGAAATAAAAAGATGTATATTAATTTTATTTTGGGACCTTTATATTTTTCTTTTAGAGGTCACTTAGTATTAGGAATATTATGTTGTATATTACATTATATAAATATAATGTATATACCAGTATTATTTTCTAACGTATTTTTTATACCAAGTACTCTAATAATTTACCTATATATATTTTTAAGTAGAATTATGTATTGTACATTTGCAAATACTATATGTATATCAATTGATAACTTGAAAATAAATCATTATAAAAGAAAGTATAAAAACAATTATAAAAATAAATTATCAAAATATAAGTATAGATCATTATACTTAATAATAAATATTTTATTAATAATATTATCTATTTTGTTTTTTGTTATTTATAAAGGTTATAAAAATGGACTACTTTAAGTGGTCTTTTTAGTTTGACAAATGAATATATTTTTGTTAGGCTATAATAACTGGTGATAAAACATGGAAAATAATAAAAGTATTGAAGAAAAAATAAATTTATTAGAAAATCAAAAAATAATAAAATATAAAGAACATTTAGAATTAATAAATAAAAATAATGAAATGTGTTATGAACTTCTAGAAGCTTACCAAGGAAGAAAACAAAAAATGTATTATTTAGAAAAATATAAACATGAAAAAACTAATATATTTATAAAAAAATTAAATAGATTTTTACACCCGGTATTAATATTTGTTTTAGAAAGCATTTTTGCTATTATGTTTCTTAAACAATATTTTTTGATTGTACTTATAATAGAAATACTTTCAAATACTATGTTTATGTCATATAAAATTTTAAGATATAATAAAAAATATAAAAAAATTGAATTAGAATTAAGTTTAATATCACTAAATAAACTTGAAAAAGAAATAGATGAGTTTAATAAATCAATAAATGAAATAGATAGGAAAAGGGAATATATAAATGATTTAAGTAAAAAAAATATAGATTATTTAAGAGAAATAGAAAATTTAATAAATACTTATAAACAAAAAATAAATGAAGAAAGTAATAGTTTAGAAACAACAAATAGTAAGATAGATGATAATTATCAAAAAGTAAAAAAATTTAAATATAAGAAGTGATTTAACTTCTTTTTTTGTTCTTTTATAATTTTCACTAAAATTTCTACAGAATAATATATAGTGGAGGTAGTTATGAAAGAAAAATTAAGGTCTAGAAAATTTTGGGTTGCAGTTTTAACTGATATAGTATCTATAACTGTTGTATTTACTAAATTAGGGGGTACTGCAGGAATAGTTGCAGGCATTATAGGAACACTTGCTGCTTCTATCTCATATATGGTAGCTGAATGTAAAGTAGATGTAGCTAGAGCATCAGCAACATATGAAGAAGTAAAAGAACTCGTTAAAGCTTTAAAAAAGAAAGAAGGTGAGTAAATGGAAAAGGCAACATTGATACTTGATTATTTAAATGTATCACAAGGTTCAAATGGAAATTTTTCACATCAAGGTGATAAAGCATTAGATTTAAGTGGTAAAGATTCAGGTATTTCAAGTTTAAAAGCACCTTTTACAGGAGTAGTAAAAAAAATATACACACCATCTAATACAGTTTGGCTAGAAAGCATGGATAAAGTACTTTATGCAGATGGAACAATAGATTATATGACAGTTTTAACCGCGCATGATAATGATATTTCTAATTTATATGTAGGAAAAATAGTAAAACAAGGAGAAATTTATTATGAGGAAGGTACGAGAGGGTATGCCACAGGAAATCATATACATTTAGCAGTAGGAAAAGGTAAATTTACAGGTAGTGGTTGGTATAAGAATAGTAATAATGTATGGTGTATAACTAATCAATATGATGTTTATAAAGGTTTATATGTTAAGGATACAACTAATATAATAAATGGTGGTGGATATAAATGGGTAAGAACAAGCAATCTAAAGGAAGAAGATACTAAAGTAGTTGATAATGAATTATATACTGTTGTAAAAGGAGATACATTATATAATATAGCAAGAAGATATAATACAAGTGTAAATGAAATAGCTAGATTAAATAATATAAAAAATGTTAATTTAATTATAATAGGTCAAAAATTAAAATTACCAAATTATCAAACAAGGTATTATACAAAATACACAGGTAATAGTGTATCAATAGTAGATGCATTAAAATCTATAGGAGTAGATTCTTCATTTAATAATAGAACTTCTATAGCAAGCAAAAATGGTATACAAAATTATGCTGGTACAGCAACTCAAAATAAAACTTTACTAAATTTACTTAAACAAGGTAAATTAATAGCTAGATAAAATAGAAATTAACTTTTCTATTTTTTCTTTATATGTTATAATCATGATGGTGAATTTATGAAATATGTTTATATAATTGGTGTTGTTATATTTATAATTGGAATACTATTAGTTATAATAAGTATTATTAAAGACAAATTAAAAAAATTTAATTTAGTTAGTCATAGTAATAGTAAATATGCAATAATTATACCTGCAAGGAATGAATCTAAAGTAATAGAAAAACTTCTTAAAAGTATAGAATTACAAAATAAAGATATGAGTAATGTATATGTTATAGTTGAAGATAATAAAGATTTAACTTGTGAGATAGTAAAAAGATATAATTCAAACATATATGTAAGACAAAAACCAATAAGACCTAGAAAAGGTTATGCATTAGATGAGTGTATTAAAGACATATTAAAAAAAGAACATTATGATTTATATTTTATATTTGATGCAGATAATATATTAGATAAAAATTATATAAAAAATATGCTCAAATATTGGAATAAAGGATATGAAGTATGTATTGGATATAGAAGTATATTAAATCCAAAAAGTACAATTAGTTGTTGTTCGGGAATATTATTTTCTATATTAAATTCAATAATTAATAAAACAAGAATTAGAAATAATAGATCAATAATATTGTCTGGAACTGGATTTTATGTAAGTGGTAAAATAATAGAAGAATTAAATGGATTCCCATTTTATTCATTAACAGAAGATTATGAGTTATCACTTTATTTAGCAAGTAATAATATACCATGTAGTTATAATGATAAGGCAATATTTTATGATGAACAACCAACTACACTTAAGACTTCAATAAAACAAAGAATAAGATGGTTAGGTGGTTTTTTTGAAGCAAGACATAATAAACTTAATACAGTAAAGGATAATTTATCTATTAAACTTGGATTACTTCCATATTTGTTTATTATATTTAGTTTAATTGGACTTTTCTTATGTGGTATTATAAATCTTTTAATAACACATAATCTGAATAATTTATTTATAATTTTAATAACTATTATTATTCTTTATTTTAGTTTATTTATTATAACACTATATATATTAATAACAGAAAAAAATAAAATAAATATACCTAAAGAAAAAGAAATAAAATGTTTATTTGCAAGTCCATTATTTTTATTTACTTATGTATATTGTTTATTTAAATGTATATTTAGTAAAGAAATAACATGGGATGTAATAGAGCATAAGGGAAATAGTATTATAGAGGATTGAAATTTCAATTCTTTTTTAGTATAATAAGTATAGTAAAAATAAGAAGGTAGGGATAAGAATGAATAAAAATAACGCCTGGGGGGGGGGTAACCTATAATAAAGGATTTACCTTAATAGAACTTTTAGCTGTTATAGTAATACTAGCTATTATTGCATTAATTGCGACTCCAATAGTATTAGATATAATAGAAGATAGTAAAGAATCGGCAAACATCCAAAGTATAAATAGTCTAGTAGATATGGCAGAGATGTATGCAACATCAAATGAAACAACAGGTAATTTATATGATAAAGTAATAGATAAAATAGAAGGATCAAAACCAGATAATGGAACAATATATGTAAATAAAAAGGGAGAAGTAGCACTCGCATTAAAATATAATAATAAGTGTTATGTAAAGGCATATGACTCAAATAAAATAACACAAAGTAAAGATGAAAACTGTATAGTACCAATAGATTATTTAATGGTAGTAGATACAACAAACAATGATGATATAGCTGCTTTTGGTGGACCAATCAAAAGAAAAGAAGTAGAAAAAATAATAACAGTATCAACAAATGAAGTGCCTGGTGATGTAATAGGAAGTTTTGATGTATCTGAGAATCAAAATGAAAGTATAATGGCATGGTATAAAGATGAAGATAATAATGGATTATATGAATTATATATAGGACAAGATGGAGGAGTAAAAGCTAATCCAGATTCTACTAAATTATTTAATTATTATAAAAATGTAATAAGTATGGATTTAAGTAAAATGGATACCAGTAATGTAAATATGATGCGAGCTATGTTTCAGAGTTGTGAACAATTGCAAACATTGAATTTAAGCAATTTTGATACATTGAATGTAATTAATATGCAGGCCATGTTTAACCATTGTAAAAGTTTGCAGACTTTAGATTTAAGTAGTTTTGATACATCTAAGGTAACAACAATGAAATTAATGTTTCAACAGTTGGAATCATTAGAATCTTTAGACTTAAGTAGTTTTGATACATCAAATGTAACTGATATGAGTTTCATGTTTAGCGGTTTACTGGTTGATCATTTAGATTTAAGTAACCTTAATACTAGTAATGTAGTTGATATGCAATTTATGTTTCAAGGAATAAAAAATATAAAGACACTTGATCTTTCAATGTTTGATACATCAAAGGTTACTAATATGAACCATATGTTTTCATTTTCTACTGAATTACAAAATCTAAACCTAAATAATTTTATTACTTCAAATGTAGTAGATATGAGTACTATGTTTAATAATACACCAAATTTAAAAATAATAAATATGAATAAAGCCGATTTTACTAAAGTAACAATTCTTGAACATATGTTTAATTTAAGTGGAGTAACAAATATTACAGTAAAAGATGAAACAGCAAAAGCATTTATAGAAGCGCGACTTACAGATGCAAGTATTACGGGTGCAACCGTAGAAATAAGTTAAAGACTGAGATTTTGGTCTTTTTAATTTGACAAAGCAATATAATGTATAATATAATATCACTCATAGAGGTGTGTTATGGATACAATAAAAGATTTAAAAATAAATCTAGAACAGAAAATATTACAATCAAATAAAGTAGTAATTGTTCCTCATAATGGTGTGGATTTTGATGCTATAGGATCTGCTATAGGATTAACTGAAATAGTAAAAAAGCTAAAGAAAGTACCACATATTGTAGTAAATGATTTAGAATATAAATTAGATAAAGGTGTACAAATAATATTAAATGAATTTAAAAGTAAAACATCTATTATAAATAAAGAAAAGTATTTGGAAATTAAAGATCCTAATGATTTGTTTTTATTAACAGATGTAAATAAAGAATATTTAATTAGTTTAAGGAATGAAATTAAAAGTATAGATAGAAATAATATAATAATTATAGATCACCATGATGTTGATCAATCTACTATTGATACTGATTTTAAATATATAGATACTAATATATCAAGTGCATCTGAAATAGTAACTAAGTTACTTCAATTGTTTAAAGTAAAGATATCTAGTGATGTTGCTAATTACTTATTAGCAGGAGTTCATTTAGATACTAATAGACTTAAGAAGAATACTTCATCTGATACATTTAAAACTATTGCTAGATTACTTGAATGTGGAGCTAACAATGAAATTATTAATAAATGGTTTATAGAAGATTTCAATAGTTATACTAGAGTACATAGTCTTGTTGGAAAGGCTGAAATGATGAATTTTAGTATTGCTATAGTAAAAGGTGAAGATACTAATATTTATACAAAAGAGGAACTTGCCAAAGCTGCTGATTATTTACTTAATTTTGGTGTTGATGCATCTTTTGTAATAGGTGATATAGGTAATAATATTATTTCTATAAGTGCTAGATCTAATGAAAAGATAGATGTCGGATCAGTTATGAAAGATATGAATGGTGGGGGAAATAGATATTCTGCTGCTACAAAAATTACTGATATGAGTGAGGATGAGATTTATAAAAAATTAGTTAAGATAATAACTCCTCCTTGTTACGTAGATAAAAATATACCTAAAAAGTCATAATTGTATGGCTTTTTCTTGTTTTTATAAAAAAAATAAAATGTAAACTATATATTTATTTGTAAATTTATGGTATTATAAATACATCGAGGTGAAAAAATGAGAGAATTAACAGAACAAGAAATAGTAAGAAGAGAAAAGGCTCAGAATATAAGAGAATTAGGAATAGATCCTTTTGGTCAAAGATTTGAAAGAACTGATTTTGCAGCAGATTTAAAAGAAAAATATTCTGATGTAGAACATGATGAATTTGATAATATGGATGATACAGCAACTGTTGCTGGACGTATTATGTTTATAAGAAAAATGGGTAAAGCTTCATTCTTTTCAATTCAAGACAAAACTGGTAGAATTCAAGTTTATATATCAATAAATGATGTAGGAGAGGATACTTATAAATTGTTTAAGTCAGCAGATTTAGGAGATATTGTAGGTGTTTCAGGTAAAATTATGAAAACACAAACTGGTGAATTAACAATTAAATGTTTAAAATATACTCATTTAGTTAAGGCGCTAAGACCTCTTCCTGAAAAATTTCATGGACTTACAGATATAGAAGAAAGATATAGAAGACGTTATGTTGATTTAATAATGAATGAGGAATCTAAGAGAGTAGCATTCCTTCGTCCTAAGATTATTAGATGTATTCAAAATTTTATGGATAATAGAGGATTTACTGAAGTTGAAACTCCTGTACTTACAACACTTTTAACAGGAGCAAGCGCTCGTCCTTTTGTTACTCATCATAATACTCAAGACTTAGATATGTATCTTCGTATAGCTCTAGAATTACCACTTAAAAGATTATTAGTAGGTGGTATGGAAGCTGTTTATGAAATTGGTAGAACATTTAGAAATGAAGGAATGGATCCAAAACATAATCCAGAATTCACTTTAATGGAAGCATATCTTGCTTATTCTAATCTAGAGGGTATGATGGATATGACAGAAGCTATGTATCAAGAAATAGCTAATAAAGTATTTAATCGTATGATATTTAATTGGTGTGGATATGAAATAAATCTAGAAGGTCCTTGGAAGAGAATTAGTATGACTGATGCGATTAAGGAAAAAACTGGAATAGATTTTAAGGCTCAAATGACTTTAGAAGAAGCTAAAGAGTTAGCTTTTAGTCATGGTATAGAGGTAGAAGAACATTTTACAGTTGGACATATCATTAATGCTTTCTTTGAAAAATACGTAGAAGAAACATTAATACAACCAACATTCCTTTATGGTCATCCAGTAGAAATTTCACCACTTACTAAAAGAAATCCAGAAGATCCAAGATTTGTTGATAGATTTGAATTATTTATAGGTGGTAAAGAGTTTGCTAATGCATATACTGAACTTAATGATCCTATAGATCAATTAGAAAGATTTGAAGAACAATTACAAGAAAGAGATTTAGGAAATGAAGAGGCTAATGATATAGATATGGATTTCATTGAAGCTCTTGAATATGGTATGCCTCCAGCAGGTGGTATAGGATATGGAATAGATAGACTTTGTATGTTATTTACAGAATGTGATTCTATTAGGGATGTTATATTATTCCCAACTATGAAAGAAAGAAAATAATGAAGTTATATGTTGTAAGACATGGTCAGACTATTTGGAATGTAGAAAAAAGAGTTCAAGGTATAACTGATATTCCTTTAACTGATAAAGGGAGAAGTGAAGCAGAAAGTCTTCAAGGTTTAATTAAAACGTTAAATATTGATGTAGTTATTTCAAGTCCTCTTGAAAGAGCTAGAGAAACTGCTAAAATACTTGTGGATTCTAAACTTCCTATAAATACTGATGATAGAATAAAAGAAAGAGATTGGGGTCTTAATGAAGGTGCCTTTATAGATGAGGTTGATAGAATAGATTGTTGGGATGTTATTCTTAATACTAAGGTTCAAAATATTGAATGTATTCAAGATTTCATGTATAGAGTTTCATCTTTTATAGAAGATATAAAAGTAAGATTTAAAGATAAAAATGTACTTGTTGTTACTCATAGTGCAGTTAGTAGGGTAATTCATTATATGTTAGGAAATATTCCAGAAGATGGAGATTTATCTAAGATAGATATACCTAATTTAAGAATTATAGAATATGATATAAAATAAATGAAAGAAGGAGAAATATGAAAATATTATGTGTTAATGCAGGTAGTTCATCATTAAAGTTTCAACTTTATGAAATGCCTGAGGAAAAAGTTTTAATTAGTGGATATATAGAAAAAATAGGGCAAAAAGATTGTTTTTGGAATGTTAAGATTAATGGAGAAAAAATAAGATCTGAAAAGTATTTAAAAAATCATACTGAAGCTGTAGAAGTTTTAATTGATGAATTAATAAAAAATAAAGTTGTAGAATCTTTAGATGAGATAAAAGGTGTAGGACATCGTGTTCTTCATGGTGGAGAGAAGTATAGTGATTCAGTTTTAATTACAGATGAGGTTGTTAAAGATATTGAAGATTTAACTAAATTAGGACCACTTCATCATCCAGGTAATTTAGCAGGTATTAATGCTATGAGAACTGCATTACCAAATGTACCTCAAGTTGCTGTTTTTGATACAGCATTCCATCAAACAATGCCAAAATCAAATTATATTTATCCAGTACCATATGAATGGTATACAAAATATGGAGTTCGTAAATATGGATTTCATGGAACAAGTCATAAGTATATAACTGGTGAAATGAAAAAAAGATTAAATAAAGAAGATGTAAATTTAATTATATGCCATGTAGGTAGTGGTGCTAGTATATCTTGTATTAAAGATGGTAAATGCTATGATACTACTATGGGATTAACTCCATTAGATGGTCTTATGATGGGTACTCGTTCAGGTGCTATTGATCCATCTATATTAAAATTTGTAATGCAAGAATCAGGAAAATCTATTGATGAAGTAACAGATGATTTAAATAAGAAGAGTGGTTTTTTAGGAATAAGTGGTGTAGCAGATTGTCGTGATGTTGAAAAACTAGCTAGTGAAGATAATGATAATGCTATACTTGCTCTTGATATGTATGCTGATAGAATTGCAAAATACATAGCTGATTATTATATTGAACTTGAAGGTAAAGTTGATTCAATTGTATTTACTGCAGGAGTACTTGAAAACGGTTCAGCAATGAGAAAAATGGTAATTGATAGATTAGCCCCTTTAGGAATTACTTTAAATGAAGAAATGAATGATAAAATAGCTGGATTTAAAGAAATTCATGAAGGTATAGTAAGTGATCCATATTCTAAAATAAATGTAATGGTTTTACCAACTAATGAAGAAATTATGATAGTAAAAGATACATTTAATATAGCAATCAATTAATAACAAAAACACCAAAACATATATTTGCCATAAAATATATTGAGGTGTTTTTTTGTGAATATAAAGATTAATTCAAAAGAAATAAATGAGGGAGACACTTTTATAGCTATAAAAGAATTAAATGGAGATGGACATAAGTATGTAATGGATGCTATAAAAAGAGGTGCTAGTACTGTAATTGTAGAAGATGGAGATTACAGTGTCAACACAATAAAAGTAAAAAATACTAAGAAATATTTAGAAGAATATTTAGAAAATAATTATTATGACAAAATAAAACAATTAAAACTAATAGGTATAACTGGTACGAATGGTAAAACAACAACAAGTTATTTAATATATCAAGCTTTAAATAAATTAAATATTAAATGTGCTTATATAGGTACTATTGGTTTTTATACTGATGAAATAAAACAATTAAAAAATACTACACCTAATTTATATGAATTATATAATATGTTGCTTGAATGTGTAAATAAGGGTTATACATATGTAGTGATGGAAGTAAGTAGTCAAGGAATTTCTATGGGTAGAGTAAATACTCTTATATTTGATTATGTGGTATTTACTAATTTAACACAAGATCATTTAGATTATCATCATACTATGATAGACTATGTAATGGAAAAGCAAAAGTTATTCAAGATGACTAATAATAGTTTTGCTATAATTAATAGTGATGATAAATATAAAGATTATTTTATGCTTGATAATAAAAATATAACTTATGGTAAAAGTTCTAGTGATTATGTTATTAGTGACATTAAATCTAGTCTTACTGGTACTACTTTTAATTTAAATAATGAAATTTATAAAACTAAATTAATAGGTGAGTATAATGTTTATAATTTAGTTATAGTAATTATTCTTTTAAAACTATTAAATGTAGATAATATAAATAAAGTAATAGAAGAGTTAACTACACCACCAGGTAGGATGGATATAATAAGATATAATGATAATAATATAGTGGTAGATTATGCACATACACCAGATGCAGTAGAAAAAATAATAAAAGAGGTATCAAAAATTGAACATAATAGAATAATTACGCTTGTTGGTTGTGGAGGAAATAGGGATAAGACTAAAAGACCTATAATGGGTGATATAGCTACTAAGTATTCTGATTATGTTATATTTACAAGTGATAATCCAAGATTTGAAAAACCTAAAAAAATATTAAAAGATATCACTTGTAAACTTGACAAAAATAATTATAAAATTATTGTAAATAGAAAAAAAGCAATAAAAAAGGCTATACAAATGCTAGAAAAAAATGATATACTATTGTTGCTAGGTAAAGGGCATGAAGAATATCAAGTAATTAAAGATAAAAAATTGCCTTTTAGTGATAAAAAAATCGTATTAAATTATATTAGGGGATGAGATCATGTATCAACTTACAAGAGGAGTACTAGCGCTTATGATAGGTTTTATTTTATCTATAATAGCTGGAGTTATATTAGTACCACTCTTAAAAAAAATAAAAGCAAGTCAAACAGTAAGTACGTATTTATTTAAAAAACATAAAGATAAAGAAGGTACTCCAACTATGGGAGGGTTAATATTTATAATACCTACAGTACTTTCTATAATTATATTAATACTATGGCATAAAATAGAGTTTTCAGCAAACTTATTCATTGTATTGTTTGTATTCTTGTCTTATGCAGCACTAGGTTTTATTGATGATTTTTTAATAATTAAGAGAAGAAATAATGTAGGACTTACAGAGTTTCAAAAGTTAGCAGGTCAAATAATAATAGCTCTTATATTTTTCTTTATTTATATGAAAAGTGGAGCAAAACCAGTACTAGAGTTTTATACTTTAGGATTTGAAATTAACTTAGGTTGGTTTTATGGAATATTCTTATTATTTATGTTAGTTGCAAGTAGTAATGCTGTAAATATAACAGATGGACTTGATGGACTTGCAGGAGGTTTATCTTTAATAGCTTTCTTAACTTTTGCACTTATAAGTGCAAATTCACCTGCAATAGAAGGAACTTCTGATATATCAGTATTCTGTTTTGTTCTTGTAGGTTGTTTAATTGGCTTTTTGGCATTTAATTCACGTCCTGCAAAAGTGTTTATGGGAGATACTGGAAGCCTTGCTCTTGGTGCAACATTAGCTACAATAGCTATAATAACTAAACATGAATTAACATTTATAGTAGTAGCAGGTGTATTTATATTTGAGACACTTGTATGTTTGATACAAATTATAAGTATGGTTTATTTCCATAAAAAAGTATTTTTAATGACACCATTTCATCATCATTTAGAAAAACTTGGATGGAATGAAAGAGATATAGTAGTTGTATTTTTATGTGTAGGTTTATTACTTAGTATGGCTGCTATAGTATTTGGAGTATGGTATTAACCGTACTTTTTTTGTACATTATTAAATTTTGTGATATTATAAAAATAGATAATTTAATGTTTATTTAATAAATAAGTTATATATAAATGGTGGTGATAATTATGCGTATTTTAATTATTGAAGATGAATTTAATTTAGCTGATGTTATATCATCTAGACTAAAAAAAGAAAAATATATAGTTGATATTAGTACTGATGGATTAGATGGACTTTATAAAGCAACAACTAATGCTTATGATCTAATAATATTAGATGTTATGCTTCCTAATATGAATGGATTTGATATATTAAAATCAATTAGAAAAAAGGAAATAGATAGTAAAGTAATTATGTTAACAGCAAAATCTTCTTTAGAAGATAAATTAGATGGATTAGAAAACGGCGCTAATGATTATGTTACTAAACCATTTCATATTGATGAATTAGTCGCACGTATTAATATTCAATTAAAAGTAAATAATGGAATAAAAAAAGATATAATTTGTTATAATGATTTAAAACTTAATACTTCAAATTCTAAATTAACATGTATAGGTACAAATGAAACTGTTGAACTTGTTTGTAAAGAATTTCAATTATTAGAATATTTCTTTAATAATCCATCTCAAATATTATCAAAAGAACAAATATATGATAAAGTTTGGGGAATAGATAATGAAGTAGAATCTAATAATTTAGAGGTATATTTATCTTTTATTAGAAGAAAACTAAAAGCACTTGGAACAAATTATAGATAATAAGCATAGAGAATTCTTCTTATTTATTGTATAATAATTAAAATGAGGTGAAGTATGAAAAAAAGACAAGAAGTATATGATTTATATTGGTATTTTGCTTGTGAAAGACAAAATATATTTTTAAAAAAGAAAAGTGGAGAGCCTGCACCTTGGACAAAAGATAAAATTTTACAAGAGTATAAGTTTTGTAATAGTTATAGAGTTAATGATAGAGTTAGTCAGTATTTATTAAAAGAAGTTATATATAATGGTAAAAAATATTCTGATTCGAGTATGTTATTTAGAATAATATTGTTTAAATTATTTAATAAAGAATCAACTTGGGAACTTTTATTAAATAATTTTGAAGATATTACTTTAGAAACATTTGATACTAGAAAATATTCAGAAATATTGGAGAAGGCTATATCGAGTGGTGTTAAAATATATAATGATGCATATATAAGTTGCGCTAATAAGGTTTTTGGATATGATAGAAAACATGATAATCATTTAGCTTTATTAGATAAAATGTTTAATAAAGATAAAATATATGAAAAAATAGTAAAGTGTAAAACCATGGAAGAAGCTTTTAATATAATCAAAAGTTATCCTTTAATTGGTAATTTTATGGCTTATCAATTAGTAACTGATATTAACTATAGTGAAATTGTAAATTGGAGAGAAGATGAATTTACAGTAGCTGGCCCAGGATCACTTCGAGGAATAAAGAAATGTTTTATTGATAAAGGTAAAATGAGTAATGAAGATATTATTCGATATATGTATGAACATCAAGATAAAGAATTTAAAAGACTTAATTTAGATTTTAAAAGAATTGGTAATAGGCCACTACAACTTATAGATTGTCAAAATTTATTTTGTGAGTTAGATAAATATTGCAGACAGGCTTTACCTAATTTAAAATCTAATAGAACTAAAATAAAAAAACATTATGTACCAAAAAGTAATAAAATTAACTATTATTATCCACCTAAGTGGAATATATAAAAAGAATGAACAAAATTGTTCACTCTGTTTTATTCAAATATAATTTCATTTTTTTCATTAATTACAAAATGTTTATTATTATAATAACCTCGATTACCTGAACAATTATATCCTAAGGAATGAAGATAATAAATAAAATCTATTGGTTGATTATTGCGCCAATCAATATTTAAAATTTCATTTTTACCACATGCAGAAGCATTTAATGTTATTTGTATAGTGTATGCTATGTCAGATTCACCATAAGAATTTTCTATAATTTCACCATTATAACCGCCACTCCATTTAGTTATAATATCTTGTGCATAATTTAAATCGCTTGTATCCCAGGTTAAACCTTTTTCTTTAAGTTGCTTTTTCAATATTTCATTATCTTGTTCCTTTTTAGAAAGAGTAGGTTCATTATTCTTTTTATTAGAATTATTATTTTCACTATTTTTATTCCATTTTGCTTTTAACGTTATGTTTTTATCAATTTTACTATTAAAATCAAAACTTTTACCATCTAATTGCCATTCCATGAAAGTATAACCTTCCTTTGTAGGATTGTTTGGCATTTTAATAGTTTCATTATAATTTATAGTTTGACTATCAATATTTGAACCACCATCAGTATCAAACTTAACTGTATATGTTTTATCATCTTTTTTTTCTAATAAACTATTTTCATTTATTTGTTTTTGATAATTAAATTTTAATTCTACAGTAATTTTGTTTTTAGTTTTTAATTGCTCAATTATATTTTTATTAATATTATCTAAGTCATAATTCCAGTTTGTAGTAACACTTACATTACTTACATCATATTTATTATCATTAGCTATTAGAATTAAAGAAATAATAGAATCATTAAAACTTTTACCCTTTAAATTAAGATTCTTATAAATACTAGTAGCATCGTCATTTAATAATTCAACTTTTGTTACTTCATTAGTGTATTTACCACAAATTTTATTACCACATTCATAATAAGATGATTTAAATGTTAATTTGACTAATGGATTAATTTTTACATAAGCTGTGAAAGTACCATTTTTTAGCTTTTGTTTATCTTCTTTATTGTCTTTTTTATATAATAAACTAATTGTTAATAATAAAATAATAATTATTATAATAATAAATCCTATGATAAATTTTTTATTTTTTAATAATTTTTTCATATATTCCTCACTTTCTATAATAATTATATATTAAACTTATTATATTTGCAACACTATTTATAATTACCATTTATTAAAAATAATTATTTTTAAATTTAATGTGATATAATTAAATTATAAAAACAGGAGGAAAAATGGAATTAAATACAATTAATGATATTACAAATTTTATATTTATTGGAAAAAATATTAACGAATTATCTCATTATGATTTGTTAATTATAAATGCTGATTGGGCTGAAAAAGAATTATCAAAAGATATGAAATTAATGTTAGATAAAAATATTATAGATAATAATACAACTTTTATTATATGTGAAAGTCATCAACAATTAGGTAGAAGCAGTGCGACTATATTAGTAGACTATCTAAAAAAAGAAGGATTAAATAATAAAATAATTGTTAGTGATAAATATATTAGTAATCCTGAAATATTAAAAAATATTGATAAATTAATAGATTTAAAAAACTATAATAGAATACTTAGAATAGCTAAGGATTTTGTAGCAAGAAGATGGTATATGAATGCTAAAAAATATAATTTTCCTATAGAAAAATGTGACTTTTATGGGGTCGTAGATGATAGAAAAATTAGTAAGAATGATTGGTATAAAAGTGAAGATGGTATTAATCAAGTAATGAAAGAACTTATAAATATAGGAAAACAGACTATTGATAATGAGTTAAGTATAAAGTAGATTTAAAAAAATAAGGAAAGGTGATTATCAAGAAAACAAAAAATATACTTATGCAACAGCTTTGTTGTAAGGCTAGTGAAATTGGTAAAATAGTATCTAATAAATGTTTAAAAAATAATATTTCACTTAATACATTAAAATTAGAAAAATTGTTAATATTAATGCAAATAGAATATATTAGAAAAACTCGAAAACCATTTTCTCAAGAATCCATCATAGTATCTAATCAAAATGATACCAGAATAAAGGAAGTAGAAGATGATTTTTTAGAGTATGCTATTGATATGAGTATGATTTCAAATAATGTTAGATTTTGTGAATATATAAACTTATTAATGAAACAAGAAGAAGTAGTAGAATTAGTTATAAAAAAATATGGAAATTTAGATATTTTTGAATTAGAACAAACTCCTGATATTCAATTAATACACAAAGTATCTGAAGAGTTAAATACAAAAAATATACAACCTTCATTAATTTTTTATGGGTTAGGAAGATTCCAAGATACAAATTTAGAAGAAAATGCTTTACTAAAGAAAAGGGTAAAAACTTTCATTAGAAAATAAAACATAGTTTTTTATTATATTTGAAATGCGTAGTAACATAGTGTATAATGATATGGGAGGTTTGTAATGAAAAACGAAACATTAGGACAAATAATTGAACAAATTAAAAAATATGAATTAACTGAATCATTTGATGATGCTGAGGAATTTAAAAAGTGGGTTTCAAAATTAAATAATGTTCAAATTGATAATTTTCTTAGTTTGGGTATAGATTTAGATGAAATAAGAAATTTAAGACATTTATTAATTAATAGTGATTTATTGAACTGTAAAGATTATAAACAAAAAGTTGATGCAATATCAACATTAAAAAATGGCAATGGGTGTTGGCATTTGTATGGTAATATATGTAATTTGAATTTCTTAAAAAGTAAAAAATTTTATAAAGACATAGAAATGTTAAGTAAAGCAGATACTGCTAGATATGGTTTATTGATATTAGGAGAAGATGCTTTTATAAATAGTCCATATCATGATGAAGATTTAAAATTACTTGTTGAAACACATGATACTAATAAAGAAAAAACTTTAGATTCTGTAGTATCAGATGCTATTGCAACGGTTGCTGGTAATATCGATTCTATTAAAAGTCCATATCATCAAATTGATATGAAATTGATAGCGACATCTGGAAGTGACTGTTTGCAATCAGGTGGTTCTTATCCAAAAGAAAGCTTAAATAATTTAGCAGTTAATAAAGTATCATTAGCAGATAAATATCATTTAGAAAACATGAAAATATTAGCAACTAATCCTATTGCTAGCGAATTTTTATATACAATTATGACAGATCCTAATTTTGTTAAGGGTAAAAATTATCGCGAAGAAGTAAAAGCATTAGTAAACGCAAAGAGTAAGGTAACAGCCAGAGCACTATATTATTATATAGTTAATCCAAATAGAAAATATTTAAGTGATGTGGAGTTTTTAGATGATTATAGTTATGATATGGATGATGCACATATTTCAGATAGAGATAGTGTTGCTGGAAGTAATGACCCTGACTATCTAAAAAATTTAATTAAAATAAACAAAATTGATGATGAATTGGTTATGCACTTTGTTTCTCTTTTAATGAATTATAATTTTATTAAAAGTCCATATAAAGATTTCGATATAAAGTTACTACAAAGTATTTCAAGTAAACCTATTTTTATGGACTTATATAGATTAATGATTGATGAAGTGTCCCTAAATAATGGGCATCATAAAAGAGATTCAGTTATTATAAGTCAAACAGCTGATGAAAATGTGCGTAAATTATTATTGGAAAAAGCAACAGATGAATTAAGTCTTAATAGTACTAATCATGATTATGATATGGAATATATTTTAAAATTGGATTTAAATTTTATTAATAAAACAATATATAATGAAATGAATTATTATTTATTCAAACAAAAAGGAATTAATGATCCACAACATAAAGAAAAATTAGAAAAACTTTTACACGGTATATTAGTTGAAAGAAGTAGTAGTGTATCAAGATATTTAGATGCTTTACAAAGTCAAATAAATGACAGTAATTTTCCAATTATAGAAACAGTACCTACTGCTAGTTTTAAAATTAAATCTAGAATATTAAGTTTATTTAAGAAAGATACAAGAAAAAAAGATGATTTTTAGCATTACCACTAGTAATCATCTTTTTTTATATTATAAATATTGAAGAATTGATAAAAGATTTAGATCCTATCATTGAATTTAAAAACTATTTAACTGAAAATTTATCAAAGTTATGCTCTATGAAAAATTCTAACTCTAAAATTATATCTAAGTTTAAAATCAAAGAAAATTTTTGTAAAAAATGTGGATGCTTATTACATAAAAATGGAAAAACTAAAATGGGTATTCAAAAATATATTTGTAGAGGATGTAAGACAACTTCATCTGAAACAACTGAAATTATAATTTGTCATAGTAAATTATAATTTGAAATATGGAGTAATGTAATAGATAATTTATTAAATGGATTTAGTTTAAGAAGAATAGTTGAAGAAAATAACATTTCACTTTTAACATCATTTAGATTAAGACACAAGGTTTTATATGCATTAAAGAATTTATTCATAAGAAAACCTCTAGAAAAAAATCTAGGGGTTTGTCTACACTCTGAAAAAACTAGAAAATATTCTAGTTTTATTTTGGTCTTGTTTTGGGTCTTGTTTTTGTCAAATATTAGTATATTTTTCAACAAATTAGGATTGACAAATCGACAAAAAAATCAATCATTTCTAATTGATTTAATCATTAACATCGCTTTGGTGCGACGATTTTTGCTTCTGGAGCCCTTTTGGTGGAAGTATAACAACCACTAGGCATAAATATTTAGGCAGTAATAACTACTAACTGATATAAATATATCACATTTTTCATAAAATTTACAGAATTTTGATTAAATATGTCAAAAATATGTTAAAATTAATAATAGAGAGGTAGTGTGATAAAGTGAATCAAGAACAGAATAACTTGAACCAAAATAATTTTAATACACAAGGTAATAATGGTATACCTAATAATCAACCATTAAATAATCGAAGTTTAAATCAAGGCATGAGTGTTAATCAACAAACAGGACAACCAATTTATGCAAACAATAATAATCAGTATAATTCTAATGTTCAACAATTAAATGTAAATAAAAATAATAAAAAAAAGAAATATTGGTTAATCCCATTTTTAACATTTGTCACAATGATAGTATCTAAATTAATAGAATTTGTATTATTAATAAGTGGAATAAAATCTCAATTTGCTAATACATTATTTAATATAATATTTGTAATATGTGGATTTGCTATAATTCCTACAATTATTGTAGCTATTGTGTTAGGAAGTAAAAACAAATAATACTTGGTGGTACAATAAAATGGATAATATAGGAAATATTAAAAATGTTTATTTATATAATAAAACTTTACATAACCAAGTGATAAAAAAAGAAAGAAAAAAAAGAATTATATGGGCTATAGCTAGTTTATTGATTATTTTGATTTTTACATTTAGTTTCATGTATATTGTAACAAATGAAAATTTGGCTAAACAGTGGGCAGTTTTATGGATTCTTTTAATGGTATTGGCAATTTTCTCTTTCTTTTATCTTATATATAATCTTTTTACATTAGGAGGTTTTCTTACTGAAAAAATAATATTTTCAGATAGAGCTTATGCAACTACTAATAATGATGAAATTCTTACATTTAAATTTGAAAGAAATTCATCTTACTTTAGATATGATTTGTTAAAAGGAAATTTATTAGATGAACTTGTTAAAGTTTTAGTATTACAAATGAGTGTTAGCAAAGAAAACAAACAAATAAATCAAAAAATTCAAGACAAGAATGTGATATTAAATGATTTATACGAATGCTTAAATATTGTAAATGTTTATAAAATAGTAGAAAAAGAAGATCGTATAGAAATAATATGTGATTATATTAATTTGATAAATAGCACTTCTTGTAAAAAACAATCATTAACAATATATAAATATTACAATAATTGGCAAGAACTATTAAATAAATTAAAAGTAAAAGAGCAGAAAAAGAAAAAACTTATTACTCAAGAAAACGGAGAACATAGTGGCTTTGTCACATTTGTATTAAATAGTAGTTTAAGAAAGTCAAATGCAATAGTTTTTCATGCAGTTACAATATTAATATTAATCCTCTCTTTAAAAGGTGAAACTGACTTTGGATTTTGGTTAGAATTTGGTGTAGCTGTCTTTATAAGCACATTATATTGTCAAAAAAGAGCCTTAAAGTATTTGTATAAAGATAGTACGAAAGAAAATGAATTTTTGCTGAAAAAGATAAAAATTAATAAAATTGCACTAGTAGTATATTCGTTTTTGCTTATAGCTTATTCAATAATTTATATTGAGGCAATACCAACTATATTAATTAGTGCAATATGTATATTTATTATTTTATTTATACTTAAATTAAAAATAGAAAAATAGGAGGATGGAGGATTATGAAAAAAGTTATATTTTTATGTTTAGTAGTTATTTTGATATCAGGATGCTCTAATAATGAGAATCAAGAATTATGCAATAAAATAGATGAGATAGATGTAAGCTCTTATACTCAAGTCGGTAATTATGATGAACTTTCTAGTATTTTAGAAAAACATTATGCAACATACTGTAAAGATTCTAATTCAAAGGTGTGTATATCATTAAATGATTATTTAGAAGCAACAAAAAGTGAAATAAATTTTAAAGATTGTAGTAGTCTAGAGGGTAATTGGAAAAGCATATGTGAGTCTGATAATAAATTAATGGTTATTAATAAAAAAACTAATGTAACTTACAAACACGAAGAAATGTGGGCTGTTTGTAATAATTAAAAGTCGTGGCACGTTTTGCTCGCTCGCGAGTGAAAGTGGCGATAGGCTTTTTCTTTTATTTTCATTACGAAGTTTTGAAAATAAAAACATAATTTTTGCTTGGCTTTATGCCTTGCTAAAATTATGCTTAAAAGGGGGTCAAAAGGGATTTCTTTCCCCTTTTTCACACCGTTATTGGCTCTGCCAATAGCGTAGTGTGTTACTCTATTGGAAATAGAGTCATTTTATGTTATAAGAATATAATTAAATAAATTGAGTATAATATATTATGTCAAGTATATATTTGACAAATATATAAATATATGATATATTTTAATTACTCATCTAACTAGTTTTAGAAGGAGCATCAGATTAAGGATTGATTTTGATCAATCCTTTTTCCGTTTTTATTTATATTTATTATACTCTTTTAATATGTCAATTTTTCGATCTTCTCTATCAACAACATAGGCAGATACTAATTGATAATATTTAGGACGTTTTTCTAAAATTACTATATAATCATCCTCTTCAAAATAAAATTTTGTTCTATTTATTTTCCCATTGTATGGTGCTGTCCATACTTTTATTTTTGTACAATCATTTAAACAAGTATTACATTTATTATATTCAGTTATCATTTTTGATATATAAGGAATATACTTAACTCTTTCGTTTTTATACATTCTAATACCTAGTTTTTTATCTAATTCAGATATTACATGAAAGAAGCCTTGAACTTTATTGTCTTCATAAGGTAAATCTCTTACTTTAACAGGCATATTATTAAATTTTATATCTGAATCGATTAAACTCTTTTTAAAAACAATATATGCTCTGTCATAATAACTATTAATGTTTTCATTTTGCTGTTTTTCTATTATTTGAAAATCAATTTTACCACAACAATTCATTACTTTTGACTTCTCCAATGAAAAATATTAAATTTTTTATTATTATTTGATGAGTTAGTAAAGAATGAAATACTAAATTTCTTTTCTATATAATTTACCAACTCTAATTTTGCACTACTTGTTGTTAAATTTCTTAACTTATAACTTATTGCACCAATCACTAAATCAGCTAATTGAATTAATTGGACTTCATCTGAACGAATTGCTTGAACTTTACTAACATTATAGATACTAAAATGAGTTAATATATCTTTTAATTTTTCGTTTTTCATACTTGAACGTGTATCCTTTATATCTAAGAAAATATTATAATTAACTAAACTTTCAGTAATTATATAATTAAAAAGATAATAATACATTTTGTAATACCAATCATCATATGTTTGATGAAATAATTCATGATCTAATGACATTTTATCATGTGCTATCCAACCTCTAAATGATATGTTCTCATAAAAAAGTAAATCAATTAATTCTTTATACATATCTAATTTTTTATTTGATACTTTAGTCCATTTTATTTCAGTAGTAGATTTAACACCATATTTTTTCTTTATATCTTTGATTTTATTTGAAATGTAGTTTTTGTCTTTTTTTAAGCAATATACACAACCTAAAACCATAAATTCAACATTATCGTGTTCCAAATGACAGCTTTCGTCTGCATACGCATTTATTTCTATTTTTTGATTCATAGTAATCCTCCTTTCTAAAATTATATCATGTTTTTTAAATATCTATATCTCGATTATCATAATTTTTATCATAATTATATTCTTTTGTGTACAAATAATCATTTATTTCCTGTTCTTTACTTGTATTATTTGCTATTTCGTGTAAATCAAAATTATCATATAATTCTTGTTTATGATATTCTTTTATTTTTACTACAACATCATCTTTATCTTTTTCAGTTCCTATTTTAAGTAGTCTATGAAAGAATTTTTTTAATGTTTGTAAAATGTTACGTATAAGATTATGTAATAAATTATTTTCTTCTTGTAATTTTTCATTTTGATATTCTAGTTTTCTTACTTCAACTTGAATGTTTCTTTTTTCTTTTTCTAAATCTTTATAACTTTTAGTATAATCAGTAAGTTCCTTAAATAATGCTTGATTATTTGGCATTTCTTTTATAACTTGTTTTGATGTATTCATAAAGTGATTAAGAGTATCATAAGTGTCTTTATCAATTTTAACTTCTTTACCACTTATTGTAGGTTTAGAAGTTTTTAGTTTTTCTTCTAGTTCTTCAAAATCTCTAGTCATAAGATAATTTTGTTTTTCTAGTCTATTATCTAATTTTTTTGTAATCTTTTTAAATTCTTTTATTGAAATATGCTCATTATCGCTGCTTTTAATGCCTCTTTCTAGGTTAAAACCATTATCTATTAGTCTTTGGTAGTATTTGTCTTGAAGTGTGCTTAAATGGGTTTTATCTTTAATATATTGCTTTTTAGATATGGTATATTTTTCAGTATTAGTTCGTTTATCAAACTTTCTAATTAAAGGTACTACTACACAATGAATATGTGGCGTTTTTTCATCTAAATGTAGTGTTGAATGTAATACTTGTTCTTTTGTATAACCTAAATCTTTATAAACAAAGTCCATACAAGTATCTGCCCATTTTCTTATTTGTTTTTTACTCATACCTTTAAAGAAGTCATTATCACTAGTAAATAGTAGTTCATCTGCAACTACATTATTAGAATCATCTACCATTTGTTTAAATGTTTTCTTTCTATCATCTCTCATAGTTTCCATTCGTTTATCGTGTTCTTTTTTATATTCACTAGTTAAGTTATAAAATCCTTTAATGTATTTTTCAGAGAGTGGGACTAAATCAATATTATATTTAGTTTTTGTAATATCAATATCAGGATTAGATTTATATGCTTTTTTCTCTCGTTTGTTGTGTGATCCAATTTGTGCGAGGTCTGATAGTTTATTTATAGGTTCTACTCTAAATATTGCATAACTCATTATCACTCATCTCCTTAAATTTTTCAAAGAAACCTTTATAAAGTTGTTCTCCATTAGGGGCTTTTATATCACTTAAATCAATAGTTATAATGCCTAGTTTTAATTTATCATCTTTATATTTTTTATTATCTTTAATTAAGATTATTCTAACTATTTTTTCTATATCAACATTAGATATAAAACTAATGTCACTAAAATCTTCATCTGGTATAACTTCATAGTAATTTAATTTATAATTACTTCCAAGCATTTCTATTAGTTTTTTAAAGTAATTTTGTGCTTGTTCAGTTGTTTTTATTTCTTTATTCATAGGTAATGGGTAACCATAATTATCTTCAAATAGAAACCAATTTAAAGGTAATCCATATTTTTGATTATAATTAATTAAATCAAGTAAGAAACTAGTTCTAAAATGTGTTTCTTTAATTATAGTTTTATTGCTTTTTCTTTCTACTACTAAATTATCAATATAAGTAGATATTATTCTTTGTTTATTTTCTCTAGGTAAGTTTAACCAACCATAAATATTAGCAAAAAACTTTTCGGGTTTAACAAATATATCAATATTATGTTTATCTTGTAAGATAAGTAAATCATCAACTGTAAAACTTAAATTTTCATATTGTTTTTGTTCTTGCATTTTTTTAGTTATATCATTTCTTTGAAATTCAATATGTTTAATCTCTTTATCAAAATCTTCTAATTTCATAATTCCTTTAATGTATGCAGTTTTTATTCTATCTAGTTGTTTATCTAAATCTTTAATTTGTTTATCATAATTAATTTCTTTATTATCAAATTTAGATTTAATAAATGGTGTGTAATAATCATTTATAAGTTCATCAGTTTTAGCAAGTTCTATGATAGTGCTTAATAATTTTTGTTCTATATCTACTTCTTTAAAAGTAGTTTTACAATGTTCACATTTATAGTAATAATATTTATTTCCATTCTTTTTAGTTGTAGCACTTCCACCAAGAAATCTACCACATTTAGAACATTTAAGTTTATTAGTAAAAAGGTAAGTTCCAGTTCTTTCATAGTGTCTAGCATTTCTTAATTTTTGACTTTGGCAATTATTCCATTTTTCTTTTGATACTATTGGTTCAACTACATTTTCATAATATGTAGGGTGTTTAGTTCTTTTACCATTGATAAAGTCGCCTTTATATAATTCATTTGATAATATCTTTTGAATAGTAGAGTCATACCAATTAGTTTTATTTAATACTTGTTCTTTATTAAATATATTAGCAATAGTTTGATGACTTTTTCCCTCTAAGTATAAATCAAATACTCTAACAACAATATCTTTTGTAAGAGAATCTGGTACTAACTTTTTATTATCTCTTGTAAAACCTAATGGACTACGATTTGGAATATGACCTGACTTAATTGCACCAACCATTCCAAACTTTGTTCTTTCCGAACATTTTTCAATTTCATTTTGGGATACACTAGTCATTATTCTCATAACCATTCTACCATTTGAAGTAGTAGTGTTAGATTCATCTGCCATACAATCAATATCACAATCATTATCATTTACAAACTTCATTAATTTTTCAATATCGTAAACACTTCTTGTTAATCTATCTAATTTAAAAGCAACTATAACATTTATTTTCTTATCTTTAACATCTTGTATCATTTCTTGATACGCTGGTCTTTTATCATTTTTCGCACTTATACCTGCATCTTCATATACTTTGTAAATTTCATAACCTTTAAACTTGCAAAACTCTCTTAATTTTTCTTCTTGTTCTGGTAAACTAAAACCCTCTCGTTTTTGGTCTAGTGTAGATACTCTTTTATAAATACCTGCAATTTTTCTTTTTTTATCCATATTTTTTAACACTTCCTTTCATATGTTTGGCACTTTAAATTCAAAAAAAGAGGGTCAAAAATACTAGATAATACTAATACCTTTGACTCCCTTTAAAATAAAGTATAAATTTTTAAATATGTTATATGTGCTTTTAATTATAGAAGTACCTCTCTTTCCCCTTAAAAAGCGATACTACTTGCTTTTATTAGTTCTATACTATATACATTTATTGTTGATTTGTCAAGGTTTTAGTGAGCTTTGATATATTCTTCAAAATCTTTAAACTTAATTTTCTTATCATAACCATTTATAAAAATGTCATCACATTCATCAAATATTAAATAATTAATATCTTTAATTTTTACTATGTGAGGTTTAACATAAGCTATATTAGTATTCTTAATACTTTTAACATTTCCATTTGTAATAGAGTAGTCCACATAAGCAAACCTACAAACCATTTCTACCTTTCTTTTTAATTCTTCACTTATTACAAGTTCTTTAGTTTCTATTGTCATACTCAATCACTTTCCTTTCTTAAATAACAAAAAAACTAACTATTTCTAGTTAGCGTTTATTACTTAAACTCGAAAAGTTCGAGTTTCCTATCAATCTGGAGCGGGTGATGGGAATCGGACCCACGTTATCAGCTTGGAAGGCTGGAGTTCTACCATTGAACTACACCCGCAATTCGTAGACATTTATAATTATACATAAACGGATTATAAATGTCAATACTTTTTAAAAAAAAATTATAGAAACTTAATATAATCTTAATATAACTATTTTGCTTCTACTATTAATTTTATTGCAGTTCTTTCATCACCATCTATTACTATGTCCGTAAATGCAGGAATACATACTAAATTTTTTCCAGATGGTGCGACAAACCCTCTAGCAATCGCAATTGCCTTAATAGCTTGATTAAGTGCGCCAGCTCCTATAGCTTGTATTTCAACACTTCCTTTTTCTCTAAATACATTGGCTAAAGCTCCAGCAACTGAATTAGGATTTGACTTAGTTCCTACTTTAAGTGTTTCCATGATTTTTATTCCTCTCTTTCTACATTAAAATAATATTCACTTAAAATAAAATAATTCATACACTTGCAATTTATTTTTAGATATACTATAATGTAATTGTGATATATATGGATAGAGAATTAAAAAGAACAATAATACTAGAAAATTATCAACACCCTAAAAATAGAGGTCTTGTTGATGATAAAGAATATATTAAAATAAACACAAATAGTGACAGTTGTATTGATGAAATTGATCTTATGATTAAAATAAAAGATGGAGTTATTAATGATATTAGATTTGATGGAGAAGCTTGTGCGATATGTACAAGTTCAACATCAATTATGATAAATAATTTATTAGGCAAAAAAATAGATGAAGCGCAAGATATAATTCATAATTTTGAGAATATGATTAATGAAGAAGAGTATGATAGTGATAAATTAAAAGAAGCTATTGTTTATGATGATATAGCAAAACAACCAAACAGAAAAAAATGTGCATTACTTACATGGCAGGGCATGGATAAGGTTTTGAGGAGGAGTGATTCTAATGAAAAGTAATGATAGATTTAGTATATCAGAGGTACATGTTTGTCCATTTGAAAGAACAAAAGATGGCTTTGTAAAACCTTTGTTAAATGAATACCCAACTAGATGGTGTGTGATTGATAATATAAATTCAATAGCAATCGATATTGAACTTGGTGTAAAATATAATTATATACCAACAAAATATAATTATATAACAACTTGTAGTGGAATTTATATGTTAAATGGTGCGAGTAAACTTATAAAGGATGATAAAAGGGCAGCTGTTATTTCATATGCTAATATATTATGTGATTTAAGTATAATTGAAAAAGCAAAACCAATAATAGAAAAATTAAAAAATAATTATCAATTTGTAGATGGAAATGATTTATATTCAAATGAAGAATATTTAAAATATTTAAAACAAGAAGAAAAAGAAACTTTAAGTAAAGAAAAAATTAAGACTAAAAAGATGTCAATAAAGAATATTTTTAATAAAAAAGTTTAATAATTTAAACTTTTTCTTTTTATTTTATATGTTTTTATAGTATAATAAATTAGGTGACACATATGGGACAAACTGGAATTAATAAGGGAAAAGTAATAGAAATATCAAAAATAAAAAAAGAACCAAAATGGATGACTGATTTTAGAGTTAATTCTTATTTAAAATTTAAAGAGTTACCAAATCCATCTTTTGGGCCTGAATTAAAAATAAATTTTGATGATATAACTTACTATAAAAAAATAGGTAATAATGAAAATGATTGGGATAAGGTACCAAAAGATATTAAAGATACTTTTGATGCACTTGGAATAATAGAAGCAGAGCAAAAGTATTTAGCAGGTATTGGAGCTCAATACGAAAGTGAAGTTATATATCATAATATGATAAAAGAATTAGAAGATAAAAATGTTATATTTTGCGATACAGATACGGCTTTAAGAGAATATCCAGATTTGTTTAAAAAATATTTTAATAAATTAGTAAAATATGATGAAAATAAGTATACTGCTTTAAATGGAGCTGTTTGGAGTGGTGGAACTTTTATTTATATACCAAAAAATACTAAATTAGATAGGCCACTTCAAAGCTATTTTAGAATAAATAGTGTAAATATGGGTCAATTTGAAAGAACAATAATTATAGTAGATGATAATTCAGAATTGCACTATATGGAAGGTTGTACAGCTCCTACATATTCTAGTGATTCGCTTCATGCAGCTGTAGTAGAAATATATGTAGGTAAAAATTCAAAATGTAGATATACAACAATTCAAAACTGGTCTAATAATGTGTATAATTTAGTTACTAAAAGAGCTATTGTGGAAGATAATGGACTTATGGAATGGATTGATGGAAATATAGGTTCAAAAGTTAATATGAAGTATCCAGCATGTATATTAAGTGGACTTGGAGCTAAAGGAAGATGTATATCAATAGCTGTAGCTACAAAAGATCAAATTCAAGATGCAGGTGCCAAAATGATTCATTTAGCGCCCCATACATCAAGTGAAATAATAAGTAAGTCTATAGCAGCCAATGGTGGGGATGCTACATATAGAGGAACTGTAAAAATAACTAAGGATGCAGTAAATTCAAAAAGTATAGTTAAATGTGATACTATAATACTAGATGATGAATCAAGAAGTGATACTGTTCCAGATAATTTAGTTTTAAATTCATCATCAAATATAAATCATGAAGCTACAGTATCAAAAATAAGTAAAGAAAAGTTATTTTATTTGATGAGTAGGGGTTTAAATGAAGAAAAAGCTAAAGAATTATTAATAATGGGATTTATTGATAGATTTAGAGAAGAATTACCTATGGAATATGCTGTTGAATTGAATGCATTATTAAAAAATTATTTTTAAGATACACTTTTGTGTATTTTTTTTAATTTATTAAAAATTAAGTAATTGTATATAAAAATATTTTGCTTTTATAAAATTACAAACAGTATTCTAAATTAATAAAAAAAATATTGTTAAAATTTAAAAAATGTACATTTGAATCCTGGTTTTTAATGTGTTATTATGCCTTTAGAAAGGAGGTAAAACATGTTAAATCAAGCTGTATTAGTTGGAAGAATAGTGAAAGAACCAGAAGTTAAAGATACAGGAATAGGTAAAGTCAGTAATATAACTTTAGCAGTTCCAAGATCGTTTAAAAACTCGGAAGGACAGTATGATACTGATTTTATTTCATGTGTACTTTGGAAAGGCGTAGCTGAAAGTACAGCTGAGTATTGCCATAAAGGAGATTTGGTAGGTATTAAAGGACGTATCCAAACAAGAAATGTTGAATTTGAAGATGAAACTCATAAACAATTTGTAGAAGTAGTAGCAGAAAAAGTAACGTTCTTATCAAGTAATAGAACTAAGGAGGCAGATTAATCTGTCTTTTTATACATAAAATAGTATTGATTTAAATTTATAATAAGTGATATAATTATAATAGGTGGTATCATGAACATAATAGATATAATAGATAAAAAAAGATTAAAAGGTGAACTTACTAGAGAAGAAATTGGTTTTGCTGTTAATGAGTATGTAAAAGGTAATGTTAAAGATTATCAAATGAGTTCGCTTCTTATGGCAATCCTTATTAATGGAATGAATGATCGTGAGGTTATTGATCTTACTGATATGATGCTTCATAGTGGTGATGTTCTAGATTTGAGCGCTATAGATGGAATTATTGTTGATAAACATTCAACTGGTGGTGTAGGAGATAAGGTCACTTTAGTATTAGGTCCACTTTTAGCTTCTCTTGGAATTAAAATAGCTAAGATGAGTGGTAGGGGTTTAGGCTTTACTGGTGGAACTATAGATAAATTAGAATCAATAGAAGGATTTAATACTCATATAGATCAGGATAAATTTATTAAACAAGTAAATAAAATAAATATAGCCTTAGTTAGTCAAACTGGTAATTTAGTTCCTGCTGATAAAAAAATATATGCCCTACGTGATGTAACTGGTACTGTTGAGTCAATTCCTTTAATAGCTTCTAGTATTATGTCAAAGAAAATAGCAAGTGGTGCAGATATAATTATGATAGATGTTAAAGTAGGTAGTGGAGCTCTAATGAAAACTGTTGATGATGCAAGAAAACTTGCTAGTTTAATGGTTAAGATAGGTAAAGCTTATAGAAAACCTACAATATGTTTAATTACTAATATGGATGAGCCTTTAGGGTATGCCATTGGTAATGCTTTAGAAGTAGAAGAAGCAATGAATACATTAAAGGGAAATGCCCCTAGTGATTTACTTGAAGTTGTTATGACTCTTTGTTCTATAATAATTGGTGCTGTAAATAAAATTCCTAATAGCGAAGCTAAAGAATTATTACTTAATCAATTGAATAATGGTGAAGCTTATAAAAAATTTGAAGAATGGATAAAAGCTCAAGGCGGAAATTTGAAAAAATTGAAAACATCTAGTAAAGTTTTTACAATTAAAAGTGAGAAAAGTGGTTATATTAATAAAATAGATGCTATGAAATTAGGCGAAATAGCTAAATTAATAGGTGCTGGAAGAAATACATTAGATGATAAAATTGATTATGAAGTTGGTTTAGTTCTTAGTAAAAAAGTAGGAGATTATGTAGAAAAAGATGAAGAATTATTAAAAGTATATTTAAAAAATAAGGATGTAAGCATAAATCAAATATTAGAGTGTTATGAAATAGATGAAACATTGAAAGCAACTCCAAAACTAATTTTGGATATTATTAAATAATGTAAAAAAATGTAAAGTTTTTGTAATTTGCTTGACCGGAATATAAAAATATTATATTCTAATAATAGAATAGGAGGCGATGTTATGATATATCCATCAATAGATAAATTATTAAATCAAGTTGGCTCTAAATTTTTACTTGTAAATATTGTTTCTAAGAGAGTAAAAGAAATGGAAGAAAATGATTATTATCAATTAAATGAATATAAATCATCAAAAAATATAGGTAAAGCTTTGGAAGAGGTTTCAAAAGGGTTAATACATATAAAAGAAAAGTAGGGAAGTATGAAAAAAATAAAAGAGTATTTAAAAAAATTATATGAAATCATAGTTACTCCTAATATGGCTTTTTTACCAGGTAATTTAGCCTTTTTTTTAGTGCTTTCTATATTTCCAATTTTAACTTTAATAGGTGTGATTGCTTCTAAGTTTTCAATTAATATTGATTCCTTAGTTAACATTATGAATACCGCACTTCCTAGTGATGTTGCAAGTGTACTTACAACTTACGTTGTTGGAAAAGGTTTTGATACTAATATAGGTTTATTTATGATATTAGGATTCTTTTTAGCTAGCAATGGAGCTCATGCTATTATACTTGCTAGTAATAATTTATATGGTTTTCCTAATTCAGATTATATTAAAAGAAGAATAAAAGCTATGTTTTTAATAATACTTATAATACTTTTATTTATATTTATGTTAGGTTTCTTAGCCTTTGGTAATCATTTATTTGGCCTTCTATTAGATCACTTTAATGATAATTCTTTATTAAAATTACTATATAATATATTCTTAATATTAAAGTGGCCATTTTCAATTTTTGTAATTTTCTTTAATGTAAAACTTATTTATACGATTGCTCCAGACTGGAAAATATTAAGTAAACATACAACTAATGGAGCAATATTTACTACTTTTAGTTGGATAATAGTAATACAATTATATTCTTATTGGGTAACTCATTTTTCAAATTATGACTTATTTTATGGAAGTTTATCAAATATAGTAATACTTATGTTGCTTACTTATTTAATTTCTTATATACTTGTTATAGGAATTGCTATTAATGTAAAAACTTATGAATATAAAATAGAAGATTAGGTACAATATAAATGTACTTGGTTACTTAGTACAAAGACTACCATACTTAGGTATAAAAAGTAATAGAAAAAGATATTAATTATATATCTTTTTTTCTTTATTTTGACAAAATATGGTATAATAAATTAGGAGGAGATAATATGACACCACATAATGAAGCAGAAAAAGGACAAATAGCTAAAACAGTATTGATGCCGGGAGATCCCTTAAGAGCAAAATTTATAGCTGATAATTTTTTAGAAAATGTTAAATTAGTTAATAAAGTAAGAAATATTTTCGCATATACAGGAGAATATAAAGGTAAGGAAATAACTGTAATGGCAAGTGGTATGGGCATGCCAAGTATAGGTATTTATTCGTATGAATTATATAAAATGTATGATGTAGAAAATATAATAAGAATAGGATCAGCAGGGGCTTATTCAAAGGATATACCTCTTTATAGTGTTGTTGTATCAGATTATGCATATTCATTATCTAGTTATGCTAAAACACAAGGATATGAGAAAAATACAATAGAATCTAGTAAAGAGTTAAATAAAATAATAAAAGAAACAGCTCTTGATTTAAAAATAAATACATATTTTGGTGGTATACATTCAACAGATGTTTTCTATGGAAATGCAGATATAGAAGATTTATATAAAAATAAAGGTTGTTTATGTGTAGAAATGGAATCATTCGCACTTTTCTATAATGCTTATAAATTAAATAAAAAAGCAGCATGTATTTTAACAATTTCAGATAATTTAGTTACAAAAGAAGAAACAACTAGTATGGAAAGACAGAAATCATTTAAGGAAATGATTCTTTTAGCGCTCGAATCTGCGATTAAATTATAAAAAAATTGACATAATAAAAAAGATAGAGGTGATTAGGTGAAATATAAAAGGACAAGTACTTATTCATATAACTTACATGTTATTAAAACAGATAAATTCAAAACAGTAACAGTTAAAATTAATTTTAAAAGAAAAGTAGTCAAGGAAGAAATAACTTATAGAAATATGATTGTAAATATGTTGTGTGAATCTACAGAAAAATTCCCGACTAAAAGACTTTTAAATATAGAAACAGAAAACTTATATGATTTAGGTTATAGAGGTATGACTTATATATCAGGTAAGTATAATATTATGGGTTTTGACATAACTTTTCTAAATGAAAAATATACAGAAGAAGGTATGTTTGATAAATCTATAAAGTTTTTATCAGATTTAGTATTTAAGCCAAATAGTATAAGAAAAAGAAATGTTACAAGTTTTGATGAAGAAAATTTTAAATTATCTTACAATATATTAAAAGATAATATTATATCTCAAAAAGAAAATCCAGATGCTTATGCTAGAATTAGAATGTTAGAAAATATGGAACCTAATTCAAGTACTTCATATAGAAGTTCAGGCTATTTAGAGGATTTAAATTCATTAGATAGTAAAAAATTGTATAAATATTATGAGTCAGTATTAAAGGGAGATATAATAGATATATTTGTAATAGGTGATGTAAACGAAAGACATGTAAAAAAAGTTATAGAAGATAATTTTCTTAATATTAAAACATTAAAAAAACCTACAGAATCTCACTTTTTAAGACCAAAAAGAACAAGATTAATACCAAAAACTGTTAAAGAAAAACAAAATATTAATCAAAGTAAATTAGTTTTAGGTTATAAAATAGATAAAATGACTGATTTTGAGTTAAGATATGTTTTAAATGTATATTCTTATATACTAGGTGGAGGACCTGATTCAAAACTATTTAAAACTGTAAGAGAAAAAAATAGTTTGTGCTATTATATAAATTCAGTAGGGCAACCTTTAAATAGTATACTTACTGTAAGTGCAGGAATAAATAAAAGTGATTTTAAACAAGCATTAACTTTAATAAAAAGAGAAGTTTATAATATGAAAAAAGGTAAATTTAATGATGATGATATTATTAAAGCTAAAATAACTTATATTAATAGTTTAAAAGAATTAGAGGATAATCCAGAAAATTTAATTAGCTTATATGCAGGTATGGAATATTTAAATAGTGATAATTTAGATCAAAGATTTGTTAAAATAAATAAAGTTACTAAAGCTAATGTAATTAAATTAGCTTCCAAAATACATTTAGATACAGTTTATTTGTTGGAGGGGGAATCAAATGAAGAAAAGTAAATTAGAAAAATTAGATTTAGAACTTTATTATGAAAAATTAAATAATGGACTTGAAGTGTATATAGTACCTAAAGATAATGTTAATAGTATATATGTTACATTTTCTACAAAGTTTGGTTCTGTATACCAAGAATTTGTACCAAACGGTGGTAAAGAAATGATAAAAGTACCACTTGGTGTAGCTCATTTTCTAGAACACAAAATGTTTGAACAAAAAGATGGTAAAGATCCATTTACTTTTTATTCAGAAAGAGGATGTGATGCGAATGCTAATACATCCAATTATAAAACAACTTATTTATTTAGCGGATCTAATTCATTTCCAGAAAATTTAAATTATTTGTTAGACTATGTTCAAAGTCCTTATTTTACAGATGAAAATGTAGAAAAAGAAAAAGGAATAATTATACAAGAAATTAAAATGTATGAAGATGAACCATTTTTTAAATTATATGATGGAATAATTCATAATACTTTTATAAAACATCCAATAAAATATCCTATAGCAGGTACAATAGAAGATGTAAAAAGTATAACAAAAGAAGACTTGTATAACTGCTATAATACTTTCTATCATCCATCTAATATGTTCTTAGTTATAACAGGTAATGTTGATCCTGTAGATACTGTGGATATAATAAAAGCAAATCAAGAAGAAAAAAAATTTGATGATTATAAAGAAATTAAATGTAAAAAATATGATGAGCCTGATAAAGTTGATAAAAAAAGTGAAAAAATAAATATGGATATAGAAATATCTAAAGCAGGACTTGGATATAAAATAGATTGTTCTAAATTTAAATTAAATATAAATGATATAAAGACATATTTAAGTATTCTACTAGATTTAAGACTAGGTAGTACTTCTATTTTTAGTGAAGACTTAAAAAAACAAAACTTAATAACTCGTGATATAGATATATCACTTATAAATACAGATAAACATATATTAGTTATGTTATTTGTTGAAACAAATGAAATAGATAAAGTATTAAAATTAATAGAATCAGAAATAAATGAATTAAGTGTATCTAAAGAAGAGTTAGATAGAAAAAAGAAAACAAGAAAAAGTGGTTGTATTTATAGAAGTGATAATATATATTCTATAAATAATAAAATAGTTAGTAATATTATGAATTATGATGAAGTAATATTGGATGATTATAAAAAGATAAATGAATTAAATATAAAAGATATGAATTATATAATTGAAAACTTAGATTTAAGCAATAAAACAGTTTATATAATAAATAAATCTTGATTTATTATATGATTTATGATAAATTATATATTGTTAGGAGGAACGTATGCAAGTATTGTTAATTATTGTTTCTATATTATTAATTGGAATTGTATTATTACAAAGTGGTAAGGCAGAAGGCGCATCTTCTATAATTACTGGTGGTAATAGTGATTTATTTAAAAATAGAAAAGAAAGAGGAGGAGAGTTATTTGTTACTTATACAACTGCTTTCCTAGGTATAGTATTTTTTATACTATGTATAGTTTTATAAAGGATTGAAATTTCAATTCTTTTTTAGTATAATAAATATAGTTAAAAATAAGAAAGTAGGAATTAAATGAAAAAAGGATTTACATTAATAGAACTTTTAGCAGTCATAGTAATACTCGCAATCATCGCACTAATCGCAACTCCAATAGTATTGGATATAATAGAAGATAGTAAAAATTCAAGTATCAAAAGAAGTGCAGAACTTTATTTAGATGCAGTAGAACAAGCAATAGCTACAAGTGTGATGAATGATGGATTAGAAGATGGAACATATATAATAGATAGTAAAGGAAATTTAAAATATAAAGATAAAACAATCAAAGTAGATGTAAAAAACTATAATTTTGAATCCGGAACAGTAATAATAGAACAAGGACAGATAAAAGATATAAAACTATCTAATAATGAAAAAGTAACAACAGGAAAAGAATTAACAAAAATAGATAAATGGGATGGAAAGACAGTAACAGAAGTAACAGCAGATAGTAATGGTATTTATCATATAACAAAGGCAAGTGAACTTGCTTGGGTTGCCCAGAAGGTAAATAGTGGTGAAACATTTGCAGGAAAAACAATATCACTAGATGCATCACTAGATTTAGGGGGAAGATATGATAAAGATGGAAATAAATTAGGAACAGAATGGATACCAATAGGAACAAAAAAATCAGATGATGAATTATTTCCATTTAAAGGAACATTTGAAGGAAATAATAATGTAATAAGTGGAATATATATAAATAAACCACAAGAAGATTTAGCTGAAAATCAATATTTAGGTTTATTTGGGTATAGTGATGCGGCTATTATAAGGAGTTTGGTAATGAAAGATTCATATATTAAAGGTTATTCAAATATTGGGGTAGTCTGTGGAAGAGTATTTAATGGAGGTAATATTAATAATATAGTCGTTGATAATATTTATGTTGATTCAATTAGAATAAGTGGAGTGGTTGTAGGAGCTACTCATACTAATATATCGTTATCAAATTTATATTCATATAATAGTGAAATAAAAGGTGGTGATATTTATATAGGCGGTGTGGTAGGTGCTGCACAAATTAATTGTTCACTAGATAATATTTATGGTAATTCTACTGTTTCTAATACTAATGAGGCAAGACTTACTGCAACAGGTGGAATAATAGGTGGAATGATAAAAGAAAGTCGGGCAAATAATTTAGTATCTGAAGCGACAGTTTCAGGTTATTCTGGAGTTGGTGGAATAACAGGTCAAATTCAACAAAATTCTATAATTACAAATAGTGTATCATACGCAACTGTTTCGGGGATGAATATAATTGGTGGAATAATAGGAATGAATGCAAGTAATTCAGGGGGTGTTACTTTAGAAAATATAAAATCATATGCAAGTATAATAGCAAAAGGAGAATATATAGGTGGAGTCATAGGACAAATAACAAAAGGAGAAAATTCTTATGATAATATTTATTCTAAGGCAAAAGTAAAAGGAAAAGATAAAGTTGGAGGAATAATAGGAGGTTTTTCAGTAGATGAGGATTCAACATTAAATTACAAAAATATAGTATCAGAAGCAACAGTAGAAGGAGAAACTAATAAAGGAGAACTTTGGGGATATGTTGATGCAAAAACTGTATTAAATAGCCTAGATTAAAATAGTTATTATATAAAATACTTAAAAGATATTTAAATAATATCTTTTTTATTGTATAATTATATTGGTGATTATATGAAACAAATAAAAACTATGGATGGAAATGAGGCATGTGCTACTGTTTCTTATATGTTTACAGAACTGGCTGGAATCTATCCTATAACTCCTTCAAGCCCTATGGCGGAACATTTGGATGAATGGAGTAATAGTAATAAATTAAATATGTTTAATGATAAGGTTAAAGTAGTTGAAATGCAAAGTGAAGCAGGTGCTGCTGGGGTAATTCATGGTGCCCTACAAAATGGAGTTTTAGCAACCACTTTTACTGCAAGTCAGGGATTATTATTAATGATACCTAATATGTATAAAATGGCAGGAGAGATGTTGCCATGTGTTATGCATGTTGCAGCTCGTTCATTATCTACTCATGCTTTAAGTATTTTTGGAGATCATCAAGATGTATATGCTACTCGTTCAACAGGTTTTTGTATGTTAGCATCTTCTTCTGTACAAGATACTGCATACTTAAGTGGAATAGCTCATTTATCTGCTATTGAAGCAAGTTTACCTTTTATGCATTTTTTTGATGGTTTTAGAACTAGTCATGAAATAAACAAAATAAATATTTTAGAAATGGAAGACTTTAAGAATTTATTAAATAAAGAAACTTTAAAAAAATTTAGAGATAGAGCACTCAATCCAAATAAACCAAATACTAGAGGAACAGCACAAAATGATGATATATATTTTCAAGCTACTGAAATTAGAAATAAATACTATGATAAAGTTCCTGATATAGTAAATGATTATATGGATAAAATAAATAAAATAGCAGGTACAGATTATAAACCATTTAATTACTACGGTAGTACGAATGCTAAAAAAGTAATAGTAGCAATCGGTTCAGTATGTGAAACTATAAAAGAAGTAATTGACTCATTAGATGAAGAATTAGGTCTTATTGAAGTTCATTTATATAGACCTTTCAGTACTAAGTATCTTAAAAATGTATTACCTAGTTCAGTAGAAAAAATTGCTGTTCTTGATAGAACAAAAGAGTTTGGAACTAGAGAACCATTATATTTAGATGTAGTTTCATCAATAAATGATAAAGATATTACTATAGTAGGTGGTAGATATGGTCTATCAAGTAAAAATACAACTCCAGCTCAAATAAAAGCAGTATATGATATGTTAGATAATCCAAAAGATAATTTTACTATAGGAATAAATGATGATGTTACTAATTTAAGTTTAAAGGAAAGCGATTTTAAACTTAAATTTGGTAAAGAAATACTTATATATGGTTATGGTTCAGATGGTATGGTAAGTGCTTCTAAATCTATAATAAAATTAATAGGTGATAATACTAATAATTATGTACAAGGTTATTTCCAATATGATTCTAAGAAAAGTGGTGGAGTAACAGTATCACATTTAAGAATAAGTGATAAAAAAATAAGATCTACTTATTATGTTGAAAATCCAGATATATTTGTAGTTTCTCGTGATAGTTATTTTGATGAATTTGAAATGATTAAAAGTATTAGTAAGAATGCTATAGTACTTATTAATACTAGTAAAAGTGAAGAAGAACTTATAAATAGTTTTAGTAAAAATTTAAGTAATTTATTAATAGAAAAAAATGCTAAAATTTATACTTTAAATGCTTATGATATCGCAAGTCATGTAGGTCTTGGTAATAAGATAAGTATGATTATGGAATGTGCGATATTATATGTTACTAATTTAGTAGATTATAAATTTGCTAAAGAAGAACTAATAAAATATATAAAAAATAAATTTAGTAAAAAGGGTGATGATATAGTAAATGCTAATATTGAAGCTCTTAATAAAACTGAGAAACTTATAAAAGAAATAAATATAGTGAAGACAGATAAGAAATTAGTTATTAAAGATTCTTTAGATGCTATGTTTAAAAGAGAAGGTAATAGTTTACCTGTATCTGCTTTTTCTAATATTAAAGATGGTGTGTTTGAAGGGGCTACAACTAAATTAGAAGATAAGTTTATCGCATCATTAGTACCTCATTATATAGGTAGTAATTGTATTAATTGTGGTCAGTGTTCATTTGTATGTCCTCATTCAGTAATTAGACCTTATTTATTAAGTGAAGAGGAATATAATAAAGCTCCTTTGTTTGTCAAAAATATATGTGCCCCTGCAATAGCGCTCAAAGGATATTATTTTGCTATTGGAATATGTATTAAAAATTGTACTGGTTGTGGTCTTTGTATAAATACATGTCCTGGTATGAAAGGTAATAAAGCATTAGTATTTAAATCATTAAAAGAAGAATTAAAAGATAATGTACAAAATGTATTTGATTATTTAGATAATAATATAAGTAATAAAGATATAGTAAATAAATTAACTATAAAGGGGAGTCAATTTATAAAACCTAAATTTGAATATTGCGGTTCATGTGCTGGATGTGGAGAAACTGCCTATATTAAGATACTTACTCAATTATTTGGAGATAATTTAGTAGTTGCAAATGCAACAGGATGTTCATCAATATATGGAGGAAGTGCTCCAGAGACTCCTTATAGTATACCTTGGGCATCATCTTTATTTGAAGATAATGCAGAATATGGTTATGGTATGTTGCTTGCAAATAATTTAATTAGAAATAGAATTAAAACTATAATGGAAAATAATATGGATAATTCTAATAGTGAATTATTTAAGAAATGGTTAGAAAACTATGATAGTTATGATGTAACACGTGAGGTTTATAATAAGTTAACTTGTGATATACCAGATGAATTAAAAAACTTGAAAGAATATATAATATCTAGAAATTATTGGTGTATAGGTGGCGATGGTTGGGCTTATGATATAGGATTTAGTGGTATTGATCATGTACTATCTACAAGTGATAATATAAATATTTTAGTACTTGATACAGAAGTATATTCTAATACTGGTGGTCAATCAAGTAAGTCAAGTAAAATAGGTTCTATAGCATCTTTTGCTACAAGTGGTAAATCTACTAATAAAAAAGATTTAGCTCGTATTGCTATGAGTTATCCAAATGCATATGTAGGTTGTATTTCATTAGGTTCTAATATGATGCAAGTATTAAAAACATTAAAAGAAGCAAACGATTATAATGGACCATCAATAGTAATTGCTTATGCTCCTTGTATATCACATGGCATTAAAGGTGGTATGAGTAATACAGTAAATATGCAAAAACTTGCAGTAGATTCAGGATACTTTTTAACTTTTAGAAGACATCCTATAGCTGGCTTTAAATTAGATAGTAAAAATGTTGATTTTAACAAATATGATGAATTTTTAAATTTACAAACTAGATATTCAATGCTTAAGAAAGTAAACCCTAATCATGCAGAAGAACTATTAGATTTAAATAAAAAAGAAGCTATTGCTAGATATGAATATTATAAAAATTTAGAAACTAAATAACTTAGTTTCTTTTTCTTGAAAAAAATATAATTTAATTATATAATATTAACAGAATAGGAGATGTATGTTATGTATGATTATAGTTACTATGATTCTTTAAGTGTTAATAACTTTAGTTTTCTAATATTTATACCACTTATACTATTTAGTTTAGCAATTTCTATATTTTGTATTATATGTGTATGGAAAGTATTTAAAAAATGTGATAAACCAGGATGGGCAGCGATAGTACCTATTTATAATCTTATTGTATTTCTTGAAATAGCAGAATTACCTATGTGGTATATAGTATTAATGTTCTTACCAATAGTTAATATATATGTTATTATTATGATGTATATAGGACTTGCCCATAAATTTAATAAATCTAGTGGATTTGCAGTAGGTTTAATATTCTTAAATATTGTATTTATGGCTATTTTAGCATTTGAACGTGAAAATGAAAAAACTATGGTAAATAGTGTTAATAATATAATAGAGCCACTAAAAGGACAAGGTTTTAATCCTCAAGCACAAGCTATGAATCCAAACTCACAAGTAAGTAATGTCGAGGTTCAAAATAAAATAGTAGAACCTATAAAACCTGAATCTATCGTAAAAGAATCTAATAAGATGTTTTGTACAGGGTGTGGAAGTGAAATACTAAAGGAAGCTAAATTTTGTGTAAATTGTGGAAAACAAGTACAATAAAAATTGACTTTATGTCAGTTTTTTTATATACTTATTATAGTAGAAGAGTGATGATATGAAGAATAAAGGTTTTACACTTACAGAGTTACTTGGAGTAATAATAATACTTTCAATATTAGTATTGTTAGTATTTCCTAAAGTATATAATTCTGTTAAAAGTAATAAAAATGGTGATAAAGTAGTAGAAAAAATTATATATAATGCTACTAGTCTTTATATGGATGATAATAGTGATTATTATATTAAAGATCAAAGTAAAACGTATTGTATAAAAATTAAAGATTTGGTAGATAATGATTATTTAAAAGCACCTGTAAAATATAAAGATAAGCGTGATATAACAAATTATATGACAGTAAAAGTAACTTATAATGATGGCTTTAATTATGAGATAGTAAATAATGAAGATTGTCTAAAAAGTTATAATAATGGTGAGGTTGTATATTTTAATGTTGATAAAGGTATGAAATGTAATAATTATACAGAAACACAAAGTAATACAGGTGTAAATAGTGGATGTATGAAATTCTATGCTTTTAATGATGTTGGAGTAAGTAATGTAAATTTACTATTAGATCATAATACAACAGCAACAGTCTCATGGAATACAAATGGAAGTAATGCATCAGGTCCAAAAGAAGTACTAGAGCAATTAAAAACAGATACATCATCTTGGGTAGGAACAATAACCCCAGAAGATTATTCAATAGATCAATCATCTCAAAGAAGTAAAGCAAAATATACAGTAGATTATAGTAGTTATAAAGCAAGATTAATCACTGCTAATGAAGTCGCTAAAATCACAGGCAACACAACTTGGGATGAAAAAACCCCAGGTTCAATATTTTATTTTGATACAAACACAACTGATGAAAGTACAACATGCAAAAGTGGCGATACAAGTGGATGTAAATATGGATGGTTATATGATAGAGCAAAGTCAAATTGTACAGACTATGGCTGTTTAAATAATTCAGATCAAACAACAAGTGGATATTGGACAATATCCCCTCTTGCGTCTTCCTCTGTCAGCGCTTGGGGCGTGAACTACGACGGCATTTTGGGCGCCAACGGCGTCGGCTACGACAACTGCTTTGGTGCTCGTCCAGTTATAATTGTCTCAAAATCTAATCTCTCATGAATGGTAATAGAGAAATAACAGAGAATAAAAAAATAAAGATGTAGAAAATACATCGATAGATGAACAGGTAAGGCGAACTTGTTCGGCTTATAATAGGCAAAAATCTTTAGTTTTTGCCGTTAGGTAGGGCCAATTTGAGAATTCAAATTGGCTGGCTACCATTAAATTTGGTTATAAATATTTAAAAATATTTTATAATTGGGATAATGCTATAAAAGTTTGTGTAGTCTATGCATGTTTTCCCCTAATGCATCTAACTCAGAGAACGCGTGGAATGTGAACTATGATGGCTCCTTGTACAACCGCATCGTCGTCGTCTACGACAACAACTATAGCGTTCGTCAAGTTATAACTGTCTTGAAATCTAAACTTACATAGTTAAATACAAATTTTAATAAAATAATAGAAATTTCTATTATTTTTTTACTATTTTTGATATAATTGATATAGGTGTAAATATGAGAAATATATATGGTATCACTTTAAGTGAATTAGAAAATTATTTTATAGAAAAAAATGATAAAAAGTTCAAAGCTACTCAAATATTTGAATGGGTTTATAAAAAAAGAATTAAGAATTTTGATGATATGAAAAATGTATCAAAAGAAACTATTAAAGAAATAAAAAATGATTTTTGTTTTGATCGATTAGATATCATAGATAAAAGAAAGGATATAGATGTAGCTAAGTATTTATTTAGATTAAAAGATAATGAAAAAGTAGAAGCAGTTCTTATGTATCATGATTATGGAACTAGTATTTGTATTTCAACTCAGGTAGGTTGTAATATGGGATGTAAGTTTTGTGAAAGTGGTAGATTAAAGAAAAGAAGAAATTTAGAAGTATATGAAATGGTTTTACAAATACTTATGGTAGAAGAAGACATAGGTAAGAGAATTTCTCATATAGTTTTAATGGGTATTGGAGAACCTTTTGACAATTATGATAATGTAATTAAGTTTATTGATATAGTTAATTCAGGTAAAGGTATTGATATTGGAAGTAGACATATAACGGTTTCTACATGTGGTATTGTACCAAAGATAAAGGAGTTTACAAATTATGATAAACAAGTTAATTTAGCTATTAGTTTGCACGCTCCAAATAATGACATTAGAAATAAAATTATGAATATAAATAAGGCTTATCCAATAGAAGAAGTTATAAGTGCGATAAAGTCTTATATAAACAAAACTAATAGAAGAGTTACTTTTGAATATATATTGCTTAAAGGAGTTAATGATTCTTTAGAATGTGCGCTTGAACTTAGTATGCTTTTAAAAGGTTTAAATTGTTATGTTAATTTAATTCCTTATAATGAGACTAGTCATATTGAGTATAAAAAAAGTGATCAAGATACTATAATGAAATTTTATGATGTATTAAAGAAAAAAGGCATAGGTGTTACTATTAGAAGAGAATTTGGTAGTAAAGTAAATGCTGCTTGTGGTCAATTAAGATCACATTATGAGGAGGAATAAATATGGAGTATTGTTATATAACTGACCCTGGTAAAGTTAGAGAGAGAAATGAAGATAGTGTTACTATTTGCGAAGATGGAACTGGAGAGGTTTTACTTATTGTAGCAGATGGTATGGGAGGACATAAAAATGGAGAAATAGCGTCTTCTATTGCTCTTAATTTAATAAGTGAAAGATTTAAAAATATAAGTAGTGTTGGTAATAAAGAAGACGCTATTAATTGGATACAAAATACTGTAAGCGAAGCAAATGTTGCTATATTTAAGTATGTTTCTACACATCCAGAAAGTCAAGGTATGGGAACTACAATAGTTTTATCTGTTTTAACTCCTTCTTTCTTGCTTATAGGAAATATTGGAGATTCATCAGGTTATGTTTATAAAAATAATAAAATACATAAAATAACTGTTGATCATACTTTGGTTAATTTACTTGTAAAAAGTGGAGAATTAACTCCAGAAGAGGCTAAAAATCATCCAAAGAAAAATGTTCTTATGAAGGCTCTTGGATCTAGTACTAATGTTGAGATGGATATATTTAATGTAGAATTGAATGTAGATGGAATATTCTTGTGTAGTGATGGTCTTACTAATATGTTGGCTGATGATCAAATAGCTCGCGTTTTAAATGAAGAGGCTCCATTAAAAGAAAGGTTGGAAAAACTTGTTTTTAAGGCTAATAATCGTGGAGGTAATGATAATATAACTATGGCATGTTTAATTAAGGAGGTGCACCATGATAATTAAGGGTGAATTAATTGATAATCGCTATAAAATTATTAAATCTATTGGAGAAGGTGGAATGGCTAATGTCTATCTTGCTTGGGATACAATATTAGAGCGCGAAGTTGCTGTTAAAGTTCTTCGAGGAGATTTATCAGATGATGAAAAATTTATTAGAAGATTTAAAAGAGAAGCAAATTCTGCTAGTTCATTAAAACATCCTAATATAGTAGAAATATATGATGTAGGGGAAGATAATGGTAAATATTTTATCGTAATGGAATATGTAAATGGTAAAACTCTAAAAAGTTTAATTAAAAAAAGGGGAGCACTTAATATCAATGAGGCTATTGATATTATGTTACAACTTACGAGTGGTATAGCATGTGCTCATGATTCTTATATAATACATAGAGATATTAAACCTCAAAATGTAATGATTTTAGAAGATGGAAGAGTTAAAATAACAGATTTTGGTATAGCTATGGCACTTAATAGTAATGAACTTACTCAAACAAATAGTGTGATGGGTTCAGTTCATTATCTTCCACCAGAACAAGCAAGTGGATCAGGTTCTACTATTAAAAGTGATATATATTCATTAGGAATATTAATGTTTGAACTTTTAACAGGTAAGGTACCTTTTAAAGGGGATAATGCGGTTGAAATAGCTATAAAACATATGAAAGATCCAATACCAAGTGTAAGAGAATTTAACAGTTCAATACCACAAAGTGTTGAGAATATTGTACTTCGTGCATGCGCTAAAAATCCTAAAAATAGATATTCAAGTGCATCTGAAATGTATGAAGATTTAAAAACATGTTTAAATGTTTCAAGAAGTGAAGAATCAAGACTTGTTTATAAATATCCAGAACACAATATTGAAGATACAAAAACAATAACTAAATTAGAAACTAAAGAGATAAATAAAAAGTTAAAAGAAAATGATAAGGAAGAAAAAAGCGATAAAAGATTGAATTTTGCTATAAAATTTGCTGCTATTGCTTGTGTTTGTATAGTTTTAATTGGTTTAGCATTTATATTAATTTTCAGTATGGATACTACTAAAGAAGTTAGAGTACCTGATGGACTTGAAGGATTAAGCGAAAAGGAAGCTTGTAAAAAATTAGATAAGAAACATTTAAATTGTAAAGTTAAATATGTTTATGATGAAGAAGTAGAAGAGGATAAAGTAATATCAATAAGTCCTAAGGCTAATTCTAAAGTAAAACAAGGAAATTCTATAACACTAACAGTGTCATCTTATGAAGATACAATAGAAGTAGAAGATTATAAAGGTAAAAATGTAGAAGCTATTAAGGCAAAACTAGAAGAAGCTGGAATAAGAGTTGTAACAACACCTAAAAAAGTTACAGAAGCTGATAATATTGAAGAAAATTCAATTGTATCTCAAAGTGTAGAAAAGGGTAAAAGATTACAAAAAAATAATGATGTAATTGAACTTGTTTATGCTACTTTAATAGTTGTATATCCTGATTTTACTGATGGATCTTACAATAGAGATTTAATACAACAATTCTGTGATGATAATGGTATTACTTGTAATTTTAAAGAAATGGAAGACAATAAGTTCAATGCAGGTGCTATTATTTTACAATCAAGAAGTGTTGGTGACGAAGTTAAAAGTGGTACAACAATTACTATTACGATAGCTACAAATTCACAAAAAAATATAGAAAAAACAACTACTAATGATAAAAAAGAAGAAGGACAAGGTTAATGGTTGGAAAAATAATTAAACAAATTAGTAATGATTATACTGTTAAATTAGAGGATAGAGTTTTAGTATGTAAGGCTCGTGGTAAATTTAGAAAACTTGGGCTTTCTCCTTTAGTAGGAGATAATGTAGAAGTTGATTTGGATAATAATTATATACTTGATATACTAAAGAGAAAAAATGAATTAGAAAGACCTAGAATATCTAATATTGATCAAGCTGTTATAGTTACAAGTGTAAAAATACCAGATTTTTCTTCTAATTTACTTGATAAGTTATTGGATATAATAGAATTTAATAATATTAAACCTATTATATGTTTTACTAAATTAGATTTATTAAATGAAGAAGAGTTAAATAAAATAAGAGAAATTCAAAAATATTATAGAAGTATTGGATATGATGTATATGATAATACTGATGCAAATTTAAAAACTATCTTTAAGGATAAAATAACAGTATTTGCTGGTCAAAGTGGTGCGGGGAAAAGTTCTTTACTTAATCGATTGGATAGTAATTTAAATCTTCTTATAGGAGATGTTTCTATCGCACTTGGAAGAGGAAAGCATACAACTCGTCATACTGAACTTATAGAGGTATTAGGTGGATTAATAGCTGATACTCCAGGTTTTTCTTCATTAGATTTTAATGGAATGACAAAAATGGATATAAGAGATAATTTTATTGAATTTAATAAATATAGAGAGTTATGTGAATATAAAGATTGTATGCATACAAAAGAGAGTATTTGTGGTATAAAATCTAATGTAGAAAATAAAAATATTCTTCTAAGTAGATATGAAAACTATTTGAAATTTATAGGAGGTAAATCATGAAAATAGCCGCTTCATTTTTAGATATTAAAGAACCAATTGTAGAAGAGGTTACTAAATTAAGTAATTTAGATGTAGATTACATTCATTTAGATGTAATGGATGGAATATTTGTAGATAATAAAACTTATTCATATGAAGAGTTTTATGATATAACACGTTTTGTTACTAAACCAAAAGATGTACATCTAATGGTAAGTGATGTAAAAAAATATATAGATGAGTATTCTAATATGAAACCAGAATTTATAACATTTCATTATGAAGCAGCAAGTGAAGTTGGTAGTGTTATAAACTATATACATGATTTAGGATTAAAGGTAGGAATGTCTATTAAACCATCAACTGATGTAAGTGAAATAATTGATTATTTAGATTATTTAGATTTAATACTTGTTATGAGTGTTGAACCAGGACATGGAGGACAATCATTTATAGAAGATAGTGTAAGAAAAATAAATACTTTAAAAGAATTAAGAGATAAAAATAATTATAACTATCTAATAGAGGTAGATGGTGGCATTAATGACGTTACAATACAAAAATGTGGCAATGCAGATATATGTGTAGTTGGAAGCTATATAACAAAGCAAAATTATGAAGAAGCTATAAAAAAATTGAAAAACTATTGACATATATTTAAAAATAATATATACTGTGAGTACATTTAATTGATTTTAGATGTATCGCTACTAAGTAGGCGAATAACAAGTGTACTTAGAATGTAAATCCTTGGAAAACTTTAATTTTTAAAGTTTTCTTTTTTTACTTGATAAAATAATAAAAATATTATATACTATATAAGTATTGGAGGAAGATTTATGGAAAAAAATAAAAACTTAAAAGAAATAGTTATAAAAGTAGAAGGAGAGAAATGGCAACAAGCTCTTGATAAAGCATTTAAAAAAGCAAATGCTAAAGCTAAAATAGATGGATTTAGACCTGGAAAAGCTCCTAAAGAAGTATTTTTAAAACATTATGGCATTGAATCATTATTTATGGATGCTTCTAATTATGCAGTTGAGGATGCTTATAATCAAATGATAGAAGAAAATAAAGATTTAGAGATAGCTGCTCAACCTGTATTAGATATTAGATCTATAGATGAAAAATATATAGAATATGTATTTACAATTACAACTAAACCAGAAGTAAAACTTGGTAAATATAAGGGATTAGATGTAAAAAAAGATGCTGTTAAAGTGACAAAGAAAGAAATAGATGAAGCAATTGATCATATGAGAGAACACTATAAAGAAAATATAGTAAAAAATGGTAAAGTAGAAAAAGGTGATATTGCTATAATTGATTTTGAAGGATTTAAAGATGGTAAAGCATTCGAAGGTGGAAAAGGAGAAAATTATTCACTTGAGATAGGATCTAATACATTTATACCAGGATTTGAAGATCAAATAATAGGTATGGGTGCTGGTGAAGAAAAAGACATTAATGTTACTTTCCCTGAAGATTATCATGCAGAAGATTTAAAAGGTGCTCCTGTAGTATTTAAAGTTAAAGTAAATGAAGTTAAAGAAGTAAAGGTTCCAGAATTAGATAAAGAATTCTTTGAAGATTTAGGAATGGAAGGAATAGATAATAAAGAAGCTTTAGAAGCTCAAGTAAAAGAAAATATTAAAACAAGCAAAGATGCTAAAGCTGAAGAAAAATATATTGAAGATTTACTTGCAGAAATAGCAAAAAATACTGAAATTGATGTACCAGAAACTATGGTTAATGATGAAACAGAGAGAATGGTAGAACAATTTGCAGAACATTTATCTATGCAAGGAATAAATATTGAACAATTCTATCAATATACAAATTCTTCTAAAGATGCATTAAAAGAACAATATAAAGAAGAAGCTTTAAAAAGAATTAAATATAGATTAATATTAGAACAAGTTATTAAAGCTGAAAAAATTAAAATAACTGACAAAGATGTAGATAAAGAAGTTGAAGAATTAGCTAAAAAATATAATATGACTAAAGAAGAAGTAAAAAAACAATATGGAGATAATTTAGATTATATTAAATATGATTTAGAAGTTAAAAAAGCATTTGAAGCTATTAAAGGTGAATAAAAGATTGATTTTCAATCTTTTTTTAATATTTAAAAATATTTGGTTAATAATACTAATAGGAGGCGAAATATGAAAAAAGGATTTACATTAATAGAACTTTTAGCAGTCATAGTAATACTTGCAATTATTGCATTAATAGCTACACCAGTAATATTAAATGTAATAGAGGATAGTAGAACATCAAGTAAAAAGAGGAGTATAGAATTATATGCCAATGCGGTAGAAAATGCATTAGTTAAGACTCAATTTGATAATAAACTTACTGTAGGCAAATATACACCTATAACAGATTCTAATGGTAAAAAAATAACTAATGGTAGTGATACAATAAGTGTAGATTATGATGGTGAATCAGTAGAGTGTGATATTAATGTGTATGAAAGTGGAAATATATATTTAGATAACTGCAGTGTTGGAGGAACTAGTGTAGATTATACATATGGCACTAAAGAATGATGTATTTTATTTGACTATTTAAAAAAATATAGTATAATACTTTTAGGTGGTTATATGAGTCAAGTAATAGAAATTTTAAAAAGTAATAATTATCAAATATCTAAAGAATTATTATTTAATTATAAGAAATTAAATATAACAGATACTGAACTAATATTATTGATATATTTAACAAATCAAAGTAGTAACGTGTATAATCCTAAACAAATTAGTAATGATTTAGGTATAGAACTTAATAATGTTTTAGAATCTATAAATTCTTTAAGTGAAAAGAACATTATTAAAATAGAAATGAAAAAGGTTAATAATATAAGAGGTGAGGTAATAAATTTAGATTTATTATATGAACGTCTTGCATTCTCTTTACAAGAATTAGAACCTACTAAAGAGACAAGTATATATGATATATTTGAAACTGAATTTGGTAGAACACTAAGTCCTATGGAATTTGAAATAATAAATGGTTGGGTAGATAATGGATATAGTGAGGAACTTATTGTACTTGCTTTAAAAGAGGCTACATATAACGGAGTTAGTAATCTAAGATATATTGATAAAATAATATATGAATGGGGTAAAAAAGGAATTAAGACAAAAGAAGATGTAGAAAAAAATAGAAGACAATTCAAGAGCAATAATACTAATAATAAAGAATTATTTGAATATGATTGGTTAAATGATAGATAGTTTAATTAATTATTTAGATGAATTGTTTCCTAATCCACATTGTGAACTTAATTATACAAAAGATTATGAATTATTATTAGCTGTTATGTTGAGTGCTCAAACTACAGATAAAAGGGTAAACCAAGTAACTAATATATTGTTTAAAAAGTATGATACATTAGAAAAACTAAGCGAGGCTAATATAAATGATATTATAGATATTATAAGACCTATAGGAACATTTAATAAAAAAGCACAAAATATAATATCAATATCTAAATCATTAATAAAAGATTATAATGGTATAGTACCAAATGATAGAATGTATTTAGAAAGTTTAAGTGGTGTAGGTAGAAAAACCACAAATGTAGTACTTGCCAATCTTTATAATGTTCCATGTATTGCTGTTGATACACATGTATCTAGAGTTAGTAAAAGACTGAAATTAGCAAAACTAACAGATGATGTTTTGATAGTAGAAAAGAAACTTACTAAAAAACTTCCAAAAAATAAACTAACTAGAATGCATCATCAACTAGTTTTATTTGGAAGATATTATTGTAAAGCACAACATCCTTTATGCGATGATTGTAAATTGAAAGAATATTGTACAAAAAAATAAAGCTTATTGCTTTATTTTTTTATGGATTATTTGTTGTATTATCATCAGGATTTGCTGGATTATCAGGATTATCTGGTGTATCTGGATTATCAGGATTTGATGGAATTAATGGATCATTATAAGATATATTGATTGTTACTGATTTACCAGAACTCATATTAGATTTAAATATTGAGTATGCAGTTTTTACTACATATGTATATTCACCAGATTTATTTTCGGTAATCTCATATTTATTAGTAGTTACAAAATCTAATAAAGAAAGCTTACCATTTTTATCTTTTTTATAAATATTATATCCTAACTTACCAATATAATTATTATTATAACCAATCCTGTCATAAACAAAGGCATTTAAGAAACCTTCGTTTTCAAATACTTTAGAATAATATTTCCTTAAATAAGATTCGTCATTTATTTCAGGAGTTTTAACGACATCCCAAGTAAGTGTTATTTTATTATTTGAAGCATTAGCTTTTAAATTTGAAACATCATTTAATCTAGAAAATCTTGTGGATTCGGTAGTAGGTTCAGTACCTTTAACGAATAATTCAGTTCTTCTTAAATTAGCAGGAGTAAATTCACTTGGCAAAGTTGCTTCAGGACAATCTGATTCAACCTCAACAGCTACAACGCCACTTGGTTGAGTAAAGTAATTAGTATTAGTAAATACTTTTTTACCAACTGCATTAAATAATCTAGTATGTTGAACTGTACCAATTTTAAGATAATTTTCAGTACTTAATTTGTCATAACCATACCAAACACCAATGGAATACTCAGTATTATATCCAATTGTCCAAATATCATTAATAGCTCCAGACCATTGCATATTTTTTGCTTCTAGTATTTTACTATCATAGTTTGTAGTACCAGTTTTTGCGGCATATCTAACACCATTAATATTATAATATCCACCCATAGCCTGAGTAGCAGTAGAAGCAAGCATATCACTTATTATGTATGCAGTTTCTTCACTCATTGCTTTGGTCTTTTTAATATCATTAACATATTCTTCTCCTGTCTCTTGATAAATTAATTTAGTGAAAGAGTATGGTGTAGTGTATGTTCCATTATTTCCAAATGCAGCATATGCAGCAGCCATATTAAGAGGGGATTCTCCATTATAACCACCTATAGCATGGGCTTCATGTAATGTATTAGCTCTTGTTGCATCTACAACATCATTTGGATCGTTTTTATTTATACATTTTCTTTTTTCTCTTTTATAACCATCTTTACAAGAATAAATTTCAGGAGTAAGTCCTAATTTAGTAACAAACTCAATAATATCTTGTTTATTATTATTTTTAAAAGCTTTAAGGGCTGGAATATTTCTTGATCCCATTAGAGCAGTTCTAGCTGTTTCAAATCCTTCATAAGAACCATCCCAGTTATTAATAGGAGTACCATCAGAATATGTAATAGGTTCATCAACTACTATATTGTATGAACTCCAATTATTATATTCTATAGCAGGACCATAATCATAAAGTGGTTTAGCAGTAGAACCAATTTGTCTATCACCATCAGTAGCATAATTATAATTATCAATTGCATTTAAATTTCTATTACCACCAATTGCACTTATACTACCATCTTTAACATTTACAACAGCAATACCAGCTTGAACAACATCATTTTCCCAAGTATAATTAGATCCACTCATAATATCATTTACATAATCTTGAATACTTGTATCAAGAGTAGTATAAATAGTCATTGGAGTAGTATAAGGATTTTTTCCAGTTTTCTCTTGAACTTCTTCAACAACAGTGTCTATAAAAGATTGATAAGGAGAAATATCACCATTTGCATATACGCTATCTTCTTTTGGAATAACAATTTTTTCAACAGTTAAATCTTTCGCAATATTATATTCTTCTTTAGTGATATATCCATGTCTTAACATAAGATATAAAACAGTTTGTCTTCTTTTTTCAGTTGCTTCTGGATTTTTATAAGGATCATATCTACCAGGTGCTTGGAATAAACCTGCAATCATAGCTGCTTCAGCTACATTTAAATCTTTAGCACTTTTTCCAAAATAATTTCTAGATACTTGTTCAACTCCATAAGCATTTTTTCCTAAATATTGTGAATTAACATAAAATTCCATTATTTGTTCTTTAGTATAATTTTTTTCAATTCTAAACATTGCAACATACACATCTGTAAACTTTCTTATAATACCTTTAATACCAGTATCCTCTTTAGAAGTATAAGCATTTTTAGATACTTGCATTGTTAGAGTAGAAGCTCCACCAGCACTCTTTACTCCCAATACTTGGTAGAAAGAAGCTTTTAAGAATCTTGCCCAGTCAACACCATTATGTTCAAAAAATCTAGAATCTTCGGTTGCTACTATAGCATCTACTAATACCTCAGGTATTTCATCGTATGTAATAGTAACACGTTTTTCAGTTCCTAATTTAGCTTTTTCGTTACCATCTTTATCTAGGATAACAGTCGGATTAGTAACATATAATAATGATTCATCAAACTCTGGAGCATTTATTACTATATAAGTTATAAAACCAAGTGCTCCAATAATCCCCATTACAAAACAAGTTAAAATAATTAATAAAAATATTTTTAATTTTTTTCTTTTTTTCTTTACTTTTGTTTTTCCATCTTTCTTTTTCATATCATCAATCCCTTTTTTATTAACAATGTAGTAAGGTATAAAATAAATACAATTAATAAAAATAAATAATAGTAAAGCTTTAATAAAACCTATAGAAAGTGTTGATACTATAAGTATTAAGAAACTTATAATAGGTACTAAAACACTTTTTGGATCTTTATCCCATACCTTTTTAATTTTTTTTCTTAAAGTTTTAATCTTTTTTTTCATATTTAACTCCTTCCATATCAATTATTTTTAAATAATCTAATCTAGGTCTTAATCCTTCTTTTATTAAATATCCTTTTTCTTCAAAATAAGAAACTGGTATAGATGCCCTTTTATTAGTATCTATAAAATTTATTAAGTCACTAATAAATAGTAAAAATGTTTTATCTAATTTAACAAATCTAATAATGACAAAGCCAATACCACCATGATAATTAATTCTTTTTAAATGTTCTATTTGGTGATTATGAATATTACTTAGTGCAAAACTCGTTGTACTTTTAGTTTCCTTAGCTTCAAAATCAATATATTTTCCTTTATATATACCATTATAATCTGTAGTAGATGGAATTTTAAAATGTGCTTCTTTTATAACTGCATCACTTCTAGATTTATAATCTACTTTATTAATAGTAATAGGAGTAGGTTTCTTATATATAATAGCTATATTACTGTTTAAGTAATAGTTATTGCTATCATTTAAATCAGCTTCTAAATTCATACCTCTATTACCATAACATTTTAAAGAGTGAAACTCTTTTTTTATACCACTTGGATAATTCATAACTTCACCTTATATAATTATACAATAAAATTATAAAATTTACCACTTTATTTTATTTATATTAGTTAAAAATACAATTTATATACATAAACTTTTTTTATCTAGTTTTGTCGAATTCAAACAAATTATTTTTAATACGTGTTACTATATAGTTGAGGTGATAATATGAATACTAATTCACATATAGAGAATGTATTCAATAATATGATAAATGAAGTAAGTTATATAAAACTCGCTGCTTACCAAGTAAAAGGTAAGTAGCTTTTTATTTAATCAAAAATATTGATTTTCAAAATATTTTTAAGTCGTTTTCATCGTTCATACATTTAATGATTTTGAATTCTCGTTTAAATATTTACAAAAATAATAAAAATTAGTATAATTAATATAGTAGAAAAGTAAGAAAGAAGAATAATATGAAAAAAGGATTTACATTAATAGAACTTTTAGCAGTTATAGTAATACTCGCTATAATCGCCCTAATTGCAACTCCAATAGTATTAGATATAATAGAAGATAGCAAAAATTCTAGTATAAAAAGAAGTATAGAATTATATGGTAATGCAGTAGAGAATGCAGTAGCTAAGGAGCAATTAAATGGAAGCGCTGTACCAAGTGGAAAGTATACGACTACTGATGGTAAAACATTAACAAATGGAAACACAACAATAAAAATAGATTATAATGGAGCTAAAACGGTATGTGAAGTATATATCTCAAATGACGGTACTGTATCACTTAAAAAATGTAATGTGAGTAATAAAGATGTAGAGTATACTTATGGAAATAAAATATATGAAAATGGAGAAGTAGTATATTTTGATGTAACAACAGGTAAGACTTGTGATACTTATACAGAAGAAAATAGTAATACAGGATATAATGGAATAGGTGGAACAGAAAATCAAAATGGATGTTTAAAATTTTATGCATTTAATGATTTTGGAAGTGATAAGGTAAATTTAATATTGGATCATAATACCACAGCAACTATAGCATGGAATTCAAGTGGAAGTAATATAAATGGACCAAGCGAAGAATTTTTAAATAAATTAAATGAAGATACAAAAGATTGGCAAGGAACAGAGACACTAACAAATTATTCAATAAATTTAGGTGAAGGAAAAGCAAACTATACAATAGATTATAGTACATATAAAGCAAGACTAATCACAGCAAATGAAGTCGCACAAATTACAAATAATATATCTTGGGACGAGTCAAAACTAATGGATTGGTATTATTTTGATACAAAGTCACAAACAGAAAGTACAACAGCATATAATTATGGATGGTTATATGATAGGACAAGGAATAGTTGCGAGGCATATGGATGTTCTAATAATTCAGACATAGGAATATATGGATATTGGACATCATCTTCACGCGCTGGTAATACTTTTGATGCATGGTATGTACGCTTTGAAGGCTTTGTGTACAATAATAAAGTAGATTTTGCTGATGATTTTGGTATACGTCCATCAATAGAAGTTTTAAAATCAAAATTAAAGTAAATTGCTAGCGTTATGTTAGCTTTTTATTTATATTGACAAAAAACTACTTTTTTGAGATAATTGATGTGGAATAAATGTGAGGTGTTTTAAATGTACCAAGACAGGGTTGTGTTAACTAGTAGAGATATATTAGAAAAAGAATTTAAAATAGATACTAGAGGATATAGACCACAAGAAGTAGATAGATTTTTAGATTTAGTAATAAAAGATTATGAGGAAATGAATTCTATAATAAAAGAATTAGAGCATGATAAAAAACAATTAGTTGAAGATAATATAAGTTTAAAACAAGAAATAAGAAATCTTAAAACTAAATTAGACGTGTTATCTGATCCTGATAATAGTAATACGACAAATGCTGACGTATTAAGAAGAATATCTAAATTAGAAAAAATTATATACGGTAAAGAATAATATTTTGACAAATGCTGCATTCAAGTAATGTAGAGGAAAGTCCATGCTCACACAAACTGAGATGTTTGTAGTGTTCACGCTAGGGGAAAAAATAACCCTAGGTAGCAAGTTTGCTAACGGCTCCGAAACAACCTAAGTTTTTAATATGGTTAGATTAGGTATAAAAGTGCCAAAGTGACGAAGAATCCAGAAATGGAGGAAGTGGAACGTGGTAAACCCCGTGAGTGAGAAACCCAAATTTTGGTAGGGGAGCTTCAGTAGAGAATTGAATCGATCTGAGGACTGGAAACAGTAGATAAATATTTGTCGCTTCGAAAGAAGAACAGAACATGGCTTATAAAATATTATTTTTTTTAAATTTAGAATAGAGGAAAAATATGAAAGAAATAGGAGAGAAACTAAAAGAAACTCGTGAATCTATGGGAATAACTATAGAAGAAGCTGCAAGTGATTTGAAAATAAGAGAATCTCAACTTGAAAATATAGAAGAAGGAAATAAAGATGCTTTTAAGGATATATTTTATCTTAAAATGTTTATAAAGAATTATTCTAAATATTTGGGATTAGATTATGATGAGATGGTTGAAGAGTTTAATGAATATTTATTTGATTTTACTTCTAAAATATCAATAGATGATATAAAAAAGGCAGAAAAAGAACAAAGAAAGAAAGAAAAAAAATTAAAAACTGTTAAGATTAGTTCTCCTTATACTGTTGAGAAAAAACAACAACAGGCAGTACCTAGATTTTTAATAATAGGTGGACTTATTCTTTTAGTAGTTATAATAGTATATATTGTAGTATTGTTATTTATAAAAGATGATGAAAAAGTTTCTAATACTATAGTTATGAATGAAGAGGGTGTAAATTATGAACTTGCCTAATAAACTTACAATGAGTAGAATTATTATGGCTATATTAATTATAATAATATTACTTGGTGGAAACTATATTACTGAGTTAGTGGGATTTGATATGCCAAAGTTATTCGTTAATGAAACAATAGTAGTTGATTTAAAATATATAATAGCAGGTATATTATTTATAATCGCATCTATTACTGATTTTTTAGATGGACATATTGCTCGTAAATATGGTCTTATAACAGATTTTGGTAAATTAATAGATGCTATTGCTGATAAAGTATTAGTTAATTCAGTTTTAATAATACTTGCTTCACAGGGTTTTATTCATCCAATAATACCTGTTATAATAATAATAAGAGATACTGTAGTTAATTCAATTAAAATGCTTGCTGCAAGCAAGGGTAAAGTTGTAGCTGCAATTAAATCAGGTAAAGTTAAGACAGCCTGTCTTATGGTAGGAATAGTTTTAACACTTTTCTACAATTTGCCTTTTGAATTATGGAATATATCAGTAGCAAAAGTATTATTATTAATCGCAACAGTATTATCTGTTATATCAGGTGTACAGTACTATATGCTAAATAAACATTTAATCAAAGAGAAATAATTCTCTTTTTTTGTGCATATATTCTATTGGTGATATAATGAAAAAACAAAGTATAAGAGTAATATTTTTTACTAAATTATTTATAACAATAATAATAACACTCATCATTTTAATAATAATAAAATCTAGTAGTAGTTTTAAAAATATATTTTATAAAAAAGTTTATAGTGATAATATATCATTTGCTTATTTTAATAATTTATATGAAAAATATATAGGTAACACTAAAATAAAAGATATGGTGATAAAAACAAAAACAGTATTTAATGAAAAATTAGAATATGATTCTCTAGAACCTTATTTAGATGGTGTATCACTTAAAGTTAAAAATAATTATTTAGTACCTATAAGTGAAAGTGGTATTGTAGTATTTATAGGTGATAAAGAAGGGTATGGTAATACAGTAATAGTACAAAGGATTGATGGAATAGATGAGTGGTATGGAAATATAGAAAACGTCAATGTAAAATTATATGATTATGTAAAAAAAGGTGAATTATTAGGTGAAGTAAATAATAATTTATATTTAGTGTTTAAACAAGGTGGAAATATACTTAATTATGAAGAATATATTAAGTAAAATATATATTCATCCTATCTTCATAATTGTAGTATTTATATTTATACTAATAGGTAGATTTAAGTTAATAAGTTATTTTATGTTACTAATAACAGTACATGAATTAGGACATATTATAACTTCTTTTATATTTAATTGGAAAATAAAAAAAATAATAATATTACCATTTGGGGGACTTACTAAGTATGAAATACCTATAAATACACCTATAATAGAAGAATTATTTGTAGGTATATCTGGAATATTATTTCAAATAATATTTTATTTATTTTTTAAAAATAATATTAGTTATAAATATTTTAGTTATATAAATTATTTTATAATTATATTCAATTTAATACCTATATATCCTTTAGATGGATCAAAAATAATAAATGCATTATTAAGTTATTTTATAAGTTTTAAAAAATGTTTAAAATTAAATATAATAATATCATATATATTTATAACAATATGTATTTTATTATCATTTAAAGTAAATAAGTTATTTATTATAGTATTTATATTTTTATTAATAGAAGTATATAGAAATAGTCAAAATATAAATATAATATTTAATAAGTTTTTACTTGAAAGATATATAAAAAAATATAAGTTTAATAAAAGAATAAAAATAAATAATATAAATAATATGAGAAAGGATTTTAGACATTTAATAAAAAAAGATGGAAAATATGAAACAGAATATACTTTTTTACATAAAATGTTTGACAATAATCATAATTTATGATATCATTTTAAACGTGTAGGACCTCATTCTACAACCACACAGAAAAGGTTTTAAACATTATATGTACCTTAATGGTGAGTCTTAGTTAAAAAAAGGAGGTAAAATATGAAAGCAGTTATAGAAACTGGTGGAAAACAATACTATGTTGAAGAGGGTACAGTTCTTTATATCGAAAAATTAGATGCTGAAGCTGGATCAAAAGTAAAATTTGATAAAGTTTTAATGGCTAATGGAGTTATAGGAATGCCTGAAGTAGCAGGTGCTGTTGTAGAAGGTGAAGTTGTAAAAAACGGTAAAGGTAAAAAAGTTATAGTTTATAAATATAACCAAAAGAAAAACTATCGTAGAAAACAAGGACATCGTCAACCATATACTAAAGTTGAAATTAAAAAAATCGTGGTTAAATAATGATTAGAATAAGTATAGAAAAAGATAAAATAACAATAAAAGGTCATTCTGGTTATGGAAGTGATGGAACTGATATTGTTTGTGCTTCTGTATCAAGTATTTGTATAACTACAGTAAATGCTTTATTAAGTATTGATGAGGACTGTATAAGTTATGACACTCGTGATGGCTATTTATGTATTAGTATTAATAAACATAATGATATTATTGATAAATTAATAAATAATATGATTAATTTATTAAAAGAATTAGAAGTAAAATATAAAAAATATATAGAAATTAGATAGGGAGGTGCCATCTATGAAATTGATGACATTAAATATCCAATTATTCGCACATAAAAAAGGTCAAGGATCTACAAAAAATGGTAGAGATTCTGCTGGTAGAAGATTAGGAGCTAAAGCTGCTGATGGTGAGTATGTAACAGGAGGATCTATTATATATAGACAAAGAGGAACAAGAATTTATCCAGGTGTTAATGCTGGTATTGGTTCTGATGACACTGTTTATGCTAAGGTAAGCGGATATGTTAAATATGAGCGTTTAGGAAAAGATAAAAAACAAGTTAGTATTTATGAAACAAGAGCATAGTTCTTGTTTTTTTATTGAACAATTTAAAAAAATTTAGTATAATTTATATAGAGAAAATAAGAAAGAGGGAATCGTATGAAAAGAGGATTTACCTTAATAGAATTATTAGCAGTCATAGTAATACTAGCTATAATTGCATTAATCGCAACCCCAATAGTATTAGATATAATAGAAGATAGTAAAGAATCGGCAAACATCCAAAGTATAAATAGTCTAGTAGATATGGCAGAGATGTATGCAACAACAAATGAAACAACAGGTAATTTATATGATAAAGTAATAGATAAAATAGAAGGATCAAAACCAGATAATGGAGTAGTATATGTAAATAAAAAAGGAGAAGTAGCGCTTGCATTAAAATATAATAATAAGTGTTATGTAAAGGCATATGATTCAAATAAAATAACACAAAGTAAGGAAGAGAACTGTATAGTACCAGTAGATTATTTATTATCTGTTAAAGATAGTAGTAATACTAATCCAGTAGTGTTTAATAGTGACATTGAAAGAAGTAAAATAGAAAGAATAATAACAGTATCAACAAATGAAGTGCCAATTGATGTAATAGGTAGTTTTGATGTATCAGAGAATCAAAATGGAAGTATAATGGCATGGTATAAAGATGAAGATAATAATGGATTATATGAATTATATATAGGACAGGATGGAGGAGTAAAAGCCAATCCAGATTCTAATAAATTATTTAATTATTATATAAACGTAACAAGCATAGATTTAAGCAATTTTGATACTTCAAATGTAACAAATATGCAAGCTTTTTTTCAAAGATGTGAAAAGTTACAAAATTTGGATTTAAGTAGGTTTAATACATCAAATGTAACAAATATGAACGCAATGTTTAATCAATGTCAAAGTTTGGAACAATTGAACGTAAGCAATTTTGATACCAGTAATGTTACAACGATGCTTTCAATGTTTCAAAAATGTATAAAATTAGAGATATTAGATTTGAGTAATTTTGATACATCAAAAGTGATAGGTATGAGATATTTATTTAATAAATGTTCAAGTTTACAAACATTAGATTTGAGTAATTTCAATACTTCAAAAGTAACTGATATGAAGGCTATGTTTCAAGATTGTTCAAATCTTAGGTTTTTAGATTTATCTACTTTTGATACCAGCAATGTAACAACGATGCAAGCTTTGTTCTTTGGCTGTACAAGCTTAGAGACAATAAACTTAAGTAGTTTTAATACATCAAATGTAACAAATATGTATGCTATGTTTTACAATTGTAATAGTTTAAATGAATTAAACTTAAGTAACTTTAATACATCACAAGCAGAAGACATAAGTTATATGTTTGATAATACAACAAATCTAAAGACAATAAATATAAATAATGCGGATTTTACTAAAGTAACAGAGTATTCTTATATGTTTCGAGAAAGTGGAGTAACAAATATTACAGTAAAAGACGAAAACGCAAAAGCATTTATAGAAGCAAGACTTACAGATGCAAGTATTACAGGTGCAACTGTAACAATAGGATAAAGGGATTGATTAATCAATTCTTTTTTAGTATAATAAATATAGTTGAAAATAAGAAAGAGGGTAAAAATATGAATAAAAATAACGCTTGGGGGGGGGGGTAACCTATAGTAAAGGATTTACCCTAATAGAACTTTTAGCAGTTATAGTAATACTAGCTATAATTGCATTAATTGCTACTCCAATAGTATTAGATATAATAGATTCAGTAAAGAAGTCATCTGTGGAAGCAACAATGAAAAATATAGAGAAAGCAGCATTGTTAGAATATTCAGATTTAGCTTTAACAAATGAAGAAAAAGAAGAAATTATATATAATTGTTATGATGGAAAATGTACATATAATGGTAAGACATTAAATGTAAAAGGAGATATGCCAGATAGAGGAAGAATAATAGTAAATGAAGCTGGCACAACATTTGAAAATATCATAATAAAAGGATATAATTGTATAAAAGAAAATAATAAATTTACATGTAATAATACAGGATTAACAAAAGTAAATGGAACAAGTATATTAATAGATAACAATAAAACAACAGAAATAGAGAATTATAGAATATATGGAAATAGCATACAGAATGGAACACCAACACCAGATGTACCAGTAGATATAGAAAGTGTAGGAGATTTAGTAACACTCGATAATTGTTTAAGTTATGGGGAAGAAGCATGTGGTAATGTAGGAAAATATGTAATACCAATAAAAGTAACAGGAAAAAATTATAATAAAACATTGCCTATACATGAATATGATTATTCAATAGATTATAAAAAGTATAATCCAACAAATATAGTTATTTTACCTAAAGGGACTTATACTTTATCAGGTGATTATGTTCCAACCATGCAGTTTTTTGATATAAATACAAATGAAAGAATACTAGTTCCAGATGCGGTTACATACAATAAAAACCATGTATATTCAGCATGGGATGATTACGCGTTAACTTCTACAACTACATCTGTTAGACGGGCAACAATAACAGTGTTAAAAGATTTAAAAATCACTTTAGCTGGTACACAGGGAGAACTTAATAGATTCCAAATAGAATATGGAGATAAAGCAACGGAATATGATCCATATAAAGAAACAATAACTAATATATATTTAGACTCACCATTAAGAAGTATAGGAGAGTATTCTGACTATATAGATTTTAAATCAGGAAAGGTTGTAAGACATGTAAAAAGAAAAACCGTTTTAAGTTCTATGACTATTTCAAAATATGAGTATAAAAATTTAAATGGAATTATTTTTTATGATATTTTAGATCAAACCATATCCAGAGGTGATGGTTATTGTAATAGAGAAAACAAAGTAGGGGAATATTACGATACATTAGGTCATTACATGTGGGTAGGAGTAAAAAATGCATATACATCTATGTTTTGGGTAGGGGTATTAGACGCCCTTGAAATTTCAACAGTAGATGATTTTAAAAATTGGCTTGATAATAATCCAACTTATATAAATTATGTACTTGAAACCCCAATAGAAGAAGATATAAATCTACCTGAGCTTTCAATAAATAAGGATACAAGTGTAATAAGTGTAAATACTAGTGTAGTTCCTAGTAATATAGAATTAGAATATTATAGATAAAATTAAAAAACTAATACATTAAATATTAGTTTTTTTAATTTTTATTGTATAATAGATATAGGTGATATAATGTTTGATGTAGAAAATAATACTATAGTTATTTGTAATAATAATTATAGAATGCAAATATTAAAAAAAATAAATAAACTTACTAATATAAAATTTTATAGTTTAGAAGAATTTATAAAGTCTTATTATTTTGATTATGATGAGAAAAGTGTCTTGTATTTAATAAAAAAATATAATTTTGATTATTCTTTAGCGTGTGAGTATCTAGATAATTTAATATATATAGAAGACAAAAAATATAATAATACTAAATTAGATTTTTTAGTACAAATAAAAGAAGAACTTATAGATAATAATTTACTTATATTTAATAATAGATTTAAAAAATATATAAGTGATAAGAAAATAGTATTATATAAATTAAATTTAAGTAAATTTGATAAATATTTATTAAGAGATATAAATTATAAAATAATCGATATAGAAAACAATAATTATATTCCTAAAATATATAAATTTGATGATATAGAGGATGAAGTTGAGTTTGTAGCGCATGAAATATCTAAATTATTAGATAGTGGTATTAGTATAAATAATATAAAACTTACAAATGTATCTGATGATTATATAAATGTAATAAATAGAATATTTGGATTTTATAATTTAAAAATAGATAAATTTAAAAATATACCTATAATATCTACAGTAATAGGTAATTTGTTTTATAGTAATATAGATTTGGGATTAACAGGTGCATTAAATTTTATTGAAAAATATAAAGATACAGATATTTATAATAAAATAATAGATATATGTAATAAATATGTTTGGTGTAATGATATAGAAGATTTGAAAATATTAATTTATCATGATTTAAATAATACTTTTATAAAACAAGAAAAATATACTAATATGATAGAGGTTATAGATTTTAAAAATTATGATGGAGAAGATTACGTTTTTATGTTAGGTTTTAATCAAGGTATAATTCCTAGACTTTTTAAAGATGAAGATTATATAAATGATTCTATTAAACCAGTTTATATGGATACTACAGTAGAAAAAAACAAATTAGAGAAGGATTATATTATAAAATGTATTAAAAATATTAAAAATTTAATTATTACATATAAATTAAAAACACCTTTTAACACTTTTTATCCATCTAGTTTGATAGATGAATTAGGAGTAACTGCAAAAGATATAGTACTTGATTTAAATACTAGTTATAGTGAAATGTCTAATAAAATAAAACTTGGTGAATATATAGATAATTTAATTAAGTTTGGAGAGAAAAGTGATAAGTTATCTATACTAAATTCTAATTATGATATACCTTATAATACTTATTCAAATATATTTACTGGATTAAGTAAACAAAAACTAGATAATTACATAAATTCTTTAAATAGCTTTAATTTATCTTATTCTAGTATGGATAATTATAATAGATGTGCATTTAGATTTTATATAGATAAAATACTTTGTCTTAAAGATGATATAAAGAAATTTAGTGTTACTTTAGGTTCTTTATATCACCATATATTAGAACTGTCAATAAATAAAGAAATAGATATTAGATATGAAGTATATAAATATATAGAAGAAGAATCAATAACTCTTACTAATTCAAATAAGTTTTTTATAGAAAGAACAATAAATAATTTAGAATATTTAATACAAATATTAAAAGAACAAAACTCATATTCAAAACTAGATATAATAGAAACCGAAAAAGAAGTTAAAATAAATATTAAAGATAATATAAATTTTATAGGATTTATAGATAAAATCATGTATAAAAAGGTAAATAATGAAATAATAGGTGCGATTATAGATTATAAAACATACGTTAAAAAACCTAGTTTAAAGTATATAGAAAGTGGTATTGGATTACAACTTCCAACCTATATGTATTTAGCTTATAACTCATATAAAAATATAAGATTTGCAGGTTTTTATTTACAAAATATTTTACTTGATAATAAAAGTGATGAAGAAAAACGTGATAGTTTAAAACTAATAGGTTATACAAATACAGATACAAATATATTATCTTATTTTGATTATAACTATAAAAATAGTAAAGTAATATCAGGTATTAAAGTGAATAATGATGGTAGTTTTAGTAAAAATAGTTTAAAAAGGATGTTAGATGATATAAAAATAGATGAACTTATTCAAAAGACAGAAAGTAAAATACAAGATACTATAAAAGATGTATTAGATTCTAAATTTGATATAAATCCAAAATATGATGATGGTAATATAGGATGTGAATTTTGTCAATTTAGAGATTTGTGTTATAGAACTGAATCTGATTTTGTTAAAATAACAGGGGATAGTACTGAAAGTTAAAGGAGAAGTGAAACATGGCTTGGACTAAAGAACAGGAAGATGCAATAACACGTACTGGTGAAAATATTATAGTAAGTGCTGGAGCAGGATCAGGTAAAACAGCAGTATTAACAGAAAGGACTATAAGAAAGCTTATTAATGGAGGTAATATTAATAGATTACTTATTTTAACATTTACAAATGCTGCAGCTGCTGAAATGAAAGATAGAATTAGATTAGCTATAAAGAGGTCAAATTTAAAAGAACAATTAGATTATTTAGATTCTGCTTATATAACTACATTTGATTCATTTTCACTTTCAATAGTAAAAAAATATCATTATCTTTTAGGTATACCAGAAGATGTATCTATTATGGATAATTCTATAGAGGTTATTAAAACAAATGAAATCATGAATACTATATTTGAAAATATGTATGGTGATTCTGAATTTGAAAAGTTTATAGGTGATTTTTGTACTAAAGATGATGAAATGTTAAAAAGTATTGTAAAAGATATTTCTAAAAAATTAGATTTACTTGAAAATAAAAAAGAATACCTAGAAAACTATTCTAATAATTTTTTTGAAGATATTAATTTAGATAAATATATTAAATCATATTTAGGTTTAATTAATAATAAAGTAAAAGAAATGTATGAACCATATAAATCATTAATGTCATTAACTGATAAGAAATTTATGGATACATATAATCTAGAACCATTATTAAATTCTAATACCTATAATGATATAAAAGAAAATATAACTAAAATAGGTTCTCCTAGAAAAAATAATAATTGTGAAGAAGATTTTGTTATCTATAAAGATATACTTAATAATATAATAAAAGAGTTAAAAGAATTAACAAGATTTGAAGATGAAGATGAGATGAAAGAATCTTTATTATCTACAAAACCTTATATAAATTCTATATGTAAAATTATAAATAAATTTGATATAGAATTTAATAAATATAAGAATTTAAATAATTTATATACATTCTCTGATATAGCATTACTTGCTATTAAATTAATAAGTACAAATGATAGTGTAAGAGAAGAATTAAAAAATAGTTTCGATGAAATAATGGTAGATGAGTATCAAGATACAAGTGATATCCAAGAAAGGTTTATAAACTTAATATCAAATAATAATGTATATATGGTAGGTGATATAAAACAATCTATATATAGATTTAGACATGCCAATCCATATATTTTTAGAGATAAATATAATAATTATTCTAATTGTCTTGGTGGAGTTAAAATAGATTTATTAAAAAACTTTAGAAGTAGAAGAGAAGTTTTAGATAATATAAATTTAATATTTAATCTTATTATGGATGAAAAAGTAGGAGATGCTGATTATATTAAATCACATCAAATGAACTTTGGTAATATAAATTATGAACAGTCACTTAAAACTAATGAAGATAATAATATGGATATATTAACTTATACAAAAGAAGAATTAGAAGAATACTCAACTGATGAAATAGAGGCATTTGCAACCGCATATGATATAAAAAATAAAATAGATAATAATTATCAAGTAGTTGATAAAGAAACATCTAAACTTAGAAATTGTACATATAAAGACTTTGCTATAATAATGGATAGGGGTACTAGTTTTGATTTATATAAAAAAATATTTGAATATGTAGGAATACCTATAACACAAATAAAGAATGAAAAATTAACTAGTGGAGATGATTTATTAATTATTAAGAATTTAATAAATTTAATAATAAAAATAAATAATAAAGAATATGATGATTTATTTAAATATTATTTTACTAGTGTATCAAGATCATTTATACAAAAATTAAGTGATGAAGAAATATTTGATATAATTAAAAATAATAAATATTATGATACAGAATTATTTAAAATATGTAAAAGTATTAATATAAATGAAATAAGTAGTAATAAGTTATTAGAACTTATTATAGATAAATTTAATTATTATGAAAAGATAATAACTACTAATAATATTCAAGAGAGAATATTAAAAATAGAGTACTTAAAAGATTTAAGTGTAAATTTAAGTAATATAGGGTATACTCCAATAGATTTCTCATTATATTTAAACGATATGTTACGTGAAGAAGTAATTGAATATTCTTTAAATAGTAATTTTAGTAATAGCGTAAAAATACTAAATATACATAAAAGTAAAGGTCTTGAATATAATATTTGTTATTTTACTGGTTTATCTAAAAAAAATAACAATAGTGACATTAAAGCTAGATTCTTAGTAGATGATAAATTCAATTTAATAACACCCTATGTAAATTCAGGTGTAAAAAATACAATATTAAAAGACTTATTAATAGATTCTTATACAAGAGATAATATAAGTGAGAAAATAAGATTATTTTATGTAGCTTTAACACGTGCTAAAGAAAAAATGGTTTTAATATTGCCAAATAATAATAAAGTAGAGTCTTTTAATAGCCTAGTACCTATAGAAAATAGATTAAAATATAGCAGTATTAGTGATATGTTAGATTCTATAAAACTTGTGTTAGAACCATATATAAAACCAATTGATTTTAATAAAGTAAAACTAACACATGACTATGATAAAATAAAAAAATATAATTATAAAAAAGAAATAACTGGTAGTAATATTAAAATAAATAAAAAAGTAAATAACATTAATTATGAATTGATAGAAGAATCAAGATTTTCTAAACATACTAAAAAATTAATCACACAAGAAGAATATACCAATATGAAAGAAGGAGTATATTTACACTATATATTTGAAACAGAAGACTTTAAAACAACAAAAAATCCATATGTTTTGAAATTTCTAGAACAAATAGATAAAGATTATATAAATGTTTATAAAGAATATGAATTTATATATGAGGATGATAAAGAAATAAAGCATGGATTTATAGATTTAATGTTAGAGTATAACTCTTATATAAATATAGTAGATTATAAGATGAAAAATATAACAGATGATGCATATTTAAAACAATTAAATGGATATAAAAAATATATAGAAACAATAAGTAAAAAGCAAGTTAATATATATCTATATTCTATATTGGATAATAAGTTACAAATACTAAATGATATGTTATAATAATAAATATGTGAAATTTGTGGTGGTTTTGTGATTAATATAGAATATAAAAATATAAGAAAAATTCCATTTAAAATAAATAGAAATAGTATATTTTACTACAATAAAAATATAATTTATAAAATACCTAAAAATATTAGTGAAAACTATATAAATGTTTTAGATTATATAAATAATTGTAATTTAGACATTTTAATTAAACTAGTAAATTATATTTATAAAAATGAAAAATTTATTGGATACTCATTTATTAACTATGATAGTTATAAAGGATTAAATAAATTTAAAGAAAGAAATATATTTCAAAAAAAAGAAGATTGTCATAAAATTATAGAAATTTTTAATACACTTACTGATAAAGGTTTGTTTTATCATGATTTTCATTGTGGCAATATTATTTTAAATGAAAAAGATAATGATATAAAATTATGTGATTTAGATTTATTTACAAGAAAAAGTTCAAAAGAAAATATTATAAAACAAATAAGATCGAGTGCTATATTATGTTTAATGTATTTATACAATTTAAGTTATCCTGATATTCTAGTATTAATAAGAGATGGTCAAAATATTAATAAGGATAAAATAGTTAATAAATATTTTAAAGAATTATCAAATTCAAAAATAATAGATTTTCATTCTTGTATAGATAAATTAGATTTAGAATTAGTAAGTAAGGAAAGGATTAAATTAAAAAGAAAGATTAGAGAATTATCACATAATGAATATTATAATAAATACTATCATATTTGATTAATTATTTAATTTATATTTAAAGAAATAAAACATTGACAAAAAGTATATAAGGATATATACTAAATATAGTAAAGGTAGTGGTAGTATATGAAGATATCATTAAGAAAAATTAATAAAAATAGCGCGGGGGTATCTAGTTATACTATAATACCATTAGGATACATAATACAAAGTTCTAGAGGATAAAACTTTAGGCTTCTTTGTGTTTTTTTGTATACCTTTACAAGAGTGAAACAAAATAAAGAAGGAGGATAATATGAAAAGACGAGGTTTTACTTTAATAGAGTTATTAGCAGTTATAGTAATACTAGCTATAATCGCACTAATTGCAACCCCAATAGTACTAGATATAATAGAGGATAGCAAAAATTCTAGTATAAAAAGAAGTATAGAATTATATGGTAAAGCAGTAGAAAATTCAGTAGCAAAAGCACAATTAAATGGAAGTGTTGTACCAAGTGGAAAGTATACGACTACTGATGGTAAAACATTAACAAACGGAAATACAACAATAAAAGTAGATTATGATGGAGCTAAAACAGTATGTGATGTATATATATCAAGTGAGGGTACTGTATCACTAAAAAAGTGTAATGTAAGTGATAAGACAATAGAATATACATATGGAAATAAAATATATGAAAATGGAGATGTCGTATATTTTGATGTAAAAACAGGTAAAACTTGTAATAATTATACAGAAGAAAATAGTAATACAGGATATAATGGAATAAATGGAACAGGAAATCAAAATAGTTGTTTAAAATTTTATGCATTTAATGATTTTGGAAATGATAAATTAAATTTAATATTGGATCATAATACCACAGCAACTATAGCCTGGAATTCAAGTGCGAGTAATGTAAATGGACCGAGTGAAGAATTTTTAAATAAATTAAATGAAGATACAAAAGATTGGATTGGTACAGAAGCTCCAATAAATTACACAATGGATCAAACAGGACAAGCAAGTGGAGCAAAATATACAATAGATTATAGTACATATAAAGCAAGATTAATCACAGCTAATGAGATAGCTACAATAACAGGAAACACAACATTTAATGAGACAACAGCATCATACTACCATTGGTATTACTTTGATACAAAGTCACAAACAAAAAGTACAACAGGATTTAATTATGGATGGTTATATGATAGAACAAGTACAAATTGTAAAGACAAAGGATGTTTAAACAATTCAGATGTGGAAACATATGGATATTGGACTGCGTCTTCGATTGCTGATAATACTCACCATGCGTGGTATGTGATCTGTAGTGGTTCCGTGTTCCGCAACACCGTTGCCTTTTCGGACAGCTATGGTGTTCGTCCAGTTATAACAATCTCAAAATCTTTAATAAAGTAAAGAATGAGCAATAAAAAAAGTAAAAGATTAACTATAAACAAAGTAGTAAATCTAATTAGTAATTTAAAATTTCTAAAATAGAAATAAGATAATAAAATTATTTTAATAAAATCAGAATAATATGTAACAAAATATTCCAGTGGAATGTTTTGTTGTAAACGAAAAAATACTCGGGAGAGATTTTTTCGAAAAAACTCACGAGAGATAAAATCTCTTGTGAGAAAATATTTTAGGTAATTTATATTTATATAAATTATTGGGATAAGGCTGAAATCGTGCGTCTTCGATTGCTGATGATACTAACAATGCGTGGAATGTGAACTATGATGGTAACGTGAACAACAACAACGTTGACAATTCGGACCTCTTTGGCATTCGTCCAGTAATAGAAGTTTTAAGATCTAAGTTAATTTAAATATATTTTGTAAACATATTAGAAATAATATGTTTTTTCATGGTATAATAAATATAGGTGGTAAAATGAAGAAGATAATTATGGTAGATGGTAATAATTTACTTTTTAGAAGTTATTATGCAACAGCTTACAATGGCAACTTTATGAAAAATAGTAAAGGCTTTCCAACAAATGCATTATTTGGATTTACAAATATGATAAATAAAATAATACAAGAAGAAAATCCTGAATATATTATAGTTGCTTTTGATAAAGGAAAGACATTTAGACATGAAAAATATGATTTTTATAAACAAGGTAGAAGTGAAACTCCAGATGAATTAAAGATGCAGTTTCCAGTAGCTAAAAATATGTTGGATGCTATGGGTATAAAATATTATGAAATAGATAATTATGAAGCTGATGATATTATAGGTACATTTGCTAAATATTGTGATATACCTGATGATGATTATGAAGGTTTAATTGTAAGTAGTGATAAGGACTTAATTCAATTGATTTCTCCACAAGTAGAAATGAAATTATTAAAGAGTAAAGATTATGTAAGATATAATGTTAATAATTTTAAAGAGGAATGGGGAATAGATCCAATTAATATAATAGATTTAAAAGCTCTTATGGGTGATTCTAGTGATAATATTCCAGGAGTAAAGGGAATAGGTGAGAAAACTGCTTTAAAGCTTTTACACCAATATAAAACTTTAGATGGAGTTTATGATAATATAGATAATATAAAAGGTAGTGTTCATGATAAACTAGCAAGTGGTAAGAACGATGCTTATATGAGTTATGAGATAACAACCATTTATCGTGAAGTACCTATGGAAATTAATATTTCAGATATAAAGTATTTAGGACCTAATGAATCATTAAAAGGTATATATGAAGAATTGGAATTTTTCTCATTTTTAAAGAATTTAAAAGTAGAGAATAAATCAGTAAAAGAATCAATTAAATTTGAAATAATTAATGATACCAGTAAGATAAATATAACAGATGATGTAGCTATTTATTTAGAACTAGATAATTCTAATTATCATAAAGCTAATATTATTGGTATGGGTGTATATAATAAAGATTCTGCTTATTTCATAGAAAAAGAAGCTTTATTAAATAATCCAGAATTTTTAACAAGTGTTAAAAAATATACATATGATTATAAAAAATTATTGGTAACTTGTAAAAAAAATAATATAAGTTTAAGTAATGTTGTTTTTGATACATCTATAGCAGCTTATCTTTTAGAATATAATTTAAAAGAGGATATTGCTTATTTATCTAATGAATTTGGATATAAGATCCCATTTTTTACTAATATAGAAAAAGAAGAATTAGATATAAAAGAAATATGTGTTGAAAGAGCTAAGTTTATTTATGAGACTAAAGATACTTTATATAAAGAATTAGAGTCTAAAGAAATGTTATATTTATTTAATGATGTAGAGATGCCATTAAGTGAAGTACTTGCTGATATGGAGTATACAGGATTTAATGTAGATAAGAAAAGACTTCTTGATATGGGTGAAGAGATTAAAATTAAAATTGAATTGATTACTAAAGATATTTATAATTATGCAGGTAGTAATTTTAATATAGCATCTCCAGCTCAGTTAAGTGATGTATTGTTTGAAAAATTATCTTTACCACACTATGGTAAAAAAGGTAGAAGTGGATATTCAACAGCTGCTGATGTTTTACAAAAACTAATTGATAAACATCCTATTGTAAATTTAATACTTGAATATAGACTACTTACAAAATTATATACAACTTATATAGAAGGATTAATTAGTTATATATATGAAGATAATAAAATACATACAATATATACTCAAACATTAACAAGAACAGGAAGACTTTCTAGTATAGAACCAAATTTACAAAATATACCTATTAGAAATGAATATGGTAGATTAATAAGAAAGGCTTTTATACCAAGTAGTGATTCAGTTATAGTAAGTGCGGATTATTCTCAAATAGAGCTTCGTATATTTTCTTGTATGGCAAATATAGATTCATTAAAATATGCCTTTAATCATAATATTGATGTTCATACTAAAACTGCTAGTGATATATTTAAAGTAAGTGTTGATGCTGTAACAAAAGATATGAGAAGGATAGCTAAAGCTGTTAATTTTGGAATTATTTATGGTATAAGTGGTTTTGGATTGTCTGAAAACTTAAATATAGAAACTAAGGAAGCTACTAAGTTTATCAATGATTATTATGAAACATACCCAGGTATTAAAACTTATAAAGATGAATGTATAAAAAAGGCTCATGAGGATGGATTTGTTAAAACTTTATTTGGTCGTATAAGAACAATTAATGAGTTGAATAATAAAAATTATATGATTAGAAGTAGTGCGGAAAGAATTGCTTTAAATACTCCAGTACAAGGAACAGCTGCTGATATTATTAAAATAGCTATGGTAAATTTATATAAAGAATTTAATAAAAATAATTTAAAAAGCAAGATACTTGTACAAGTACACGATGAACTTGTAATTGATTGTAAGAAAGATGAGTTAGAAATAGTACAAAAATTATTACGTGATACTATGGAACATGTAATAGATCTTGATGTACCACTTTTAATAGATATAGAATATGGTGATGATTGGTACCAAGCTAAATAGGAATTTTATATTCCTTTTTTCTTTTAAATAATCTTGGAAAAATAGAACATTCGTGATATAATTATACTTGGGATAGTGTAAAAGAATAATAAAGGTGGTGATACTATGTATGAGTTAGGTAAACACTTTAATTTTGATCTTAATAAATCAACAGCTAATAAGGATTGCGTATTTAAAGGCGATAAGTATAGAATAACTGTACTTACAGAAAGATTACTTAGATTAGAATATAATGAAAATGGTATGTTTGAAGATTACCCAACAGAACTTATATGGTATCGAAATCTACCAAAACCAGAGTTTAATGTAGAAGAGGATAATAAAACAATTAAAATAACTACAAAGTATTTTGAATTGTTTTATCAGAAAGAAAAACAATTTAAAGGAAATAAATTTGTACCAACTAAGAATTTAAAAATATCTTTACTTGGTACTGATAGAGTGTGGTATTATGGACATCCTGAAGTAAAAAATTTTGGAATGTATAATACTAAATCAAAAAACTTTAAAAAGAAAGAAGTACAAAAAAGTTTATATTCATTAGATGGTTTCGCATCTATTGATGATTCTAAGACTTCTTTAATACTAGAAAATGGTACTTTTAAAAAAAGGGATAATAGTGGTGTTGATATATATGTATTTATGTATAATAAAGACTTTTATTATTGTCTAAGTGATTATTTTGCAATCACAGGTTATCCTCCTTTAATTCCTAGATATGCTTTAGGTACTTGGTGGGATAAGGAAGATTTTTATAATGAATTTGATGTAGTTAATTTTGTTAAAAAGTTTGAAAAAAATAATATACCTATTTCAGTATTTATTTTAAATAAGTGGGAATCTAATAATGAATTTAAGTTTAATGAATTTTATAGAGATCCTAAGGTTATGATAGATTATTTAACTAATAAAAAAATTAAGTTTGGACTTTCTATAAATGATCCAATTACTTTTAAAGCTAATACATTAAATTTTGATAAATTAAAGGAATATTTATCTACAGATAAAAATGGTAATATACCATTTAATGTATATGATGCAAGAACTATAGATGCATTTTTAAAACTAATAATTCATCCTTTAAGTGATAATGGCGTTATGTTCTATTCTTTAGATACATTTGATAAAAATAATTTAGAAAGATTATCTATATTAAAACATTATTTATATTTTGATAATTTAAGGGATCAAAGTAAAAGACCTATGATAAGTGCGTATAATTCTTTGCTTGCTTCTCATAGATATCCAATATTATATGCTGGTGAATCTATTGTCGGATGGGATTCATTAAAAGAAATACCATTTTTTAATTCGAGTGCGACTAATTTAGGAATAAGTTTTTGGAGTCATGATTTTGGTGGTACTAAAGGTGGAATTGAGGATAGTGAGTTATTTACTCGTTATATAGAGTTAGGTACATTTTCTCCAATATTAAGACTTGGTAGTGCAGCAGGAAAATATTATAAAAGAGAACCTTGGAAATGGGGGATAAAAACTTCTAAGATAGTAATAGATTATATTAATTTAAGATATAAATTAATACCATATATATATACAGAATCTTATAAGTATTTTAAATATGGTAAACCTTTAATAGAGCCTATTTACTATAGAGTACCGTATTTATATGATGATCCTATATATTCAAATGAATATTTCTTTGGGTCTACATTCTTTATAAGTCCAATAATAACTAAAAAAGATTTAATAATGGATAGAGTTATACAAAGATTATTTATTCCAGATGGTGTATGGTATGATTATTTTACTGGTAAAAAATATATCGGTAATAAAAAATATGTATCATTTTATAAAGATGAAGAGTATCCAATATTTGTAAAAGCAGGTGCAATTATACCAAAAGCATTAAATAACTATAATGATACTAGTGTTCCAAGTAGTATGGAGATAGAAATATTTCCAGGTGATAATAATACTTATAGTATTTATGAAGATGATGGTGAATCTAATAATTATTTAAAAGGTGAATATTTAATAACTAATGTTGAATTTGTATATAAAAAGAATGATTATAGAATTACAATATTACCGGTAGAAGGTAGAATGAGTGCAGTACCTAAGGTAAGAAATTATAGAATAAGATTAAAAAATACAAAAGAGTCATCTAATGTATTTAGTTATGTTGCTAGTACTCAGGTAAGTAATAGTATTTATAAAGATTCAAAAGATTTAATGATAGAAATACCTAATGTTCCAACATCATCACAACTTACAATATTATGTAGTGGTGATAATATAGAAATAGAAGATATGAGAATTATTAATGAAGATATTGTATCTATTATAAGTGATTTGCCAATAAAGACAGTTGTTAAAGAAAGAGTAGACAAAATAATGTTTTCAGGAGAACTTACTCTTAAACAAAAAAGAATAGCTATAAGAAAGTTATCAAGAGGTAAAGATTATTTAGAAAAAAAATATATAGAATTATTCTTAAAACTACTTGAATATATTAGTGAAGTGTAATATAATAGTGATATATTTAAAGGCGAGGAAGAAGAGTAGTAATAAATATATTATTTTTAAGAGAAAAAGTGGCTGGTGAAAACTTTAAATAAATATTTATGAACTTGCTTTGGAGCTTCAATAGACGTATAATGAAAAGCACGTTAAGCTTATAAAGCTGTAGAAATACAGGAAATAGGGTGGTAACACGATAAGATTCGTCCTTATATAGGATGAGTCTTTTTTTTAGGAGGGAATATGAAAGAGTTAATGTTATATTTATTTATATTTGTTATATGTTATTTATTTTATTTGATATTTGTATTAAATAGAAAGAATGTTTTAAAGAAATTTCCAAATGGTAAGGAAATGACTTATTTAAAATATAAATATGGTATCAAAGTAAATGATAAAAATATAAAAGAAATAGCTAATAAAGTTTTTTTAGCAAATTCTTTTATATTTGCTACTGCAGTATATGTTATGTGTTTATTTAAAAATTTAATAATTCAAATATTAATAGGATTAGTAGTAGTACTTATACTTATATTAGTTTTATATCATATAATAGGAACTTATTATAAAAAAAGACAGGGAGGAAAATAATATGTATGATTTTAAAAAAATAGAAGAAAAATGGCAAAAGTATTGGGAAGATAATAAAATTTTTGAGGCTAGTAATAATAGTGACAAGAAACCTTATTATATATTAGTTGAGTTTCCATATCCTTCTGGAGCTGGATTACATGTAGGACACGTTAGAAGTTATACAGCACAAGATGCTTTAGCGCGTATTAAAAGGATGCAAGGATATAATGTTTTATATCCTATGGGATGGGATGCTTTTGGCGCACCAGCAGAACAATATGCAATAAAAAATCATATACATCCGAAAGATGCGGTAAGAGAGAATATTCACACTTTTAAGGGACAAATGAAATCTCTTGGATTTTCATTTGATTGGTCACGTGAGTTTTCTACAACAGATCCAGAATATTATAAATGGACACAGTGGCAATTTTTACAATTTTATAAACACGGTATGGCTTATAAAGATACTATACCAGTAAATTGGTGTCCTAGTTGTAAAACTGTATTATCAAATGAAGATGCAGCAGGTGGAGTATGTGAAAGATGTGGCAGTTTGGTTGTTCAAAAAGAAAAATCACAATGGATGCTTAGAATGAGTAATTATGCTGAGGATTTATTAAAAGGATTGGATGATACTAATTTTGCTGATAAAGTAAAACTAGGTCAAATAAATTGGATAGGTAAATCAAAAGGTGTTGAAGTTGATATAGATATTGTAGGTGGAGGAAAATTTTCAATATTTACAACTTGTATAGAAACTATATATGGTATAACATTCTTTGTAATTGCTCCTGATGGTAAATTAATTAAAGAACTTATGCCAAGAGTAGAAAATAAAGATGAAATATTAGAGTATATAGAAGAAACTTCTAAAAAATCTAATATGGATAGAACAGAACTTAATAAAGGCAAAACAGGAGTAGAAGTAAAAGGAATTAAAGCTATAAATCCAGTAAATGGTAAAGAAGTACCAATATTTTTAGGAGACTTTGTATTAGGTGATTATGGTACGGGTGCAGTAATGGCAGTTCCTGCACATGATGGACGTGATTATGAGTATGCTAAAGTTCATAGTTTGGATATAGTAGAAGTAATAACTGGCGGAGATATAACTACTAGTGCTTATGAAAAATATGATTATTTAGATAACAAAAATTCTAAATTAATTAATTCAGGAGAATTTACAGGATTAGATGTTGAGAGTGCAAAGAAAAAAATAACAGAATACTTAGTAAATAAAAATATCGCAAGAGAAGTAAATAATTATAAAATGAGAGATTGGATTTTTTCAAGACAAAGATTCTGGGGAGAACCAATTCCAATGGTACATTGTGATAAATGTGGTTGGGTTCCAATGAATGAAGATGATTTGCCATTGCTTTTACCAGATGTAGCAGAATATGAACCAACAGATAATGGAGAAAGTCCACTTGCTAAAATAACAGATTGGGTAAATACGACCTGTCCAAAATGTGGTGGAAATGCAAAAAGAGAAACTGATACTATGCCAAATTGGGCTGGATCTAGTTGGTATTTCCTAAGATTTATGGATGCACATAATGATTCTTGTTTTGCTAGTATGGATGCTATGAAATATTGGAACAGAGTAGATTGGTATAATGGTGGTATGGAACATACCGCACGTCATTTATTATATGCGAGATTCTGGGTACAATTTTTATATAATATAGGATTGGTTCCAAATAAAGAAATGATATGGACAAGGGTAAGCCATGGAATGATACTTGGATCAAATGGAGAAAAAATGAGTAAATCAAAAGGTAATGTAGTTAATCCTGATGATATAGTATCAGCTTATGGTGCAGATGCACTTCGTACATATGAAATGTTTATAGGAGATTATGAACATGATGCTTCATGGAGTGAAAATGGACTTAAAGGATGTAAAAAATTCTTAGATAGAATTTATAGATTAGGAGAAAAATTAACTTCAAATAAAGAAGATAATAATGAAGTAGAAATACTTATTAATCAAACAATAAAGAAAGTGACAGATGATTTGAATACAATGAAATATAATACAGCTGTATCTGCTCTTATGATTTTATTAAATAAATTAGAAGAATTAGAAAGCGTTTCTAAAGAGTATTATAGAATATTACTTCATTTATTAAATCCTATTGCTCCGCACATTACTGAAGAATTAAATGAAATATATAATTTAGGCCCTAAATTTACTGGATCAGAATGGCCAAATTATGATTCAACAAAACTAGAAAATAATACATTTACTATGGTAGTTCAAGTAAATGGAAAAGTAAGAGGTAAAATAGAAATAAATTCTAATACTACTGAAGATGAGATGAAGGAACATGCTATGAGAATAGATAATGTAAAAACATTTACTGAGGGTAAAGAAGTAGTTAAGGTAATAGTTGTACCTAAAAAATTAGTTAATATAGTAGTAAAATAAAAGATTGAATTTTCAATCTTTTTTTAGTATAATTAATGTAGTTAAAAATAAGAAAGTAGGAATATTATGAAAAGAAAAGGATTTACATTAATAGAACTTTTAGCAGTCATAGTAATACTAGCAATCATCGCATTAATCGCAACCCCAATAGTATTGGATATAATAGAGGATAGTAAAAATTCAAGTATCAAAAGAAGTGCAGAACTTTATTTAGATGCAGTAGAACAAGCAATAGCTACAAGTGTGATGAATGATGGATTAGAAGATGGAACATATATAATAGATAGTAAAGGAAATTTAAAATATAAAGATAAAACAATCAAAGTAGATGTAAAAAACTATAATTTTGAATCCGGAACAGTAATAATAGAACAAGGACAGATAAAAGATATAAAACTATCTAATAATGAAAAAGTAACAACAGGAAAAGAACTAAATAAAATAGATAAATGGGATGGAAAGACAGTAACAGAATTAATGCCAGATAGTAATGGTATTTATCATATAACAAAAGCAAGTGAATTAGCCTGGGTTGCGCAACAAGTAAAAAATAAAAAAACATTTGAGGGTGAAACAATATCACTAGATGCATCACTAGATTTAGGTGGAAGATATGATAAAGATGGAAAAAAATTAGGAACAGAATGGACACCAATAGGAATCAAAAAATCAGATACTGAGGAACTTCCATTTAAAGGAACATTTGAAGGAAACAATAATGTAATAAGTGGTGTATATATAAATAGAGCACAAGATGATTTAGATGAAAATAAACATTTAGGTTTATTTGGGTATAGCGATACTGCTATTATAAAGAGTTTGGTAATAAAAGATTTTTATATAAAAGGGTACTCAGCGATAGGAGGATTAATTGGAAGAGCTAAAAATAATACTAATATCGATAATATAGTTGCTAGTAATATTTATATTGATACAATAAATAGTGGTGGAATAATAGTAGGAGCTACTCAAACGGAAGTAGTCTTAACTAACCTATATTCATATAATAGCAAAATAATCGGTAATGGAAAATATATAGGAGGTGTAGTAGGATCTTTACAAATTAAATGTTCATTAAATAATGCATATAGTAATTCGATTGTAAAAAATAATGGAACAATTAGAGTAGCTGGAGTCGGTGGAGTAGTAGGTTTTACATATAAACAAGAAATTGCAGAAAATCTTATATCAGAGGCAACAGTTTCTGGCTATTCTGATGTAGGTGGATTGATAGGCCAATTACAACAAGGTTCAACTCTTAAAAATAGTGTGTCGTATGCAAAAGTTAGTGGTACAAATAATATAGGCGGAATAATAGGAATTAACAGTGGAGAAGCAGGTAATACTGAAATAGAAAATATAAGATCATATGCAACAATAGATGGTACAGGGGAATATGTAGGAGGAATGATTGGTTACGCCTGTGGTGATAATACACTTATAAATTTATATTCAAACTCTAAAATAAAAGGGAAAGATAAAGTAGGAAAAATAATAGGCGGTTTTAGAGAAAATTTTGAATCAAAATTAAACTATAAAGACTTAATATCAGAATCAACTATAGAGGGTGAAACCAATGTAGGAGATCTTTGGGGATATATTAATGAAAAAGTAACATTAAATAAATTGGATTAAAATAGAAATTTTATAAAATTTCTATTTTTTGTATTATTCTTTTACCAAAATAAAGACAATGTAAACAATATTAAAATAATTGTAAAAAAAATAAATTAAAAAATTAAAATCTAAATTTTGATATATTTTTATTTATATGTTAAAAGTATATTGAAAGGAGAATTTTTATGAAAAAAGTTTTATTTATTTTTATTATTTTATTTAGTTTAGTATTGAAAGTTAATGCAGGTAGTAAATTTTATTTAGGAGAAAGAATTCCAAATTTTTATATTGAATCACACCAAGGAAATCTTTCTTATAGTAATTATATGCATGTTATGACTAATGATAGTGGTAAGATAACTTACTGTATAAATCCATATCTTAATTTAAATACCAATGTAAATTATAATGAGTTTACAGAAAATTTATCATTTTTTAATATATCTGATGAAATGATGAATAACATTAAATTAATTTCTTATTTTGGTTATGGTTATCCAGGACATACTGATTTAAAGTGGTATGGCATAACTCAATATTTGATATGGAAAATAGAAGGACAAGATGATATATTTTTTGTGGATGCTCCATATGGTAATAGATTGGATATTTATAATGAAGAAATAAATGAGATTGAAAATTTAATAAATGACTATTATATTTTACCTAGTTTTTATAATAATTATTATGAATATACCATTAATAATACATATGAAATAATTGATACCAATAATGTTTTAAATAATTTTAGAATATTGGATAATGGTTTAGATGTTATTATAGAAGATAATAAATTAATAATAAAAACTAATGAGGTAGGTAATTATGAAATTAAATTTATAAAAAAAGATATAAATCAAGATGGTTATATTTTGTATGATTATCCAGGACATCAATCTGTTATATATCCTGGAGGACTCAATGATATAACTTTTTCAATTAATGTAGAGGTAGATAGTGGAAATATTACTATAAATAAATTAGATAGTGAAAATAAAAGTAGAATGGAAGCAACATTAAAAGGTGCAGTATATGGTATTTATAAAAATGATAATCTAGTATATACAGTTGAAACTAATGAATTTGGAGTAGGTTATATAGATAATATTCCATTTGGTAATTATGTTGTTAAAGAAATAACACCTAGTAATGGTTATAATTTGGATTTAAATAGTTATGATATAAGTATCAGTAAAGAAAATAAAAATGTAATTGTTAATTCTTATGAAAATGTTATAACTGGTAATATAATTATAAATAAGTTTTATGAGGATTTAAGAGAAGATGGGGCTATATTTGAAATATATAATAATAATATATTAATAGGAAAATATGAAACTAATAATGGCTTAATAGATATTAATTTAGAATATGGTAATTATTATATTAAACAAATTAAAGGTATTGATGGTTATAATTTTGTTGATGATTTTTATGTTAGTATAACTGAAAATAAGAAGTATGAATATAATTTAATAGATACTAAAAAAGAAGATATAATTCAAATAAATGATGAAAATATAGATAATAGTTTAATAGTGGAAGTTCCTAATACTGGAAAAAAAGAAACACATATTTATAAATATATGATATATATAGGTTTAATTTTATTATTAATAAGTATATATAAAAAAACTACTCATGCGAAGTAGTTTTTTTAACATCATTAATTATTGGTAATATTATAGGATTTCTACCAGTTTTTTCGTATATTGAAGATGATAAATTAGTTATTAAATCACTTTTTATATCATTAAATATACAATTAACTTTAAGTCTATTATTTATAATATTATCAGCTTCTTTTTCTATTTCTTTTATAAGAGCAATATTTTCTTGTATAAGTACAAAACCTCTAGATGCAACATTCGTAGACATTACAAGTTCTTTTTTTGATGTATCTATATTAGCAATTACAACAACGATTCCATCATTTGACATTATTTTTCTTTCTCTCATAACTGCATTTCCTATTTCACCTATACGGTTACCGTCTACATAAACATCTCCAGCTTGAATACTTTTATCTCTTTTTATTTTTCCTTTATAAAGTGATAAAACTTGTCCATTTTCCATTATAAATGTATTTTCTTTTGGCATACCACATAAAATAGCTAGATCAGCATGACTTTTAAGCATTCTATATTCTCCATGGAATGGCATAAAATATTTAGGTTTAATAAGTCTTAACATAAGCTTTAATTCTTCTTGGTAAGCATGTCCTGATGTATGAACATCATTAAGTAATGTATTTGTATAAACTTTAACCCCTTGTAAATATAATTTATTAATTATTCTAGAAATACTAAGTGCATTACCTGGTATAGCAGATGAAGAAAATATAACAACATCATCATCCATAAGCTTTATTTGTCTATGAGATCCATTAGCAATCCTAGATAGGGCAGCAAGTGGTTCACCTTGTGATCCTGTACATAATAAACAAACCTCGCTAGGTGGTAAGTTATTAGCTTCTTCAGGAGTAACAAATATTTCTTTATGACTTATATATCCTGAATTTAATGATATTTCTAAGTTCGTTTCCATACTTCTTCCAAATACAGCTATTTTTCTATTATTTCTTTTACAAGTATCGACTATATGTTTTAATCTATATATATTAGATGCAAAAGTAGCTATTATAATTCTACCTTTATGTTGTAAAAATATATGTGATAGGGCAGCATCTACTTTAGATTCACTATTACTCATGCCTTCATTTAATGCATTTGTACTATCACTAAGAAGTAGGGCAACTCCTTTAGCTCCCACACTTGCCATTTTATGGATATTTGCCATAGGTCCAATAGGAGTTAAGTCGAATTTGAAATCTCCTGTCGTAACTATAGTTCCATTAGGAGTATGGATAATTATTCCATGAGAATCTGGAATAGAGTGAGTTGTTCTTACAAACTCAACAGTCATAGTTTTAAATTTTACTTTAGTTTTTTCATCATAAATATATAAGTTCTTATAATTGATATTTCTTTCATCTAATTTTTTTCTAATAAGACCAGCAGCTTGATTTGGACAATATATTGCAGGAAGATTAATCGCCTGTAATAGGAAAGGTATTCCACCTATATGATCTTCGTGTCCATGTGTTATAAAAAGAGCTTTTACTTTACTTTCATTTCTTTTTAAATATGTAAAGTCAGGTATTATATAGTCAACTCCTGGCATTTCACCAGATGGGAACGAAATTCCAACATCTGTTATAATTATTTCATTTCCAGTTTGAATACAATACATATTTTTACCAACTTCACCAAGTCCACCGAGTGCGAAAATTTTTGTATCATTGATATTATTTTGTTTAAACATAGAAACCTCCTTTCTTTAGAGTTTAAATTCGACTATACAATTATACTATTAAAATTGATTTTTGTCTAGTCAAAGAAAAAAAGACCTAAGTCTTTTATCTGTTGTAGTATTCAACTATTAGTGAATCATTAATCTCACCATTTAATTCAGTTCTTTCTGGGTATCTAACGAATGTAGCACTCATTTTAGCTTCATCAAATGTTAAGAATTCAACTCTTTTACTTAATGCTTCAAGAGAAGATTTAACAATAGCTAATTCTTTATCAGATTCTTTAATAGCTATAACATCACCTGGTTTACATCTATATGATGGAATATCAACTTTTTTACCATTAACAGTAATATGTCCATGATTTACAAGTTGTCTAGCTCCACGTCTAGTAGTAGCAAATCCAATACGGTATACTAAGTTATCTAATCTTGATTCAAGTAATTTGAATAAGTTTTCACCATGAACGCCCTTCATTTTACCAGCATCTTCAAAAGTTTTCTTGAATTGTTTTTCGTTTAAACCATACATAAATCTAACTTTTTGTTTTTCTTGTAATTGAACACCATAGTTAGATAATTTTTTAGCTTTCTTACTACCATGAATTCCTGGAGCATAAGGCTTTTTAGCTAATTCACGACCAGTTTCTAAAGTAGAGAAACCTAAACGACGACTTACACGATAACTTGATTTTGTATATCTTGCCATAATATTCTCCTTTCTTACGAAAAGAATCAATTGTCTAATTATAGGGTGTCTATTTTAATATTTTCGCCTTGCAGCTTGGTTACTAATAAACCCATTGGAATAAACACATTATAATCATCAAAGACTGCTGCTTCAATTCGCAATTATGATTATATAATTAATTATATGATTTGTCAAGTATTTATTGACTTATATATTAATTTAAATTAAAATGTATATGGAGGTATTTTATGACAAAATGGGATAAAGAATATTTAAATTTGTGTAAAAGAATACTTACTGAAGGGGTAGAAGTAGAAAACAGAACGGGTATTAATACAATAAAAGTACCTAGTCATAATTTTCATTTTGATTTATCTCAAGAATTTCCAATATTGCAAACAAAACAATTATTTTTTAGAAATGCAATTACAGAAATACTTTGGATATATCAAGCTCAAAGTAATGATGTAAGATGGTTACATGAAAGAGGTAATCACGTATGGGATGAATGGATGGTAGATCCTGATGGAATTTATAGAACTTACGAAAATGGGAAAAACGAAAAAGTGTTGAAAAATACAAAACTTTTTGGTGAAGAATTTGCAAATACTATAGGAACTGCATATGGATGGATTGTTAATAAATATAAACTAACAGATCACCTCCTAGATACAATAAAAAATAATCCAACTGATAGAAGACTTATTATGTCTTTATGGCAAAATGAATGGCTAGATACAGCAGTACTTCCATCTTGTGTGTGGTCAAGTGAATGGGATGTTACAGATGGCAAATTGAATGCTTGGGTTCATCAAAGAAGTTGTGATGTGCCACTAGGACTTCCATTTAATGTAACTCAATATGCTACACTATTAAGTTTATTCGCACATTGTGCAGATTTAAAGCCTGGAACACTTGATTGGTCTATTAAAGATGCTCATATATATGTTAATCAAGTAAATGGTATAAAAGAACAATTAAATAGAGAAGAGGCATATGAGACTTATCGTAAGATTGATAAAGAAGGTTTAATGAAACTAAAAGAAGAATTATTAAAATCTGAAAATCAATTTGATTGTAAAGTAGATAATGAAGTATTACTAAAGATATTAGATTTAATAGTAGAACCAGAAAAACCATATTTATGGTTAAATCCAGATGTTAAAAATTTTTATTCATTTGATAATTCAAAAGAATTAAATGATATTAAAGTAAAAAATTATAAACACATGGGAAAAATAAAATTCCCTATCGCACAATAGGTGTTTATGAATATTAGTTTAATAGCTGCCATTGGTAAAAATTATGAACTTGGCAAAAATAATAATTTAATCTGGTATATAAAAGGTGATTTAAAATTCTTTAAAGAAACTACTATGGGTCACCCAATTGTAATGGGTAGAAAAACATTTGAATCTTTACCAAAGGTACTTCCTGGTAGAAAAAATATAGTTATAAGTAAAAGTGATATTTTAAATAAAGAAATAGAAAAATATAAAAGTATAAAAGAATTTTTAGAAAATTATCAAAATTATAAAGATGAAATATTTATAATTGGAGGAGCATCTATATATTCTTCTTTTATAGATTTAGCAAATAAACTTTATTTAACAGAAATTAATAAAGAAGACAGTAGTGCGCAAGTATATTTTCCTAAATTCAATAAAAATGAATGGACTAAAGAAATATTAAATAATAATGTTGAAAATGATATAGAATATAGTCATGTCTTATATAAAAGAAAGTGAAAAACATCACTTTCTTTTATTAGTTATAGAAAATATCAAATTTGACTTAAAATATATTTTATAGTATTATAATGCCCATTAAATGGGGGATTTTATGAAAAATATTAATATGGTATGGAATTATTTTTATGGCAATTTGAATTATTATTTTTTACTCAGAAATCATATTTATGATGATTCATATAATATAGATATTAGTAAACAAAGTATAAATGGAGCAAAAATAGGAATGATTAGCAATTTAATGTTAGGAATAAAAGAGAGATTAGTTGAAAAAAAGGCAAACTTAAATTACGAATCAAAAATATTTAGTGAAGAATTGGAGAGATGTGTAAATATTATTTCTATTAAAAAGGCTGGAGGATATTTTATAGATGGATGTTATTTTGAAAATCCATCTATACTAACGTCTACTATAAGAAATAAACTAGCTCATGGTGATTTTTTATTAGATTTAGAAAATTCGCAAGTTATATTTAATATAAAAGGTGACAAATTCAAAATTTCAATTGATAAATTAACAAGTTTTTAATTTTAGAGAAAAATATAAAGATCAACTTATTGTTAAATATAATATTGAAGATATAAATAAATCGTATGTAGATAAGTTATCTGTTTTCTTGTACAATATAACTCCAACAGATGAAAGTTATCCTGTACAAATACTTTCTTATCTAAATGAAGCAACAAGAATACTTAATTCAGATTTTGAAAAAGATAATTTACTTTTCTCATTTGCTAAAAATATTTTATATTTGGACACAATTTATAAAGCTAATACTTATGATAAAAATAAAATTTTTAATAAAATTACAGAAGAATACGATACTTATTATTTAAACTATGATCAATTAGCATCTTCTATGTTAGCTATGTTTTCTTCTTTATTTGTATATCCTATGGAAGATTTATATGATAATCCTAATTTATTTAAAGACGATGAAATTAAAGGCTTAGACTATTCAAAACTAGATATGAGTTTAATGGATGTAGAAAAATATACGATTGAGCACCCTTTATACGATGAGGTATTAATAAGAAAAAAATCAATTACAAAAAAATTAGAAAAAGTAAATGAAGATTATGCTAAAAATGAAGAAAGTTTGGAAAAAGTAAAAGGCAATGCAAAAGTAGAAGAAATATTAAAAGAAAAAAGAATTGCTTTTGAGGAAAAAATTAGAATTTTAACGATTGAATTAACTGAAATTAATAATAAGATTATTTGGTTTGAAAACTATATGAAAAATAATACAGAATATTTAAAAAACAAATATATTATAGAAGGCATTAGAAATTCTATAGCTCATGGAAATTATAGAATAGAAATAGGAACCAATATGGAAAATTCTATGTTAGTTTTTGAGGATATTTATGATAATAAATTAACTTTTAAATCAAAAATTACCTTAGATAATTTCGCAAAATTTTGTCTAATTAATGCTGATATTGTATTTAATAAAGAAATGAATAAAAAATATAAAAAATAATTTGTAAAATGTAATAACTACTAAAGAAGATAAAATAAATTTATCCTCTTTTTTTAAATTTTAAAAAATATTGTCGAAAAAACAAATTTTTGTGATATAATTATAATAGGTGAATGATATGGATAACGTAATACTTATTATGTTTACATTATTTTTAGTGTGTTCCAGCTTGGTAATAGCTGTTTTAAATTTTATTCAAAGTAGAAAAAATAAAAGAATAAAGAAAACATTAGAAAAGTTGGAAATAGAAAAGAATGAACTTGCAACCTCACCAATAGTACCTGAGCTTGCTAAAGTTGAATCTTTCTTAAATAATGATAAATTAAAGGAATTATATGATGAATGGACTAAAAGATTAAATCAAATTAAGCAAGTTCAAATACCAAAATTATCAGATATGATCTTAGATGCAGAATATTCATTATCGCAATTGGATTACAAGAGTACTATGTATAAAATAGCAAAACTTGAAATGGAATTATACAAAGTACGTACCAATTCTGATTTCTTATTTGGTGAAATAAAAGATTTAACAACTAGTGAAGAGCGTAGTAGAACTATAATAACTGGTTATAAAGCACGTTATAGAACATTATATCAAAAATTTGATGAAACAAGACAGGAATATGGAATGTTTGAAGACGTTGTTAAAAAACAATTTGAAGTGATTGCTAAAAGATTTGAAGATTTTGAAGCTATAATGGATAATAATGAATTTACAGAAGTAGATAAAATTTTAAATATAATTGATGAACTTTTGAATCATATGGCAGTAGTTGTAGAAGAGGTTCCTTCTATAGTACTTATGACAACTTCAGTTTTACCAAAGAGAATAGAAGAAGCTAGTAAAATTTATACAGCTATGGTAAAAGAAGGTTATCCATTAGATTATTTAAATGTTGAATATAATATTGGTGAGACTACTAAAAAGATAGAAGAAATTAAAGAAAGAACTAAAAAACTTGATATGAATGAAAGTTTGTTAGAACTTAGAGTTTTACTTGAATATTTTGATTCATTATTCAAAGATTTTGAAAAAGAGAAATATGATAGAAAAACATATGAAGAAAAGTTACTTGTATTTAGTACTAAAATGACCAAAATAAATTCAGTAGTTTCTGACATATTTAGTCAAATGGATGATTTAAAAAATATATACAACTTAAAACAAAATGATGTAGATAATTTAAATCAAATTGGAAAAGAAGTTAGTGTATTAAATGAAAATTATAAGGTTTTACAAGATCATACTAAATTCAATAATACATTTGCTTACTCTAAATTAGTAAAAGAAGTAGAGGGTTTATCTAATAGTTTATCTCATACAGAAGAAAAATTAGAAGAGAGTTTAAATGTAATAGGTAGTATGCATGATGATGAAGTAAGAGCTCGTCAACAACTAGAAGAAATAAAAACAATATTAAAAAATTCTAAATTACAAATGAGAGATTATAGGCTTCCTGTTATACCTGATTCGTATTATATAGAACTAAACGAAGCAAATTCAGCTATAAATGAAATTGTAAAAGAATTAGATAAAAAGCCTATAACAATAGAAATATTAAATACTAGAGTAGATACAGCTAGAGATTTAGTTTTAAAACTTTATACTAAAACTAAAAACTTAATGAAGAATGCAATGTTTGCAGAAAAATCTATAATATATGGTAATAGATATAGAAGTAGTTATGATGGACTCAATGATCAATTAAATAATTCTGAACAATTATTTTATAGAGGTGAATACAAGAAATCTTTTGAATACACAATAAATGTGTTAAATAAAATAGAACCAGGAATATATAATAAAATATTGGAATTATATTCTAATAAAAAATAAAAAAAGTATTAACAAATATTAAATTTTGTGGTAAACTATATTCATAAAAGCGAAGAATAGGATAACATTATTAATTAAATATTTAAAGAGAGTTAGTGATTGGTGTGAACTAATAATATTATTAATAATTACTACCTAGGAGTTGTTATTGAAAGATACACCGGTTAAAACCGTTATATTAATTAAGGTATAAATTAGGATGGTACCGCGTATAAGTCTCTTACGCTCCTTTGTGAGTGTAGAGACTTTTTTTATCAGGGGGAAGTATGTCAACAAATAATCAACAAATGAGAGAATTCATAAAAGATTTAGAGAATAATGGGGTAAGTTTATTAAGATTTTTAAATGTATATTGTGGTATTTGCAATGAGTTCATATCAAAAAATAAAATGAGTCATAGTGATGTTAAATATTTTTTACCAGAATTAAAAAGAATTGGCTTTGAAGATGCTTATAAAAATAAAGATAAAATATTGAAAGGTGAGATAATTCCAGTAATAGATTCTTTTGGTTCAGTAGCACCATATGAAAAACCTATTGTAAATAGTTTTGATGAAATTATAATATTTGATGAAGAAGAGGAAGCATTAACTAAAGAAGTATCAGATGAAGAATTAAGGAGTGCTATAGAGGAATACTTAAGAGTAAATGAACTTAGTGCTTTTGAATTAAATAGATTAGCAAAAATATTTAAACAAGAAAAGATGATGAAAGAATATAGAACCATTATAAATATAATTAAAAAGAACAAAAAAGAGAAAAATAAATATAAAGAGAAAAAGAGAAAATTAGAAAGAAGAGATGTTTATGAATATTAAAGAAAATAAAGAATTAAATACTTTGAATCACAGTTGTGCTCATTTAATGGCACATGCAATTAAGCATTTATATCCAAATGCATTATTTTGGGTAGGACCAGTAATAGAGAGTGGCTTTTATTATGATGTTGACTTAGGTGATAAAGTGTTAACAGAAGAAGATTTAGAAAAAATAGAACGTGAAATGAAAAAAATATCTAAATCTGATAAACTTATTAAAAGAATAGAAATGTCTAAAGAAGAAGCTCTCGAAATGTTTAAAAATGATCCATATAAAGTAGATTTAATATCTCGTATGGATGAAGAAGATACTGTTATAAGCGCTTATAAGCAAGATGATTTTATTGATCTTTGTAGAGGACCACATATGCCTACTACAAAATCTATGAAATATTTTAAATTATTAAAAGTATCAGGAGCTTATTTTAAAGGGGATTCTAAGAATAAAATGCTTCAAAGAATATATGGAGTATGTTTTACTAATGAAGAAGATTTAGATGTATATTTAAAAGAAATAGAAGAAGCAAAATTAAGAGATCATAGAAAAATTGGTAAAGATTTAGGTATATTTATGTCTCATGATTTAGTAGGTAAAGGTATGCCTTTATGGTTACCTAATGGTGCTATAGTAAGAAAACAATTAGAAAATTATATATATAATAAAGAAAGAAAATTAGGTTATCTTCATGTATATACTCCTTGTGTAGGTACTGTTGATTTATATAAAACTTCAGGACATTGGGATCATTATAAAGAAAATATGTTTCCATCTATGAAAGTAGATGATGAAGAATTTGTATTAAGACCTATGAATTGTCCACATCATATGCTAGTTTATGGTAATGAAATTCATTCATATAGGGATTTACCTATTAGAATAGGTGAGTTTGCAACTGATTTTAGATACGAAGCAAGTGGTGCCGTTAAAGGACTTGAAAGAGTTCGTTGTATGTGTCAAAATGATGCCCATCTATTTGTAAGACCAGATCAAATAGGTGAAGAATTTAAAAAAGTAGTATCACTTATTCTTGATGTATATAAAGATTTTGGACTTAAAAATTATAAATTTAGATTATCTTTAAGAGATCCTGAAGATACTGAAAAGTATTTTGATGATGATGAAATGTGGAATGAAGCAGAAAGCAAGTTAAGAGAGGTTCTAAATGAACTTGGATGTGAATATACTGAAGCAATAGGTGAAGCAGCATTCTATGGACCAAAACTTGATGTAGAAGTAAAACCTGCAGTAGGTCCAGAAGTAACACTTTCTACATGTCAACTAGATTTCTTATTACCTAGAAGATTTGAACTTTCTTATATAGATAGAGATGGAACTAAAAAAACTCCAGTAGTACTTCATAGAGCTATATTTGGTACATTCGATAGATTTACAGCATTCATATTAGAAGAAACAAAAGGAGCACTTCCACTTTGGTTATCTCCAATAGAATTTAATATAATTCCAGTTAATAATCAATATCATTTAGAATATGCTAATAAATTATTTAATGAATTTAAAAATAAAAATTATAGAGTTAATTTAGATGATAGAGATGAAAAATTAGGATATAAAATGAGGGAATCAGTAATGAAAAAGATACCTTATTCAATAATAATAGGTCAAAAAGAAGTTGACAATAATAATATTAGTTATAGATGTTATGGTAGTGATGAGACAGTAACTGTTTCACTTGATGAATTTTATAAAAAGATAGAAGAAGAATTAAAAATTTGTGATAATTAAAGAGGGATAAAATGAATAGCTTTACAAATATTAATATTAAAAATCAATATAAAAAGACTATTATATATTTTGTAATTTCTATTATATTGATTATACTTTCAATTGTTTTCTATGCATGGAAGTGCTCTATTATAAAAACATCTAGAGTACAAGATAAAAGTTTAAATGATATCATTATAAATGAAAAAAACGAAAAGGATTATAAAAGAGCATATATAAATAATGTATCAAATCCTGTTAAATTTGCTATAGATAAAGAAAATAATAATGCTTATTATATAGTAAATGATGGAAAATATTTGTATGTTATTTATATGAATGAAGAAAAGTATCAATCTATTATTCAAAGTAAATCAGAAGTTAAGATAGAGGGAATTACTAAGTACCCAACTAAAGATGTAAAAGAGCTAGCAATAGAAAAATTTAATGATGATAAAGATGAAAATGATAAAATATCTTTAGTTGATTATGATAATTATTTTGGGGATGTATATCTTGATATGGAAGAATCAGAATCTTCAATTGCTATATTTCAAATATTCCTAGTTGTAATAACAATAATACCTGGAATAATTATATTTATAGTAAATTTAGCTAAAATAATTAATTTTAATAAAATAAAAAGTAAATACAGTATTAAAGAATTAGATAATGAAATGAATGATAAAAATTCTTTCTATTATAATAAAGCTAATTTATACTTGACGCCAAATTATATAATTAGTTTTAGCGGTAAATTATTTATTATTAAATATATAGATATAGATTGGATTTATCCAAATATTACAAAAACAAATGGTATTAAAACTGCTAAGAGTATTATATTAATTACAAAAGAGAATAAAACTTATATCATATCAAATCTTAGTAATATAACTCGTAAATCAAAAGAGATTTATGATGAGATATGGGATACAATAGTAAGTAAAAATAGCGATATGTTAGTTGGATATACTGAAGAAAACATTAAAGCTTATAAAGATAAAAAAAGAAAGTAGAATAAAGTATTATGAAATCTTTAGAAAATAGAATAAAAAATATAGAAGAAAGAAATAAGAGAGTAGAAAAAGATAAAGCTTGGGAAGTAAGTTTTACTAGGAGAATATGTATAATTATTTTAACATATATAGTAGTTGTTATATATTCATATATAATAAAAAATAATACAAATATATTTTTAAGTTCTTTAGTACCAGTAATAGGTTTTATCTTATCTACACTATCTTTAAAAGCTATTAGAAAAATATGGGAGAGAAAACATTATTAAAAAATAGTGTTTTTTTTCTTGTAAAATTAAAAATATTGTGATATAATTTAATTAGTAATCATTACTAATAAGGAGATTATATGAGAAATACAAAGCAAAAGAAACTTATATTAGAATTAATACAAAATAGTAATAATCATATGAGCGCTATAGAAGTTTATAATGAATGTAGAAATATAATACCTGATATTAGTCTTGGTACTGTTTATAGAAATTTAAATTCTTTAGTAGAATCTAATTTAATACAAAGAATTAAAATGAATGATAATATAGATAGATATGATAAAAACACAGAACATATACATTTTATATGTATGAAATGTAATAAAATTATAGATATATATGATTATTCATTTGAGTATAAAAAAGATTCTAACAAAGTTTTAAATTGTAAAATTAAATTAGAAGGTATATGTGAAGATTGCCAAAAGAAGGAGAGATAGTATGGAATTAAAAGGAAGTAAGACAGAACAAAATTTGATGGCTGCTTTTGCTGGTGAAAGTCAAGCAAGAAATAAGTATACTTATTTTGCTAGTAAAGCAAAAAAAGAAGGATATGAACAAATAGCTGCTATTTTTGAAGAAACTGCTAATAATGAGAAGGAACATGCTAAAATGTGGTTTAAATTATTAGAAGGTGGAGATATTAAATCAACTGTTGATAATTTAAAAGCTGCAGCAGAAGGAGAAAATTATGAGTGGACAGATATGTATGCTAAATTTGCAGAGGAAGCTCGTAATGAAGGTTTTGATCATATAGCATTTCTTTTTGAGGGAGTGGCTAAAATAGAAAAAGAACATGAAGAAAGATATAAAAAATTATTAAAAAATATAGAAGACAAATTAGTATTTTCTAGTGAAGGAGATACTATTTGGATTTGTCGTAATTGTGGACATGTTGTAATAGGAAAAGAAGCTCCTAAAGTATGTCCTATATGTGCTCATCCACAAAGCTACTTTGAAAGAAAAGCAAATAATTATTAAAAGCACTTTAATGCTTTTTTTTATTCAAATATTTAAAATAGTTTTGCGTTAATTTTAATATTGATTATTCAATCATTTTTTAGTATAATAAATATAGTAAAAATAAGAAAGAGGGTAAAAATATGAATAAAAATAAGGCCTGGGGGGGGGGGTAACCTATAGTAAAGGATTTACCCTAATAGAACTTTTAGCAGTTATAGTAATACTCGCTATAATCGCATTAATCGCAACCCCAATAGTATTAGATATAATAGATTCAGTAAAACAATCATCTGTGGAAGCAACAATGAAAAATATAGAAAAAACAGCTTTGTTAGAATATTCAGATTTAGTATTAGATGGAAAAGAAAAAGAAGAAATTATATATAATTGTTATGATGGAAAATGTATATATAATGGAAAAGTATTAAATGTAAAAGGAGATATGCCGGATAGAGGAAGAATAATAGTAAATGAAGATGGTGCAACATTCAAAAACATCATAATAAAAGGATATAACTGTATAAAAGAAAATAATAAGTTTACATGTAATAATACAGGTCTTATAACAGTAAATGGAACAAATATATTAATAGATAACAATAAAACAACAGAAATAGAAAATTATAGGATATATGGAAATAGTATTCAAAATGGAACACCAACTCCAGATATACCAGTAGATATAGAAAGTGTAGGCGATTTAGTAACACAAGATAATTGCTCTAGTTATGGATTAGATGCATGTAGTAATGTAGGAAAATATGTAATACCAATAAAAGTAACTGGAAAGAATTTATTTGATATTTCAAAGATTAATTCTAATGTCAATATAATAAAAAATCAAGATGGAACTTTAACCATAAAAGCTTATGGATCCGGAACAAGTCTAACATTATTAGATTTAAGTCCTAATTTAAAAGTTGGTGATAGAATTTCTTTTTCAATAGAAACAACTGGTTATAAAGGAATTTTAATTCGTAATAATTCAATAGATAATTATTTCCACAACAATACAAAATCTTATACAATTAATCAAGATATGTTAGATGGCAAAGTGTGGTTATATAACAAAAAAAATGGAGATACTTATGAAGACGCTGTTATATCAAGTATACAAATAGAATATGGAGATAAAAGAACTGAATATGAGCCATATAAAGAGACAATAACAAATATATATTTAGATGAGCCATTAAGAAGTATAGGTGAATATGCTGATTATATAGATTTTAAAACTAAGAAAGTAGTTAGAAATGTAAAAGAGGTAAAAATGACTGGTGAAGAATTATTTTTCAAAGCTGACGATACAGCTTTAAAAACTGAATATATATATTCACCTATGAAAACAATTGATGGAACAACATCTATATACTATATTTCAACTCATGCACCATATCATAATTATATCTACATAACAACATATAATCCTAGAGATAATCTTCATACTGCACTTGAATTTAGATATATTTCAGATGTTTGGAAAATAGAATATGATGTAGATGCATTTAAACAATGGTTAGTAGATCAATCTATAAATTTAACTCCTGTTAAAATTAATTATGTATTAGAATCACCAACAGAAGAGACTATAGAATTACCTAGTATTTTATTAAATAAAGATATAAGTGTAATAAGTGTGGGTACTAATATACCACCTAGTAACATGGAATTAAAATATTACAGATAAATAGAGTTATTTTACTCTATTTATTTTTATCTATTGCATTTTTTTTTATAAATGGTATAATTAAATAGTAAGAAAGTAGGGGTAATATGAACAAAAAATTAATTCTTAGAATATTAGGCGCAATATTTTCTGCACTTATAATAGTAGGTGTTTTTGTACCATTTGTAAGTGTAACAGGTTATACTCAAAGTTTGTGGGGAGTATATAGTTCAGTTAATACACTATATTTACCTATAATGTTAATAGTTTTTGGTGCTATAGGAGTTATATTCTTTTCTCTTAATTTTAAGACTGAATTTGCTTATATGAGTACAGGAGCTGTATTGTTCTTTGTTGTTATGCAAACAATTGATGTATTAGATCAAGGTACATTTAGTACTTTAAGTGTTGGATATTATTTCTTAGCTATTGGAGCAATAGCTACTGGAGTTATAGCATTTTTATCTAATTTAAAAACAAAACAAAAAGAAAAAATAGTTGTTTCTAATGAAAATGATACATCATCTAATATGATTGCACAAATAGATAAATTATATAATGAACAACCATTACAACAAGAAGTACCAATTCAAACTATTAGTAATAATAGCGTATCTCCTATACCTGCAGAACCATTGCAACAAGAAATTAAGCCAATTGAACCTGTAATGGATAATCAACCAATACCAGAGGTTGTACCACAACCAAAACAAGCTACAGTAGAGTTTCAACCACAAATGAATCCACAAGTTATTCCAACTGTTGAACCACAACAAAATTTACAATCAAATCCAGTTCCAGCACAAGGATTACAACAACCAAATCCAGTAGTACAGGAATTTATGGGAGCACAAGCACAACAACCAACGTCAAATCAATCTATACCAGTACAATCTACTAACGATTTTAATGTTCCATTAAGTGGTATAAATGAAGAATCACCTGTACAACCAAATCCAGTAGTACAAGGATTTACGAAAGAACAAACACCATCAATACCAACAACACCAGATCCTCAAAATAATGGATTAGATATATTTGGTCAACCTTTAAAATAAAAAATAAAAGATAAACTTTTATTTTTTTAATATTTATTGTATAATTAATGTGGAGGTAATTATGAATAAAGAAAATAAAATAACAATAAATAATTTAGTGTATGCAATACTATTTTTAGTGTTTGGTATTATACTTTTGACGAGTACTGAGGATTTAATAAGTATAGTATCAAAGGTAATTGGTTCTATATTAGTAATATTAGGTATAGTTAAAACAATAGTATATATTTATATGAAGGGGAAAGTAGGAGATTATAGCATAACAGAACTTTTAATAGGATTACTTATAATATGTTGTGGATTATTATTAATCTTTTCTTCTAATGCGCTTAGTTTTGCCATTAGAACTATAGTAGGTATATGGGTATTATTTGCAGGAATAAATAGAATAATATACGCTATATCAATTAAATCTTTGGATAAAAATGGTTTTATAACTTATTTAATAAGTTCGTTTATAATGATAATAATAGGAATACTTATGATATCTGCAATATTTGATCAATTAATAGGTTTATTAATTATTATATATGCAATATCTGAGATAGTAGATTATATTTACTATAAATCAAAAAATAAAAATATAGAACCAGCTAAGAGTAAGAAAAAATCAAAGAAAACTAAAAAATTAAAAAATACTAAAACAGTTGATGCAATAATAGAAGAAGAAATTAAAAAGGATTGAGTTTTGAACTGCACTTTAGAGTAGTCATAAAAAGATTGGATATTCCAATCTTTTATTCTTGTAATTTTATAGTAGGTATTAAATTATCAAGAGATGAATCAGTGTAAGTTGGTTCTGTACCTTTTATATAATAAAACATAGTAGCATTTTTAGTGTTTTCATCTGCTACTTCCCCAGTGATAGGATTAACTAAAACTCCAACAACATTGTTAGGTAATTCATACCAAGTGTTTTCTTTATCTTTTAAATAATTTTCTACTATGTCAGCCCACATGTTTTTTATAGTTTTTCCTTCACTTGTTTCTGCCTGTCTATTATCGTCATAACCACTCCAAATTCCAACAACAATATTATTATTATAACCAAATATTAAATGATCGGTATCAGTGGTTCCTGTTTTAATTGAATATTTTTTAGTTAATTTAGATGCTATATCATAACAAGTAGGGTAATTATAGTCTATAAAGTTATAATTATAAGTACTAGTTAATATTTCATTCATAATATAAACTAAACTAGAATTTAATACTTGTTCTTTATTATCTTTATATTCATATAAAATGTTTCCATTAGAATCTTCTATTTTTTTTATAAAATGAGTATTTGTTTTAAAACCACCACTTGCAAATGTACTATATGCACTAACCATATCTTTTAGTGTTATTTCTTCACTACCTAAAGCAAGGGATGGTATTGCTTCCAATGGAGAGGTTATACCAACTCTTTTAAGCATTTCAACTAAAGTTTCTTCTCCTAAAAATAAATGGGTTTTTACTGCATATATATTTTCTGAGTAAGCGATAGCAGTTGCCATAGAAATATCTTTGTTACCATATTTATTATTGTAATTATTAGGACTATATGTTTGATCATTAGCAAATACAAAAGTAGTTGCTTCACTTGTAAATGTAGTTGATTCTGTAAAACCATTTTCAAGAGCTACATAGTAAAGAAATGGTTTTAAAGTAGATCCTACTTGCCTTTTCGCATATAAAGCTCTATTATATTGACTTTTACTATAATCTTTACCACCAGTAAGAGCAAGTACTTCACCAGTATTTGGATCTTGCATTATACTTGCAAGCTCAATATCATTATTAGTAATATTATTATTAATTGATTCTTCTAATATCTTTTGAGCATTTATATCAAGAGTTGTATATATTTTAAGACCACCAGTTTCAATAAAAGAGCTAGGTAAATCTAATGTATCTAATTCATCCATAACTGCATCCTGAAAATATCTTATAGTTTTTAAATTGTTATTTTCTATATATCCATAAAATTCTAGTTTTTCATTAAATGCATTATCCATTTCTTCTTTCGTTATAAATTTATTTTCAACCATAGCATTTAATACTATGTATTGTCTTTGTTTTGCTTTATCGTAATTTAAAATAGGAGAGTAATTGGTAGGTGATTTTGGAATACCTGCAAGTATTGTTGCTTCAGCTAAAGAAAGGGCCCTTGAACTTTTATTAAAATAGTAAAAACTAGCATTTTCAATACCATAAACTCCACCATAATTTATAGTATTTAAATATCCTTCTAGTATTTCTTTTTTACTATATTGACTTTCCATCTTAACAGTAAGCCATGCTTCTTTGAATTTTCTTTCCCAAGTTTTATCAAAATCAAGAAATAAGTTTTTAGCATATTGTTGTGTTATTGTAGAAGCGCCCTGTAAAGTTTTTCTGTTTATTAAATTTATATATAAAGATTTTGCTATTCTTAAATAATCAAATCCTTGATGTTTATAAAAATTTTTATCTTCTATTGAAATTGTAGCATTTATTAAATTTTTAGATATATCATCTAACTTTATCCACTGATCGCTTGTACCATTTATTAGATTGTTATTAGAATCATATAAATAATATCCATTAGATGTATTAATATCTAATTTTTTTGATATAGAAGCAACAAAATAAATTCCTATATAAAAAACTATTAAAAAACCTACAATAATAAGGGCTATTTTAGATATTCTATTTAACTTTTTCATATTCCACCATACCTTCTAAATTTAGTATTACAAAAAAAATATAAAAATATGAGTGCAAAATAAAAAAAAGTATGCTATAATGTTTGGGATGTGTATGGAAAAAATTAATTTGAGGGCAAAACTTGTATCAAATGATAATAATATTGTTATAGATATAAGTGGAGTAAAAACAAAAAATAAAATAATATATAAAGAGGGAAACATTAATGTAACTATTTTAATTTTTGATAATAAAATAGAAATGTATAGAACTTCTGATAAATATAAAATTAATTTAGTTTTTGATACTTTAAATGATACAATTTCTACATATAATGTATTTGATATTTCAAGAATTATTTATCTTAAAACAAATACAAAAAAACTGAGTATAAGTGATAATGAAATTATAATAGAGTATAATCTAGAAGGAAATGATTTTTACTACTGTTTAAATATAGGAGGAAAGATATGATAATAGCTGAATTAAGTAAGGTTATAACACTCGCTGCAAAAAATGCAGGATATAATGAGATTTTGAGTGTTATTAAATCAAATAGACCTGATTTATGTGATTATCAATGTGATGAAGTATTTAAACTTGCAAAAGTATATCATAAAAGTCCTATAGAAATAGGAGAGAGTATAGTTGATAGTTTAAATAAAATAGATGATTTTGATGATTACTTTGAAAAAGTAGAGTTTTGTAAACCTGGTTTTATAAATTTAACTTTAAGTAATAAATTTATAAATAATACATTAATTAAAATGGCAAATACTGATAAATTTAATTTAAACAAACCAGAAAAATCTCTTACATTTGTATTAGATTATGGTGGACCTAATGTAGCAAAACCACTTCATGTTGGTCATTTAAGACCAGCTATAATAGGGGAGTCAATTAAAAGAATAATAAATTATGTAGGTCATAAAACAATATCAGATGTTCATCTTGGAGATATAGGACTTCCAATAGGTGAAGTTATATATGCTTGTCTTAGAGATAAATTTACTCCAAGTGATATAACATTAAGTTATTTAAATCGTGTATATCCTGAGATGAGTTCTATAGTAAAAGAAAATAAAGAAATCAAAGAAGAATGTGCATCTATTATTAAGGATGTACAAGATAAAAAAAATTATTTAGATTATTGGCGTGTTATTTGTGATATTTCGGTTAATGATATAAAAAGACTATATAAATATTTAGATGTATCATTTGATTATTGGTTATCAGAATCTGATGCTTATCTTTATATTCCTAAAGTAAAAAAATTTTTAGAAGATAAAAATTTACTTAAAGAAAGTGAAGGCGCAAAAGTAGTATTTGTAAATAAAGATACAGACAAAGTCAATTATCCACCTTTAATATTTCAAAAAAGCAATGGAGCATATCTTTATGAGAGTTCTGATTTAGGAACTATATATCAAAGAATGGAAGATTTTAATCCTGATTACATATTATATGTTACAGATGCAAGACAACAATTACACTTTGAACAAGTATTTAGAGTATGTGAAATGAGCAATATGACAAAAGATACTAAATTACTTCACTTGCCACATGGAACTATTAATGGTATGGATGGTAAACCATATAAAACAAGAAGTGGAGAAACTCCTAAATTAGATAGTTTATTTAGTGAAATTAGGGAAATATTTATATCTAAAAAAGAGTCTAATAAAAATATGAGTGAAGAAGATATAAGAAAAATAGTAAATTCTATAATAAAATTTGCTGATTTCCAAAATGGTAGAGATAGAGATTATATATTTGATATAAACAAATTTAGTGATACACAAGGAAAAACAGGACCATATATATTATATACATATTTAAGAATGAATAAAATAATAGAAAAATATGAATCAAATATAAATAATTTGAGTAATAATATATATAATAATTGTGATAGAGATTTAAGAATAAGTTTACTTGAGTTTGAAAGTAGTATTATGAGTGCATTTAAAGAATTCAAACCTAATTATATAGCCGATTATGTATATAATTTATGTGTACTAATGAATTCATTTTATCAAAATAATCATATAGCTAATATAGAAGATGATACAAAATTAAACGATTGGATAAGTGTTATTAAATTAGCTAATAGAGTTATTCGTGATATGTTAAATTTATTAATAATAGATATACCTACAGAAATGTAGTTTGATTTGGAGGAATATTATGAAATTAAAAGATATGAAAAAAGAAGAATTAGAAGTACTTTCTTATACTGATTTAACAGAAATGATTATAAAAGAAAATAAAAAGGCTATGAATACAGCTGCAATTTTTAAACGTATTTGTGAATTATTAGAATTAACAGATGATGAATACACAAATAAAATAGGAGATTTTTATACTTCACTTACAACTGATAAAAGATTTATTTTACTTGATACAGCTGAGTGGGATTTAAGGGACAAACATAAAGTTGAAATAGTTTTAGATGATGAAGATGATGATGAAGTCTTTGAAGAAGAAAATGAAGACAATATAGAATCTAATGAAGATGATATGAGTGAAAGTGTAGAAATAACAGATGATGAAGTTGATTTAGATAATTCTGATGATATGGAAGATTTGACAATAGTAGATGATGATAATATAGATGATGAGATGTAAGATTGATTTTCAATCTTTTTCTTTACATAAAAAGAATTGGATTATTCCAATTCTTTATTATATGCTGTTTATTTCATTTTCTGTAAGTCCTGTTGATTTAATAATTATATCTATAGAAACATTGTTTTCTTTAAATGCTTTTGCTATAGAGAGTTTTTGTTGCTTTAACTCTTGCTCATTAAGTCCTTTTTGTTGCTCTATTCCTTTTTGAATACCATCTTCATAAGCATCAGTCTTTAAAGTATTCTTAAGAAGTCTAGCTTCATCTTCATCACTCATATATCTAACAAACTCTGGATCTTCATTTAAATATTTAAT
>CAKPKL010000002.1 GCA_934167485.1 uncultured Bacilli bacterium
ATTTAATGGTGTCCTTATTTCATGTGACATACTACTTAAGAAATCACTTTTGGCATTATTTGCCTTCTCTGCTGTATCTTTAGCAAGCTCTAACTCCCTTATCATTTTTACATCTGGATTCTCTATTGTAAAATATAATAAGAATGTTACAACAGTATCACAGGCTGTCATTAAAAGTAATGTAGGATTTATTTTTTGAGCAATTCCAACAATAGTACCTAACACTATAAATGCAAATAATGGTAAATATTTTTTTTGTTTTAAATTTTTAAAATTAATGCACATGCATCCTATCCATAGAATTATTAAAAAAGCATAAACAAAGAACATATAATTTACTGATGCACCATATGAATATACAATTCCATTATTGGTATAATATTGCATTGGTAATAAAATTATAAATATAGTATTTATCATAAAAAACAATAAGCAAAATATAGCTACATTTTTATAATATTTTGGTTCTTTTTCTTTTGTTTTTCCTTCTTTTTTATAAGAAATCACAAAAACATATGCTGTAAATAATAATATATATGTTAAATAGTAAACTAATAAAAGTTTAGTAACAATTGAATTTATTGTTGGAATTTTATACATATTAGTTACAGTTATAAAACAACCAAGTTCTATAACTAAACCAATAATATTAGAAACCATTATTGCTTTAAATATTTTATTTTCTAATGAATTAACTCTTTCTTTAGAAATATAAACAACAAATAATATTGATAAATAAACCAAACTACTAATTTGCAACCATATCATACTCATAACATCACATTCCTTATCTTTCTTTATTAATTTGATTATATCACAAAATGTTAAAATTTGTTAGTAAATAAAAAAACAATTCATTATTTTTGAATTGCTTTTACTTTTTGCTTACCATTTATTTCTTCATAATATTGTTTCTCTAAAGCATCTAAATCTGGTTTTAAAGATGGCTTTAATGGTATATTATCAACAAAATTATATTTTGATGGTAATGTATAATTTTCTAAATTTGCTTTACAAAGATTTTGAATACTTTTTTCTACAGTTGGAGTTAATTCAATTCCATTTCTTAAAACTATAAATGCAATAGGTTTATTGATATATTTATCATCATTTACTGTTATAATTTCACATTTATCAACATATTCATTTAATAAAATAATTTTTTTTATTTTATCAGGGAATATTTTTGTAGGTAATCCTTTGTCATCTTTTGCCATAACAATCCTTCTTATTCTTCCATCTATAAATATTTCATTATTTTCATTGAAATGTGCTAAATCACCAGTCTTATACCATACAATACCATTCTCGTCTTCAATCAAAACTTCACTTGTAGCTGTTGGATTTTTATAATATTCCTTCATTAATGTTGGACTAAATAAATATAATTCCCCTATTTCATTTACTCCTAATATTTTTCCATCATCTATATTAAGAATTTTAAATGAATTTCCAACTAATGCTTTTCCAACTGATCCTTTAGTTGCATTTCTTTCATATGTATAACCAAAACTACCTAAAATTTCAGATGCACCATATCCTTGCCCAACATTAATATTTGAATTACAACTTCTAACTAAAAAATTTGCTTTTCCTTGTAATTGTTGAGTTAAATAATCCCCACCAGTAGTAATGGATTTTAAATGTGATAAATCTAATCTTCTTACTTTTTTATTATTAACCATATCTTCAACATAAGCAGGAATTGTATTCCAATGATTAAACTTAAATTGTTTTAATCTTTTATCAATTTTTTTTGAATCAAATAAAGGATCAATATCCACACTAACACCCATACACAATGGATCATGTATATTATTTACAAGACTATAATAAATCCATGTTGGTAGTGTATTAAAAATAGAATCATTTGGTGCGAAAGTTTGGTCAGTCATTCCCATTTGAACTGGCATAGAGTTCATTGCCTCGTTTGTAGCTACAACTGCTTTAGCCTCACCTGTAGACCCACTCGTATATGCTATTGCTACTGATTGATTTGGAATATAGTTTGAATTAAGAATTAAATTACTATTTTCACCTATTTTTTGTAATTCATCCCAACTTATACATCTATCATCCAACTTTACTGCATTACCCTTTTTCTTAACTAATTCAATTATTGCAAACTTTAATTTATCGCCAGTTAAAACATTTGGTAATGAATTTGATAAAGATGAAACAACAACTTTAATAACACCAGCTTTATCCATAGCATTTTTCATTTGATTGCTATAGAATATATCTAAAGTAATAAAAGTTTTAGAATCAGTATTTTTTAAATGTTTCACTATGTCATCTTTATTGTTTGCAATGTTTATCATATGTACCAATGCACCTATTTTATTTAATGCATAAAAAGATATTAGTGACTCTGGTGTGGTTAACATACACATTGAAACAACATCGTTTGATTTAATTCCAATTTCTGCATAAGCTTTTGCTGTATTATCAATTTTCTCAAAAAATTCCTTAAAAGTAATTTTTCTTCCTAAATAATTTAAAGCAAAACAATCCAATCTATCTTTATTACAATCGTATAAATATTCATATGCAGTCATTTTTGGAAAATAATCCTTTATATTTTGTAATTTGTTTTCTCTCAAAATTTTTAATTTTAATTCTTGTAATTCTTCTTTTGTCATAAATTTCCCCCTTTTTGGATATAAATACTATCTAAATTATACTATACTTAAATAAATTAAGTCAATAAATTTAATAGTTTAATTATTATACATCTTATTTTTTATAAGTAAATAAAATTGCACGAATTGTCTATTTTTGTGTACAAAAAAGATTATTTGTTTTTTTTCAAATAATCTCTTATTTTCTTAAATTCTCCATTTTCTAAATCTGTTTCACTTAATTCTTCAAATAGCTTTTTTTGTTTTCTATCTAATTTATCAGGAATTACTACATTTATAACTACATACATATTACCTTTAGAACCAGAATGTAAATCTTCTACACCTTTTCCTTTTAATCTATGTCTATCTCCTGTATTAGCACCCTCTGGTATTGTTAATTTAACATTTCCATATAATGTAGGTATTTCTTTTTTACACCCTAATACAGCATCTGTAATAGTTATTGGAAGGTCTAAATATATGTCATTTCCTTCTCTTTCAAATAAAGGATGAGATTTAACTCTAAATTCTAAATATAAATCTCCATTTGGTCCACCATCAGTCCCACTATCTCCTTTACCTTGTAATCTAAGTCTATTTCCTGTATCTACTCCAGCAGGTATTTTTACTTCTAAATCTTTATTCTTTCTAACTTTACCTGCTCCTCTACATTTTGAACAAGTAGAAGAATATGTTTTACCTTTTCCTCCACAATCTGGACATGTAGTTTTTGTCATAAATGATCCTAGTATTGTTCTTTGTTCTCTTGTTACAACACCATTACCATGACAGGTAGAACAAGTTTTTTCTCCTTTTCCACCTTTACCATGACAATCATCACATTCATCATAAAAATCTACATTTATTTCTTTTTTACATCCAAATACAGCTTCTTCAAAATCAAGATCAACTCTCATTAATCTATCTGATCCCCTTGTAGCTCTTGATCTAGATGAACTACCTCCAAAATTAGAGAATCCACCAAATCCACCAAAAGATGAACCAAATAAATCACTAAATATATCACTAAAATCAAATCCAGAGAAATCAAATCCAGCTCCACCATTCATCTGATCAAATGCAGCATGACCATATTGATCATATTGTTTTCTTTTTTCTGCATCAGATAACACAGCATATGCCTCTTGTGCTTCTTTAAATTTTTCAGCAGCATCTGGTTCTTTAGACACGTCTGGGTGGTACTTCTTTGCTAATTTTCTAAAGGCACTTTTTATTTCTTTTTCATCTGCATTTTTATCTACACCAAGTACCTCATAGTAATCTCTTTTTTCCATACAACATCCTCCTATAATAATTCTTTTAATTCATTTAACTTCTTATTAAACATATCCATAGCTTCTTCAATAGGTTTTGTAGAAGTCATATCTACACCTACTTTTTTCAATATTTCAAGTGGATAATCACTACCACCACTCTTTAAGAATTCTAAATATTTATCACGAGTATCATCTTTGCAAGAAAGTATTCTACTTGCTATTGAAAGTGCTGAAGAAAGCCCAGTTGCATATTTATACACATAAAATGGTGTATAAAAGTGTGGTATTCTTGACCATTCATATCTAATATAATCATCACTTACTACATTATCTCCATAATATAGTTTATTTAAATTATAATAAGTTGTTGATAACTCTTTTTCAGTTAATGGAATACCATCCTGTTCTTTTTTATGCACAATATACTCAAATTCAGCAAACATAGTTTGTCTAAATATAGTAGTTCTTACTGTATCTAAGAAATCCACTAAATAATACATTTTTTCTTCTTTTGTTTTTGCTTTTTTATATAAATAATCATTTATTAATACTTCATTTACTGTAGATGCTATCTCTGCTAAAAATATAGGATAACTAGAATCTACATAATTTTGACTTTTTGAATAATAAGAATGCATAGAATGACCTAATTCATGTCCCATAGTACTTACTGCATCTACGGTATCATTATAATTAAGAAGTACATATGGATAAGAATCGTAGCATCCCCAAGAATAAGCTCCTGATTTTTTACCACTACTTGGATATATATCTATCCAATGTTCTTGAAAAGCTTTATTTAAATCATTTAAATACTTTTCACCTAAAGGTTTTAAAGCTTCAAAAACTATTTTTTTACCTTCATCAAAATCTATTTTATCAGTTGGAGCTTCTGTTAAATCAACATAAATATCGTACATATGAAGTTCTTCAAGTCCAAGGCATTTTTTTCTTAAATCCATATAATCATACATTAAATATAAATTTTTATGAATAGTTTCTATTAAATTTTTATACACACTTATATCTATATTATCATCAAACAAACTTCTCTCTAAATTAGATGGAAATTTCTTTACTTTAGTAACAAATGATGACTCTTTTATCTTTCCAACATAAGCTGCTGCTAAAGTATTTTTTAAAGATTTATAATAAGAATACATAGCATTAAATGCATCTTCCCTTACTCTTCTATCTTTACTTTTCATATAAATAATATAATTACTTGATGTAAGTTCTACCTCATCACCATTTTCATCTTTAATTGTACCTAAATTTATATCTGCATTATCTATATTATTAAATACTTTAGAACAATTTCCAAATGCATTAAGTGCTTGAACAAAAATCTCTTCTTCATTACTTTTTAGTGAATGAGACTTATACCTATATATACATTCTAAATAAAATTCATATTCTAAAAGTCTTTTATCTTCTTTTATATAATCTTTTACTTTAGAATAATCAAAGTCCATCATTTCAGGTTCTATAAATGAATACTTTTCACTTATATCTTCACTTAATTTTTCAATTTTCATATTAAGTGCCTTACGATCATTATCTTTTGTATCAACATCTAAATTCATTTTAGAATAAATATATAATTTTTCTAATAATCTATCTTGTTTTTCTGTTATTTTTAAAAAATTATATAAAGTATCACTGCTATCCATAATATGTGATTTATATTCTAATATTTTAGGTGTTAAAACATTTACTTCTTCAATATCCTGATTTACTTCATTTATGTCTTTATACATAGAGCTTAAATTCCATTTAAATTCATTAGGTACTTCACTACGATTCTTATATTCCATAATTTTCTCCTTTTAACTTAAGAAGTTCTAGTTACCTAGAACTTCATTTTATTTTTCTTCGTAATCTGCATCCATTACATCATCTTTTTTAGATTTTTTATCTGTATTTTCTTCTTTAGTATCATCTTGTTTTTCACTTTCAGCTTTCTTTGCTGCTTCTTCATATACTTTAGTTGCTAAAGCCATTGCTGATTCATTTAATTTTTCAGTCTTAGATTTAATATCTTCTATATCATCTTTTTCTAAAGCTTCTTTTAAATCTTTTATTTGTTCTTCAGCTTTTTCTTTATCTTTATCATCAACTTTATCGCCTAAATCTTTAATAGCTTTTTCAGTTGCAAAAATCATTTGCTCTGCTTCGTTTCTAGCATCTGCTTCATTTTTCTTTTTCTCATCTGCTTCACGATTAGCTTCTGCATCTTTTACCATCTTATCTATTTCATCATCACTTAAATTAGTTGAAGATGTAATTGTAATTGATTGCTCTTTTTGAGTTCCAAGATCTTTTGCTTTAACATTAACAATACCATTAGCATCTATATCGAAAGTAACTTCAATTTGAGGCACTCCACGAGGTGCTGGTGGGATATTTGTAAGTTGGAAGTTTCCTAATGTTTTATTATCTGCAGCCATTTGTCTTTCACCTTGTAATATGTGAATATCTACTGCTGGTTGATTATCTGCAGCTGTTGAGAATACTTGTGATTTACTTGTTGGAATTGTAGTATTTCTTGGAATTAATACTGTACAAACTCCACCTAATGTTTCAATACCTAATGATAATGGTGTTACATCAAGTAATACTATATCATTAACATCACCAGTTAAAACTCCACCTTGGATAGCTGCACCCATAGCAACTACTTCATCAGGGTTAACTTCTTTAGATGGTTCTTTACCTAATTCTTTCTTAACTAATTCTTGTACACAAGGAATACGAGTAGATCCACCTACAAGAATTACTTTATCTATATCACTAGCTTTTAATTTAGCATCCTTTAGAGCTTTATGAACTGGCTCTAATGTAGAATCTACTAAATCACTAATTAAACTTTCAAACTTAGCTCTTGTTAAAGTTGTTTCATAGTTTAAATCAGCTGTAATAAATGGTAATGAAATTTCTGTAGAAGTAACATTTGATAATGTCTTTTTAGCTTTTTCTGCTTCTTCTTTAATTCTTTGTAAAGCCATTTTATTATCACTTAAGTCTACATCATGTTCATCTTTAATATCTTTAACTATATAATCAATAATTCTTTGATCGAAATCGTCTCCACCAAGTTTATTATTACCGCTTGTAGATTTAACTTCAAATACTCCATCTCCTAATTCTAGAATAGATACATCGAATGTACCACCACCAAGGTCATATACTAAAATTGTTTGAGATTCATCTTGTTTATCAAGACCATAAGCAAGTGCGGCAGCAGTTGGTTCATTTATAATTCTTTCAACCTTAAGTCCTGCTATCTTACCAGCATTTTTAGTTGCTTGTCTTTGAGCATCATTAAAGTAAGCTGGGACAGTAATAACTGCACTTGTAACTTTTTCTCCTAAATAACTTTCTGCAGTTTTCTTTAAATCTCCTAGAATCATTGCACTAATCTCTTCTGGAGAATATTCTTTACCATTAGCTTTAACTTTTTTATTTGTACCCATTAATCTTTTAATTGAACTAATTGTATCTGGATTAGTTACAGATTGATGCTTAGCTGTTTTACCAACTAAAATATCACCTTTTTTAAAAGCTACTACAGAAGGAGTTGTTCTATCTCCATCAGCATTAACTATAACTTTAGCCTCTCCACCTTCATATACACATACACAACTATTAGTTGTACCTAAATCTATACCTATTGTTTTACTCATAATATCACCTTTCCTATTCACTAACCTTAACCATTGCTGGTCTTATAACTTTATCTTTATAGATATATCCTTTTTGTAATACTTCAAGTACCATACCAGGTTCTACACCTTCCCTTTGTTCTACCATAATAGCATTATGATAAACAGGATCAAATGGTTTATTTGCACCATCTATTGGTTTTACCTCAAAATTACTCATAATATTTTGCATATTACAATAAATCATTTTAAAACCTTCTAAGAACTTAGATACTTCATCATCTAAATTATCATCATCAAGTTTTATAGCCCTCTCAAAATTATCTAAAACTGAAAGTAATTGTTTAATTAAGTCTTCATTGCAAAACTTTAACATACGAGCAATTTCTTCATCTTTTCGTTTTCTATAATTAATTAAATCTGCACGAGCCACTAAAACATCTTGTTCCAATTTCTTATTAGTTTCTTTAAGATTTTCTAACTCTTTATTTACATGTTTATTTTTATCATGTTTGTCTTTATCATGACACTTGTGTTCATGGCACTTACAAGTGTGTTCCTTAGTTTCTTTTTGTTCATTACACTCACACTTTGGTTCACATTTACACTCATTACATTCACAAGTCTTCTCTTCCATAAATTACCTCTTTTCTACTTTGAATTGAAACTATTTTTTATATATTCAAGAAGTGTAATTACTCTATCATATTCCATTCTTTTTGGTCCAATCAAAGCAATGGTTCCTTCTTCTCCATTAATTGTATATTTAGTTTTGATAACTGTTACATCATCATCAAAATTATTTTCGCTACCTATATATATATTAATACCATTATCATCAGATTCTTCAATAGATTTAACAATTTGTTTATCATCAAATTTACTAACTATCTCTCTAATCTTATCAACATCATTAAATTCTGGTTGCATCAATATATTCTCTCTACCTCTTACTTGTACTGATTCAGTTGCAAAATCACTAAATGCATTATAGAAAGCATTATATAAAACATCATGTTGATGAACGTATTGAGCTATAATTGGTTTTACTCTAAATTCTAATACTTCACTTACAGAATTTATACTAGTACCAACTATTATTTTATTAATAAGATCAACAGTTTGTTTTATTTCTTTTGAATCTACATTATCGGGAATATAAATATTCTTGTGTTCAACATGTCCCTTATCAGTAACTACGATTGCTACTAAATTATTTGAATCAATTGGCACAACCTCTATTTTTTGAACTAAATTTTCATTTGAATGTTTACCTAGTACAACAGTAGTATAATGAGTAAGTTCAGATATAATTTCCATACTTTTTAAAATTACATCATTAATTACTAAAGATTTATTATCTACTATAGTTTGTAACTTCATCATATCATTTTGAGTAAGTTCTTTAGGTTTCATTATATTATCTACATAATATCTGTAACCTGCTTCACTTGGAACTCTTCCAGATGATATATGAGTTTTCTCAAGTAGTCCTATTTCTTCTAGATAATTCATCTCAGCTCTAATAGTTGCACTTGAACATCTCATAATATTACAAAGTGCTTTAGAACTAACTGGTCTTGCATTTTGTACATATTTTTCAACTATAAGTTTTAAAAGTTGTTCCTGACGTTTACTAATCACTTTACCACCTCTACTACATTAGTATATAGCATTTTTAATGAAATATAACAATTATTCAGCACTATTCTTTCCTAAGTGCTAAAACAAGTATACTACCTTTCTTTGGCACTGTCAATAGTTAAATGCTAATTTCACATTTTTTTCATAAAAAAAGTATGTATCACATACTTAACTATTTACATTTATAATCATATCCTTCATATTGTTCTTTTATTTTATTTTTATCTCCATCTAATTTAATAGTATCACTCATACGAGATGTAATTATTTTATTATCTAAACTTAAATTATATTCATTTTTATATTCTTTTATTTCTTCATAATAATCTGAAGCCTTATTATTATCTTTAAATATCATTTTATCTATACTCGTATATTCATTCTTTTTAAAATCAAATACTATTTTATTTTTAATCTTAACATCTTCATATTTCTCTTCATATGTACAGGTTAATTTATTAGAACAGCCACATAAAAATACAATTAATAAAACCAATACTATTTTTTTCACTTTATCACCACTAAAGTATATTCTAAAAAAAAAGAATAATGATTATTTACATTTATAACCATTATTCTCTAATTCTTTTCTCATATTATCTTCTGTTTGATCATACTTAGAATAATCTTTTTCACTTATCATAGTTACTTTATTCTTCTTTTGCTTTATATTATAATCTTCATCCAAAGACGTAAATATTGTATAGTATTCTTTAGCACTATCTTCATCTTTAAATATCATAGTATAATTAATTTCTGCTTTCTCTATTTTATTCTTTTTAGAAGTAAATGTTATTTTTTGTTCAGTGTCATAATTCTCTTCTGAACCTTTTAATGTACAAGTTAAAGTACTCTTACACCCTGTTAATAATCCTACTGTAATTAAACTTAATATTAAATATTTTTTCACTTTATCATCCCCTTATCTTACAAATACCATATATATTAAGAATCCTACAAAAATAGTAGTTATTACTATTCCATTTATAATATCTGCTTTTAAACTTTTATATTTAACTCCTACCGATGAAGCTAAGAATACTCCACCTATAAGACCTCCTACATGCGCTAAATTATTTACATTAGAAACTATAAATCCTATTATTAAATTTATAGCTATTAAAGGTATTATTTGACTTTTAATAACTCCACTAAGATATACCCTGTAATGATATCCAAAATATAGAAGTGCTCCTAACAATCCAAAGATTGCTCCACTTGCTCCTACTGATACATATCTATCTTGTAAAAATAACATTGAAAATAAATTACCAATTATTCCACTACCTATAAATAATATAGAATATTTTACTTTACCAAAGAAACTTTCTAACTGAGGTCCTATTATATATAAACTATACATATTAAGAATAAAATGTAATAATCCAGCATGTAAAAATATTGATGTTATAAGTCTATAAGTTTGAGTATAATCTCTTCCCATTTCATTGAAATTTAGGAGTGCTCCAAAATTAGCTAAAACATTTGGATTAAGTTCTATAACACTACCTGAAAGAAATGCAGTTATTAGAAAAAGTATCAAACATATTCCCATAAATATATAAGTCATAATAGGAGTTTTCTTAGAAAATACCTCTTCAGCTTTTTTTGACTCTTCATAATTCTTTTTATTTATATCATCTGTTAATTTAATAAATAATTCCATACCTTCTTTATTAGTTTCTTCAACTTCTAATATATTTGGAAATTTATTTATTATAAATGAATACTTTTTCAAATCATCTATATTTTTTACATTAGCACATTCTATATTATCAAAATTCTTATTATCTAAATTAACATTATCACCAAGATTAACAAATATACTAAGTGTTGTCATTTTAAATGAAAACATTTTTCTTTTAATTCTTTTTAATATTTGTTTTGTTCTAAATATATCAAAGTTTAATTGTTCATCATTATGTATATAATTAGATACTATTCTTATTATTTTATAATCAGCTTCATTATTTTCTAACCATATCTCGTCTTTAGCACCATGAAGCACTACAGGATTATATCCTTGTATTGTTATAAAATAATGAAGTAATTTCATTACTATTTCATCATTTTTATTCAAAGTAATATTCATTTTATCACTTCCATCTATTAATATTTTAATATATTTAGAATAATATGTAAAGAGGTGGATTATGAAAAAGTTACTTAAATTTCTAGGTTTATTATTACCATGGTTTATTGGAAGCTTAATATTTAAGAGTGATACTATATTTTACAAAGGTTTAAATAAACCATTTTTTGCTCCAAAACCTATAATATTTGGAATAGTATGGCCTATTTTATACATTTTAATTACTATATCTATTTATAAAATATTTAAAAATAATAGTTATAAAAATACACAAGATTATAATAAAACACTATTAATTAATTATTTTTCTAATCAGTTATTTTCATTTTTATTCTTTACTTTAAAAAGCCCTTTTTTAGCGCTCATTGATACTATAATAGTTCTTCTAAGTTCTTTATTTCTTTACTATGAAACTAAAGAACTCGATGATAAAGCATCAAAGTTACTTATACCATATATAATATGGAATTTGTTCGCATCCATACTAATTACTGCAATAATTTTTATGAATTTATAAATTACTCTAGTAAATTTGCTATATATATGTTATTATTATTTAGTAATATATAGTAATGGAGGTTAAGATGGACACAACAACATTTATAATAAGAATTTTTGCATGTTTTATACTAAGTATATGTATAGGATTTGAAAGACAATTAAGACATAAAACAGTAGGACTAAGAACTAACGTATTAGTAAGTTTAGGATCTTTTATGTTTGTTTGTATGTCTTTTAAAGTTATTAATCCAGATGTAACACGTATTGCTGCACAAGTTGTATCTGGAATAGGTTTCTTAGGTGCTGGAGTAATTTTAAAAGATGGTAACAAAATAAAAGGTTTAGATACAGCAGCTACTTTATGGTGTGTATCTGCAGTTGGAGTTTTATGTGCATCTGGAATGATTATAGAAGCATGTATTGGTACAATATTTATTTTAATATCAAATATACTTCTTAGAATCGTTTCAAAAAATTTAATTAACAAAAATAGTATCCAAGAGATTTATAACATTGATATAATTTGTAATAAAGATATTATAGAAGATATTGAAAATAAAATTATGAAACAAATAAATAATTATAAATTAAGTATAAAAAGTGTAAAAAGAAAACAATTATCAAAAGATGAAACAAACTTAAAAATAGGCATAATTTCTAATAATAAATTATATTTTAATGAAATAATTAAAACTATTACAAATTCACAAAATATTACTTCTCTTAATATTGAACATCATAAATTAACTAATATTGAAGAAGATTTTGATTACTAAAAAGGGCTTAACATTAATAATTAAGTCCTTTTATTTTATTGTATAAGGATTATTGATTGTTCCATCCCCTGTTATATCAATATTTGATTTAAGGTAAAATACAGGGTAACTTCTACCAGTATCTGATGCAGCTGTTCCAAATATCGAATTATTTTTTAGAATTAAATATACACCATAATTTGTTAAAACAAATGGTGTCATAGTCCAAATTGTACCTTCTTGATTTGCTAACCAATTATCAATACCACATACCCAAGTTTGATTATGTTGAGTTTTTTGATCTGATCCATCGTCTGCATACCAATACTTTGTATTATAAATAAAATTAGAATATACGTTATAGCATTCTGAATTTAATGATGCTTCTACATATTCTGTTATTGTCATTAATCCTATATTTCCTCTCCATTTTGATAATGACCCTTCATACTTTTCTTTTTTTAAACTCTTAGCTTCACTTTGATAATTTTGCCAATAAGTTTGCCCACCTACATTAAACACATGATTATCTATGTTATTTTTTACATTATCACTTAAACTGTTATACCATTCTCCATTTAAATATGTATTTAATGTTGAATCCTCAGTTACTGTTTTATCTACTGCATTTTTACTTAAATCGGTTGCTTTATTATCAGCATAAAATTCATAATAAAAGCTATTCTCTAATAATTTTCCTTCTACATATGTATTATTTTGATTTCCCCAAGCATTGCATCCATAATATATTCCATTATACATACAATATGTATTGTTTTCATTTTTTCTAGCACCCTCAGATTCACTTGTTTTTGAATCCCACGAAATATTACTAACTTCAGTATTTCTTACTATCTTAATAGTTCCATCGCTTTCATATGATATTATTCTATATAATTCATTATCTACCTTTATTCCATTACCATCTTCATCTATCCATATATAATTATTTGGATTATCTCCTCTATAAATATATCTTCCTTCTTCATCTATTGCTTTATATATTCCTTCTTTATTATCTAATTCTATTACTTTACCTTCTTTATAATTATACATAGTATTTGTATTATTTGATCCATTTTTTATTTCTATACTTCCATCACTTTTTATTACTAATACTCCATTTGTAAGTGTTGATCCACTATAATCTACTTGTATACTATATTCTTCATTAGTTAGATTGTGTGAATCATTTAATTCATATACTCCAATAGGTATTATTCCATTATTACTCATAGAATATTTAGCTACTGCATTTTCTACCGCATCTACATACATTTCTATACTACGTTTTTGTGATGTTACTTTAGTATTTTCTATTATATCTAATACTATTGGTGTTGCGATTAGGGCAATTATAGCTAGTATTACTATGACGGCGAGTAATTCTATTAATGTAAATCCTTTTTTCATATTTTCCCTCTTTCTATTTATACTTCTGAGTAAGGTTATTGTATAACTAGATACCCCTCCCCCAGGCATTATTTTTATCCCTACTTCCTTATTTTTCTACTATTACAATTATACTAAAAAAGGATTGATTAATCAATCCAAATTTCTAAAATTCATATAAACTTAATGATTCAGGTCTCTTCATAAGAAGGTAATAACTAGAATTATAATTTACAGCATCTGATACCAAATCAATAGAGTATTCATCTGTATATGCCATTACTCCAGTAGTTTTAGAAAGAACAATATGAAAATCTGTTTTTTTATTATATATTTCTATTGTATCACTACCTACTTCTATAAATGACATAGGATTTAATTCATATCTATCTTCTCCTATTATTACTGTTGTGTCATCTAAGAAAACATATAAATCATTTCCATCATATAAGAAGCAATCATACAATCTACCTATACCATTTTCAACGTTAGCATATAAATAACTTCCTCTATAATATATTTTTGAAAAAGCTCCTAAACTATGCATTGGGCTATTTTTATAAGGTTGAACTATTTCCATATTACTAGGTAATATCATTGCATCAGTATTACTATAATAGACTGGACTACTTGATAAAGTTATTCCTTCACTACTTAATGATAAAATTTTATCTTTAGAATTAAAAGATACTTTACCATTAAAATCTAATCTTTGATTAGCAAAATAATAATAGAAATCAAAGTTTTCTTCTTGTATAGTTCTATATCCATTTATTTCAAAAAACAAAACGAAAGAACAAACAAGTAAAAGTACTAAAATTATTATAGCTAAAATTGATGAATTTAATCTTTTATTTTTTGCATTATTCTTGAACAATTAAATTCCTCCTTACATTTTTATCTCTAGCAAGTATAGTTGCTATATTTCTCATAAAGAAAAATATTGAACAACTTATTAAGATTGCTGATAATATCCATATATAATAAACTACCATTTGAGAATATTTTACTTCTACTAAGAATGATGATAGTAAACTTAGGAAATATACAATTAAGTATTCTATACCACTTATTGAAAATTCCTTAATAAACACAGGAATTTTAAATGAAAAGAAAGCATATACAAATCCCATAATTAAGAATATATATAAATAAATTTGTGAAAAAGATGAAATTTTTAATATACAGTAAACAAGAGTTATTTCTTTTAAAATACAACTTGATAACATTATAAGAGAAAAGTCATCCATACTGTTAAAAAAGCCATAAAAATTTATGTATTTTAAATTAAAGTTATCACTTATATGATATAAAAAGAAAGATACAATAGAAATACCAATAGTTATAATTAATAAATACTCAAATAAACTTAATACATAGTACAGAATAGCACTCATAATACCTCTTTAATAATTAAATTAAATACATTATTTTTATTCATATAATAACCTTTAATATTTTCTATTTTTATAGAATTTTCTCCTTCTATTTCAATGCTTCCTTCTATTTCACCTATTATAGGTAAATAATCTCTCATTATAAGTAAATTATATTTTTTACTGAGAATTCTAACATATTTTATTTTATCATATGTTTGAATTTCTTTTTTAACGTCTAATACTTTAACTAATAAATTATCATTCATTTATTTTACCTATATATAATAATTTATTTTCATCTAAATCATCATACTTTCCATTTAATAAATCTTCAACATCTGTTAAAATATCTTCTATTTTTACAATTTTACCAGGTATTCCTGTAAAGTTTTCAGCAACAAACATAGGTTGTGTAAAATAATTTCTTAGTTTTCTTGTTCTATAGAATATATTTTTATCTTCTTCTGATAATTCTTCAATTCCTAAAACAGCAATTATCTCTTCCAATTCCTCATAACGAGAAAAATATTTTAAACATTGTTGAACTAAATTATAATGTTTTTCTCCTACTCTTTCAGGATCTATTAATTTACTTGTAGTACCAAAGACATTTACAGCAGGATATATACCTTTTTCAGCTGTTTTTCTATCAAGAATTATTTGTCCATCTAAGTGTGATGATATAGCAAGTACAGCTTCATCAGTTAAGTCATCTGCTGGTATATATATTGCTTGAAATGATGTGATTGAACCATTATTTACTGAGTTAATTCTCTCTTCTACCTCACTCACATCAGAAATCATTGTAGTAGGATATCCATTTTCAACTGGCATTTGTTTTAATTCAGTTGAAATTTCTGATTTTGCTTGAATAAATCTATACATATTATCAATAAATAAAAGTACGTCTTGATTTTTTTCATCACGCAAATATTCAGCTAATGTAAGACCACTATATACAGCTTTTGATCTTGATATTGGATTATCACCCATTTGTCCAAACATCATTGATGTTTTATCTAATAAGTTAGATTCTTCCATATCATCAATTAATTCTTTACCTTCACGTGATCTTTCACCTACACCTATAAAAACTGCATTAGAAGCAAAATTTTTATAAATATTATTAATTAATTCTTTTATTATAACTGTCTTACCTACTCCTGCACCACCTAAAAGTCCTAGTTTAAAACCTTTTTGGATTGGTGAGAAGAAATCAATTACTTTAATGCCTGTCCAAAGAATATTATCATCAACATTTATCTCTCCTAAATCAACTTTTCTGTTATAAACATTTCTTTTTACTTCTACCTGAACAGGATTATTATTTATTATTTTTCCATATGGACTAAATACTCTTCCTAAAATCTCATCTGAATATTGAATCTCTAATCCATTTTCTTTTTTTTGTAATTCAACACCTTTTTTTAAACCAATAACACTTTCAAAAGGAATTGTGGTCGCTATCATATCATTTATTTCAACAACTTCAAAAGATCTTTCTTCTCCGTTTAAATTAGTATATAAAACATCGTTAATTTTGATATCGTTATTATTAATTAAAACTTTAACATTAAGATCTGAAATTGCGACTATTTTACCTACACTATTATTCACACTATCACTCTTCCCTTTCTCTTATATGATTAGAATTTTCTATTATCTTTTTAAATGCTTTATTCTTTTTTTCTTTTCTAATCATTGTTTCCTTTTCTTCTTCTATTTTTTCTATTTTATCTAATGATTCTTTCGTTACAAGTTGTCTCATTACATTTTCTGCGGCCCAACTACTTGCCTCAGCTATTTCTATTTCATAACCTATATAAAGAGAAACTAAATTTATTAATATTTCATTAATGTTTCCCTCAACTACAAAGTCATCACTGTATTTTTTTTCTTGATTTTCACTTAAAGGTTCAATAGGAAAAATTACTTTTTCAACCAAACCTAACTTATTTACATTATAATAATGATTATATACAACTTTTATATTACTATATTTAAAATTAATTAAACTGTCCAATAAATAATTATTGATATCTGCTACACCTGCATAAAAACTATCTTTATCCATAAACTTTATTACATTTGTAGCCAAATTGGCATTTATTTTTTTACCTATTAATATTTTATCATTTTCTTTATCATGTTTTAATTTATCATTTACTGCAGTATTAAAGTTAGAACAAAATCCATAATCATTACCTATATAAATAACCAAATCTTTTTTATCTTTAGGTGGTATTAAACTTTTTTTATCCAATAAGAAATTCCTATTATTTAAAATAGTATCAATCATACTATGAAGTTCTTTTTCATACTCATTTAATCTTTCAGCTTTTTTTCTTGCTGAATTAACTCTAAGTAATGAGTGGAAATTCATGATTTTTACTACACTCTTAACCTTCATTATTAGCCTCTTTAGCAAATTCAAATTCAGATATTATTTGCTCTTTAGTTTTAGGAGAAAATTTATTTTGATTCAATAATTCAACAATTTTTTTACCTTCTATAAATTTATTTTTTAAATTATCTCCCATTTCATCCATATTAGCAAATTGATATACATCTTGTGTTTCCAAGAAACTTAATAGTTTTAAACGTACATTAGCACCCAATTTTTTTATTTCTGGACTTTGAACTGCTCCACCTAAACGTGATACAGATAATCCATAATCAATCGCAGGTTTTTGACCTTTATTAAATAGTTTTGTTGAAAGATATATTTGTCCATCTGTTATAGAGATTACATTAGTTGTAATATAATCAGTCATATCTTCACCTTTTGTTTCAATGATAGGTAATATTGTAATTGAACCTCCATCTTTGTGTTGACAACCCTTTTCTAGTAATCTAGAATGTGTATAAAATATATCTGCTGGATAAGCATCTCTACCAGGTGTTTTACCAGAGATTAAACTTATTTCCCTGTATGCTTCAGCATGTCGCTTCAAGTCATCAATAACAACTAATACATCAAAATGATTTTTCATATAAACTTCTGCTATTGATAAAGCTGCATAGGGTGTTAAAGATAATACTGGAGGATTATCATCATTAAAAGCTGCTACTATAATAGTATAAGAAAGAGCTCCTCTTTTTTGTAACTCAGTATATATACTTTTTACTTCTTTTTTTGTCTTACCTATTGCTACATAAATACATAACATCTTTTTATTTCTTTGATTTACAATAACATCTAAGCACATTTGTGTTTTACCTGTTTTTTTATCTCCAACAATTAATTGTCTTTGTCCTTTACCAATTGGATATATTAAATCAATTCCAGCTATACCAGTTTCAAGTGGTCTATTTACTCTACCTCTATCCATAATTGATACAGCTTTGTTCTCTATATTAATTTTAACTAAATTTTCAAATTTTTCTTGAGTATATAAATCATTACCAAACATGTCTATTATTCTACCAACAAATTGATTAGAAAAATATGTCTTTAAACTTTCTCCAGTTGAGTATACTTTATCATTAATCTTAATTTTCTGACTAGTTTTTAAAACTGCTACTATAACTGAATTTTCTAGAATACCATTAACATATCCTATTCCATAATCACCTATATTAACTCTTTCAAAAAATGATAAATTTTCTAATCCAGTTACTTCTATTATAAAATTAGTAACCTTAACTACTCTTCCACACTCATAGACATTTTCTTGTTTATTAATTTTATTAATTTTATTATCTAAATACTCATTAATATAGTTATCCACCATATCACATCCTTTTTATTCTATATACTATAATCATAAATAATTCCTTTATAATTAATCTTTATTCCTTCATTTATACTTTTATCATATACCGTTTTTATCTTATCAGATAAATAATCAAAGTTTTTATTTTTTTGACCCACATATACATAAACAGTAGGATCATTTTTTTCTATAAATATATCTAAAGATGTAATAAATCTATTTATCTTTATTTTATTTAAATTAATTAATTTACTTACCAATTTATATTCTTCATCACTTAAGAATTCTTTAATATATTTTTTTTGTTCTTCTAATCTTAATCCCATAATTTTATAAACAACATCATCTGTAAATTTTTTTCTAATTTCTAAAGCTGCTTTATAATTTATATTATCTACAGTTAATTTATTATTAATAAAATTACTAACTATTTTTTCATAATCAAGACTAAATTTTTCTTTTATATCTTTATATTTTTTAAATAAACTTTGATCTTCGTATTTTGGTATAGTAAAATCATTATAATACACTTTAGATTCTTCTTCTGGTTCAAATGTCCCTATTTTCTTTAATTCACTTAATTCCTTTTTACTCTGTTCTATTTCATTATTTAATTCATCTATTTTTTTCTTTTTCTCTTCTATCAAATAATCATAATCTTGAAGTTTATCTACAAAATACTTTTTTGTATTATAATCAATTCTTTTTACCGTACTACGAAGTGCGAAAAATAATATTGCGATTAATAATAAAGAGATTAAAACTGCTACTATATATATTTGCATATTATACAGTTAATGGATTAAAGAACAATAGCATAAACGCAAAAGCAAATAGTAACAATATGAAAATTGCTAAAATTATTAATATAGTCATAACAGAGTGAATAACTTCACCTTTTGTCTCAGGATTACGACCAATTGCTTCTGCTACCTTAGAGCCTAGAATTCCTACACCTATACCTATACCTAAAAAGCATAAACCAAGCATAGTACCTATAGCTTGTACAGTTGAAGATAAAATTGCTTCCATAAAACACCTCTTTCTACTTAAACTTTATTTTATGATAACTGTTTACATCTATATCAGTATCATATGAATCTTTAACATATTTTAATTTTAGACATATATATTCTGGAATATTACCAGTAAGATTTATAGAATTATTATATCCATCAACTGATAACGCAGCATCTATATCTAAATTTTCAGTTGTTAATGAATTACCATCACAATCTGAAATATCAATTGTTGCACTTTTAAATGCATACTCATTATACATCTTAACTTTATAATAAACCTGATTACCAACTATCTTAGTAATTCTAAGTAATGTTGGATCATTACTAGTTAATACCTTTATAGAATCAGCAATTGAAGATTCACTCGTACCATAAGAAATGTAATTAATTGTTATTTCATATTGATTATTAGGAACCAAACCTGTAATTCTATAACTGTTTGCTTGTTTATTTAAATAATGGTAATTAATATTTCCAATTGAATCTTTAACTGCTAAAAATACACTTAAATACTTTTCTTCTGGATCAATTATCGAATAATTTACATCTAAATAACTTGCTCCAGGTGTTACTGATCTTAAACTGATATTTTTATATAAATTAGTTTTATTCTTATTATTAGAAACAAGCCCACTTAAATTTATAATTTGATTTACTATATCATTATATATTTGAGAACCTCCACCTGTACCACCGTTATTATTTGTATTATTATTTCCATTATTATTCGTATTTGTATTATTGTTAGTTTGATTTTTATTATCATCTTCTGCTACATCATCTTTTTTTACATACTCATTAGTACTACCATTTATTTTTTTCAAATCTATTTCATTATCATTTATAATAAGTTTTTCATTAGCTACATCAAACTTATTATCACCTACTGATAATACAAGTGGATTAATAGTTTTGATATTTATACTATTATTTACAAGAAGTGCATTACCTGCCTTATCAATAGAAATTACTAGATAATTGGAAGTTGAAAAGCCTTCACCTTTAATATCTAAACCTATCATTAAATATTTTCTATCACTTAATTTAAAGAACTGAAAATCACTTACATTACTAATAGTAGTTTTTTCACTTTTTTCGCTTATATCACCGTTAGTATAAACCTGATAAATATTACCATAAGCACTTACTTGATTTCTAGATTTATCATAAATTACAGTTTCTTCTCCCAACGAATATTTTTCATTTCCTTTATTTAAATATAAATAATATTTGTTATCCCACTCTTTTTTCAAAAGCGATTCATTATCTATTTCTAAATAACTATAATTTTCATCATAAACAATATTATTAGAAGAAATTTTATATTGTTCTAAATTTTTATTTTTTGTTCTATAAACTGAAAATACTAAGATTCCTATTATAAGTAAAATAATAAGTATAAATATTACAAATAATAATTTATTTTTAGATTTTTTATACATATAAAATTTCTCCTTTCTTTTTATTTAGCAACTTGCGCAATAAGTTCTCTTGTTTGTGTAGAACTATTATAACTATATATATTTGCAGCAATAGATTTAGGTTCTGTTCCAACTCTATCTTCGTATTTTAAAAGTGTTAAAAAATTTGATGAATCGTCAGAAGTGAAAATTATATTATTTTCTTGATCTAAATCTACATTAGAATATGTATAAGAATATGTACTACCATTCGTATACGTCACAGTGTAATCTATTATAGCAATTTTCGCCTTTGTTTCTGGGTTTGGATTTGCCATTCTTAAAATATAGTATTTACCTACAGGTGGTAATATCTCCAAATTCAAATCAGAAATACTATTTATTTTTACGTCTTTAGAAAAAGATAAAACTCCTGTACTATTAATTGTACAATAATTGATTACATAAGTATATTCGCCATTACTTGTAAAAAATTTAGTAAGATCTAGTTTAGTAGTTAGTTTGTCAAATCCAATAGGAGTATATCCAATTACTGCTCCATCACTTTTTTGAATAATTTTAAAATGATAAACATTTGGTGCTGGATTTGGATCATATGCAGAACTTGGAAAATATGCTTTTATATCTTTAGCACCTTTAGGAACTTCATAATTATCACATGGTTCTAATACACCATCTACATCATTAACTGTCAAATCAACAGTTGTTAGTCTACTTGAAATTCCTACTTCTGGAGAGTTATTTTTTATATTGAAAAGTTTAAGTGGATTCAATTCAAAACTTTCTAACTCTATTTCTTCAGTTGAAGATTTTACAAAAGGTTTTATTATAGCTTTAAAGTTTCCATCCATTGTACTAACGTTACCACCATCATCTATTATTTTTGTTATTATATTTAAAGTTTTAGAATTGGTTGATACATTATTTACAGGTGTCTCAACTACGAAATAATCTTCAGTTTCTCCTATGTCAGTATTAGGATTATAATTTTTTATTAAAAATTCGTTCCCTGACTCATTAACTAAATATAATCTATATGCCAAAATTTCATCATCAAGTAATTTATAATATTTTGAATAAACATTGAAACTATAATCAAGATTTTTTGTGAATTTCAGTTCATTATTACTATTAAAATTCCAATATTTAGTTGAATATGTAGCATTTTTATTATTTAAAGTTAAATTGCTAATTGTATGAATTGGGTTATTTTGTACTTTATAGCCTGAATAATAGAAATAATCTTCAGTATTATTTAATGTATATACTAGTGAATAATAATAATATTTTGGGTCACTCGCTTCTCTTTGTAAATTGTTTAAATTGATAATATATTTTTTTGTGTTAGTATCATCAGAAGTGGTTATTGTTGCACTCTCTTGTATACCTTCTTTTGTAGTAACTTCTTTTTTTATCAAATCTACAGATAAAATTTCATTTTTAGCGGAATCTGTTAAAGAAAACTTTAGAGTGTTATTTGAATTATTATTATTTATTCGTTCTAAATTTTCATTACTAATTTCAAATGTAATTTCTGCACCATTTGTCCTATAACTAACAACTCTATCTGTTAACTCCATGACTTTATTATAATCCAATTGATAAAAATCTTTATAATCACCAGTTGTATTTACATTCTTATTATTAAAATCAACATCATAAGCTATTATACTTGACATTTCAGCTTCATTAGCATGTATTAGTATATTATTAAATCTTCGTCCAATCCATTTTGTATCAGATGATGATGAATTATATTCATTTAAAGAAGTTTCAAATTCGCCATTATATTGATATTGTTTATACTTTCCTGACTCATTTGATGTAGAATATATATCTGTAGAAAGAATACCTCTAAATTCTCCATCACTCCTTAAATAACTATTTATATCTTGACTATCTGCCCTTTTTATAAATAAAGCTTCTGAATTATCGCTATTAATTTTACCACTATCATATACTATTGAAAATGATGGTATAAAAACATTTTTTTCATCTTGTGAAGTTTTTATTCCATAATATTCAAATAAGTTAGATGAAATTGAAACATTATAATGATTATCATTTTTAATAAATTGGGTATATTTTTGGCCAATTTTTAAACCGAAAATGTTTGCATCACCTAAATTTTTATTGACATAACAAGGAGTAGTATCTTCTCCAATAGCACCAAAGCTTTTGCAATATGCTTCGTCAAATGGTAAATCTATGTTTACTTTTCCATCTGAACTGCTAATAACAACATTAAGATTTTCTAATGATTTAATACTTTCTACCTCATCTTCATATATTGTATTGACAACTTCTCCTTGACCTCTATTCTCTAAAATGTTTAATTTAAATCTTTTGAAACTTTTTGCCAATATACTAAAATTTTGAATGCCATTCTCTAAGTTTATTGATTGTTTTTCTTCGCTATTAGCAATAACTTTAAGTGTTTTTGCAGCATTATCAGGATCATCTTTTTGAATTTGAAATTTAATATTTTCACCATCATACTCTTTTATGTACCCTTTAATTTTTGCAGCTTGTTTAAGTGAAAATAAACTTATATATTTTACTTTTCCATCTATTTCTTCTTCTTTTTCATTAAGATATGTAGAAATACCTTTTAAGCAATAATACTTACCTCTAGAAAGTTCTTGCTTCTCCATATTGATAAATAATTTTATATCATTATCTTTATCTGTTATTGTTTTATTCCCTGACGTTATCGATGTTTTCCCTTGTATTGATGTTTCTTCTGTACATTCCTCCGATTCGTAAATTTCATATTTAAAGCTATTTATCGATTGTCCTTTTGTACTCTTTATTGGTTTAATTTCTAAATCATATCCTACTATTGTATCATCATCCAAATCTTTGTTTTTATTACAATCATTTGAGTCACATGATGAATTTGGAACTTCTACTGCTTTTATCTCAAAATCAGGAATATTATCAATAATATTTAATTTAAAACTATTTGTATCCTCGTATTTTTTTTCATCTCGATCTTCAACTTCAGTTTCTTCTTGTTTTAATCTAATAGGAATTTCATAGTTTTTTGTAGAAATAGATTTAATTGCTACTTTATAATATTGTCCTTCTTCCAAATCATAATTATCATTTCGATATGAGAATTCGGATGCTTTTAATTCTATTGATTCTCCATTTTTTATTGTTTCTAATTCATCACTTTGATTTTGAGTTTGTGGTACTGTTCTAGAAAAATTAGACAATGTCTCACATTCATTAGATTGATTACATCTTTTCAATTCTAACTTCATATAACCTAAATTATCTCCCGATTCATAACTAACAGGTGTATCAGGATCAGAATTAAATGTTCTGTTAATTTTTAATTTAAAACCAAACATTTCATCAGTTAAATCTTGCGAATCTAAATTTTTATAAATTAAATACATAGGTGCTGGCTCAGCTGTTTTAACAATTTCATATCCGATATAAGTAGCAGATGATGCTGTTTCTAAATAAACATTTAATATATATTCTGTATTTGGTTTTAATTCTTTTATATCCACAGGGAAAACAAATTCGGTAGAATTTTGACTACCACTAACGTCTACTGAGAAACTTGTTGAATATGTCCCTATACCACTATTTTCTTTAAGTACAATTTTAAAACTTCTTATATTATGCATAGAAATATATTGTTCTTCATCTAATATTTTTATCTGGCCACTAATTCTTTCAGAAGTTATTGCTGCCCCTTCTACAAATCCTATAACTTTTGGATATTTTATATTGCTTGTACTTATTATATTAGAATTATTTGATGTATAAATAATTGTTTTTTGATTATCATCGAACTCAACTGTAACAGAGAAATAATATGATTGTCCTTGACCTAAATCATCTATACTTAACGTAACTGATTTATATTCATTTTGTGTTACTGTTTGTATTACTTCTTCGCTTTCAGTGCTATATATATTATATGTAATAGATTTAATACCATTATTGTTATCAATTAAATTATCTACTGATAGTTGTATAGTATTTTTTTGATTATCAAGTATTGCTTGTAATTTAGCACTCTCTACAGTCGGTTTTTGTTTTAATGTTTTTAATTTATGACTTATTGATAAATTTGGAATGTTTTCTGATGAGTACTCATCTGTATCATACTGTATTTTTGTAACTTTTAATTTATAATTTGAGTTAGAACGTAATGGTTCTTTTTCTTTCGTATTTTCTGAATTTGCAGTTGCATATACAATATTACTATTTTCATCGTAACTTGCTTTTGTTTCTTCTACAATAATTTGATCATCAGAATCAACGATTACATAACTAAAGGCTTTAACTTTTGAATAAGCATTTCTGTATATTGCAAAAGATACAGTATCACTTGTTACATAATCCTCTGTAATCTCAAGTCCTATGTCAAGTGTTCTAAATATTTTAGATACAAAAGTTCTATCATAAACAGTATCTTCTATTTTATATTGACCCTTAATATTAAGTGTGTATTCAGAATTTGGTTTTAGTTTTGTATAATAATTAATTGTATAAATTAAACTACCCTCATCCCAGTCTTCTAAATTTTCTAGTACTGTTCCTGTAGAATTATCAACTAACTCTACTTGCCTATTTCCATAAAGTACACTAGATTTATCTTCTAATGTTATTTTTAAATTTTCAAATCCTATAGATGTAACTTCCATACTTTCTACTGTAAAAGTAGGTTGAATAAAATTATCTTCATTGTCAACATTTTCTCCAGGAGTTACTAAATTACCTAATTGATCAGATATATCTATGTCATTTCCACCGTTATTTTGATTGTTACCTTGATTATTTCCTTGGTTACCTTGATTATTTTGATTATTACCTTGATTATTGTCATCTGCTGGTGTGACTGGTAATTTTTCTTCTGGTAAAACTTCAATGTTATCATCTGCATTTATTACCATATCTGCCATAGTTAAATATTTTATATTATTTTTACTTATTGTCTTATATTCAAGATTTATTTTAATATTATCGGAAATAAGATATAAATTAGAAGCTATTGTTTGATACTCTGATTCATCGTTATATAATTTAATAACATTTTTGTTTATATATTCTATTTCAACATAGTTTTTTAAACTAACTGTTTGACTATCAGAAAATGAAATAACAATATTATCTGCTGCCATTAAATATTTTTTATCAGATATTTTAAATAATAATTTTTGAAAACTTAAGTTCTCATTTAAATTATTAATTTCATACCCTTTTGAGGTTTTTGTCAATATAGATTCAGAAAAAATATTATAATAAGATATTATTTTAGAATCTATATCTGTTAAATCAATTGCAACTCCATCTTTTAATGCCATTATAGAGTTATTATTGTAATGAACAAAATTATCTTGAGTAACTACATTCTTTTTTCCATCAGAATTATTAAAACTGTATTCGTCATTAGCATGTTTTGTATATTGTGCTTTAGCATCAAAATATATTTTGTTAATTTCACTATCATTATTTTTTTTATAAACATTGCTTATAATATATCCGCCATCTTGGAAATTCTTTATTGATTCCTTTTTTGTATTTATAGCCAATATTAACCCTAATACTAACATTATCAAAGCGATTATTGTAATTATAATTATTTTAATTTTTGTTTTCATAGTCTCACCTACTCTTAAGTTTATACCTATATTATCATTATATATGATTTTTTCTTTTTTTTCAATATTTTTATTTGGATTTAACAAAAAAAATCTAGAATTTTTCTAGATTTTTATTCGCAATAAACATAACTTCTAAGAATCCCTAAATAAGATGAATTTTCTTCTTTTAAAGCTGTAACAATTATATAATCTTTTTCCTTCATTAATCCATATTTTAATGCATATTCTCCTATTTGTTCATTTAGTTTATCTATGTATTGATTTAAAAGATTATACTCTATTTTATCTAATTTATCTATTATTACTATGAATTCATTAGTTTGCTCATTTACGCCAACTATATACTTATTTGCTTTACTATAGTCAATTGGTAAATAATTTGTTGCCTCACTATTTTCAATAATAACAAATTGATCTTTATTAAAACTATTAATATCATTAAAAATATCTTCTATATTTATTTTTCCATAACAATTATTCTCTAAATTATTATTATTAATATTAACTATAAATATTAATATTGAAAGTATAAATATAAGAGTTAAAGGAATTAAATATTTTATATATTTTTTCATGATACACCTCTTAATCTTTTTCGATTTATTAACAAATATAAAGCTCCAAAAATTGACACAATTGAAAGAGTAAATATTATTATACCACTTAAGGATTTTTCTTGTTTAGTAGTATGAGAAGTATTATAGAATTCTACTAATTCATAATCACTATTTATTTTATCATTCTCTGTTGTTATGCTTTCAGGAGAAGTTAATACTTCCTCTAAATTATAAATATCATACTTTTTAGTATTTGCATTATATACCATAGTATAATTTTTACCACTTGATGTTATAGAATTATTTCCTGTTATTTTTCCTTTAGCATCGCTAATTGAAATTTCTTCTATTTTTATCTTTAATTTTTCCATGTTTTTATAATTAGATGATTTTGATAAATTTTTTATAACTTCTTCTCTAGAATCTTCTGATAACTTAGATTTTATATATTCTAAGAAACTCTTATCTTTGGTTATATTAGTAAACACTAACTCACCTGTTTGATAATTAAATGCATATATTCCTTCATTTTTATATCTTATAACAGCTATTGTTGATGATGAATATAAATCTGTAAATAATTCTTCAATATCCTTATTTACTAGATCTGAAGGATATTTTATATTATTTTTCAAACTATATAATTCACCTTTATTATCAAGAATAATTTGAATTTCATTATTATTATAATTATCAATTATGTAAGAATTCTTTTTATTATCAAGGGATGAATCAATTATACTTAATACACCATTTTTTACAAGAACTTGGTAATTTTGAATACTGCCATCTATATCAGTAAAATTATAATATGTATTTATATGTTTTTCATTGTAGATAAATGAATATAAAGGTATACTTTCTAAAATACTATAATCCACATAACTATCAACATATTCTTTTGTATCTATATAATAAATACTATTATCACTAGTTAATACTTTATTGTTATATAAATTTATAAAACTTCCCATTATAGAATTTTCTTCTCCATATAAAATACCATTATTAATATAATATACCGAATCTCCAACTAAACTAATCTTCTTTGATAATTCGGATGGATCTATAGTACTAGTCTTGTAATTACTTCCATTTGAAACATAAATTTTTATCGGAGACTTATAATCATAACTTATAGTATAAACTCTATTATTTATACTAATATCATAAGATTTATAATCACCTATTTCATAATAGAAATAACTATTTTGATCTATATTTGAAAATTCAATATTTATTTTATCCACATCACTAGCATACACGTCATATTTTATCTTAACTGGATTAGAGTATGCTACTGCATAATTTCTCATCATACGCATTTGTGGAGCCATCAATCTTGTAGTTTGTGTCGTTGCATTCGGAATTTTTACTTTTTCTTCATCACTTATTTGTGGATTTGAACCTCCTTCTACGAATACTGGAAAGTAGATATTTGACAATTTATAAATACCCTGAGAACCTACAAAACTATTTAAATCAGATGGTGTATTAATTTGGATTTCTGAAGGTTCATTAGTATCAGAGTATTCCATGAACTTACTTTCCTTAGATAAATCAAATGCATTAGATATATTAACATAGGATGCTGATGGAACTAAATTTTCTATTTGTCCAAATCCAGAACCAACATTTTTACCTATTAAATCTCCATAGAACAATGATTTATTATATTTTTTATCTTGAGATTGTGGAGTTTTATAAATTTTTCCTATTAATCCTCCAGCAGTTCCTTCATTAGAATCTGCTTCTATAATACATCCTTCAACTAAATTATTAGAAAATGAAATATTTTGTGAATAATCAGTTGAATTATTAATATAACCTATTATTCCTCCAGATGAATACTTAGAACTAATTTTTGTATTTAATACTATGTTATACCTAAAATTTGCCGGACCATCTGTTATGGTATCATGTTTACCCAATATACCACCAGCAGCATTTTCAGAAACAGCAATGAAAGAATTTGAAACTACATTTCTAAACGTTTCATGTGAGTAATATGTTCCAATATATCCAGCCATTCCACCTGTATTTTTTTTAGCATATATAAGTGAATTCTTTAAATATGAATATTGAATCGAATACATAAAACCTCCTATGCCTCCAACTATATTTGCATTTAAAGGTTCATATGCTCTATTTCTTATAGTTGAATCTGATAAAGAATTTGCCAAATCAGACGGTGTTAATTCAGATAAATTTTTTCCAAATTTCTCACTTGTTGTACTTGCAATTACTACATTTGTTGCATAATCATGTCTTCCATAATATCCATACCCATATGTTCCTCCTACATAAGTAGATTCTCCTGATGTTTCATGCAATTTTGCCGGTGGATTTATTATATTAGGATCTGATGTTATTAGTAAATTTTCTACGTTGTAATTGTTAAGATACATATGAGTAAGAAGACTACCTGTAATTCCACCTACGCGAGATGCCTTATCAATATATATTATATTAATTTTATCATTAGTAGAATTCAAAGTACAATTTACACAGTCACCATATCCAACAATGCCACCTACATACTGTCTAGGTCTAATATATGAATTAACAGTATCTGTATTTAACCATAGTCCCTCATAACCTTGTATTGTAACATTGGTTAGTTTAATATCCGATATAAAATAATCTATGTAGCCTGCTATTCCACCCAAATGTGAATAAGCCTCAATAGTAACATTGGAAGCAATTATGTCTTTAATATGAATATTTGATTCTTTATCTTCACTAGTAGAATATCCAACCAAACCGCCTACATAATACCTTCCTCTCATTCTAATATCATCCATTGTAACACTATTTATATATCCATTACTTAATCCTACTATTCCAACAACATTAGCATAATTTATTATATCTATTGATTTAAAATCACAATTGGTAATTGTTCCATTGTTAAATCTAACTATAGCACTATAATTACTATTTTGTCCAGATATTTTTATAGAATTAAATTTTACATTTTTCATAGTGCCATCAAGCCAATATATAAGCGAATTTCTTATCGAATCTTTATCAGTATAATGATTGTCATTTAATTCAGATACACTAATTGTTTTATTATTGCCATAAAAATTATCCAAACTTTTTTGAATCGATAAAATATTTCTATTTTGATATTCTTTACCATTATAATAAATTTGTTTATCTATATTACCATCTGGTTCTATTTTTATATCATCAAGCAACAAAATATTTTGATATTTACTATCATATCCACCACTAGTTAAAAAGTTTAAACTATCCCAATCGCTAGTAGACTCTATATGTTTGAAAAATTTAACAGTTAATTTTTCATTTCTATTTTCATTTTCTACCTCTACTTCATAAATACTATAGTATACATTATTGGTAGGTTTAATTTCGTAGCGATAATACTCATCTTCTTTTTGGAGAGAATTAATCTCCAAATCTTTAGATTTATTTTTACCTTCTTTTACATATAACTCTTTATTAGTTTTTAAAATAGCACTTGTAGCACAAGCATTTTTATAGTCATTATCTTCTTTAAAAAGAGAATCTAATTTATCTAAACATCCTTCATCTATTACATATTCAATTGAATAATCAAAATCCTGATCTGATTTTTCTCCGACTTTTTTATCTTTTACATTTTGTTCTACAAATGAAGAGTTAGATAAATATGGTAAATATTCCTTATTACCTGCTTCACCATTTTGTAAATATATATTATTATAAATGTCATCTGCATTATAAACATCTGTAAAAGATGTAAAACTTGGAACATTGTCAATTGTAAAATTATTAGTTTTAACAGTATCTAAATATGTTATCGAATCATAGTTTGGTTTCCCCTTTGGATTTAATATAGTTCCTACAAATAAATTATTAGAGATGGAGTTAGAAATAGATAAACGCTTCAAATAATTCCCAACTATTCCACCTACGTTTGAACCTTGGCTAAACAAGGTCATTGAACTATAACTATTTCTTACCTTTCCTATAGAAATTGTTCCTGCTATTCCACCTACATTTGAAAGCTCAGTATCAAATTTTCCTGTTGAATAACAATTATTAATATCGATAAAGTTAGGATAAGTTGCACTTGCATAACCTATTATTCCTCCTACAGTTTGATATCCAATTAAAGTATCATATGTAGCATTAAATTTCAAATTATAAGAATAACTATTACTTATTTTACCGTCAAGTCCATAACCAATTATTCCGCCTACATTAAAGCGATATAATTTTCCATTTTGACTGCTATCTTTATTAATAGTTGCATTATTTACTGAAATTTTATCAAATTCTGAACCTGTTGAATAAGCTGTTAAACTACCAAGATAAACAGTAGTTGTATTGTTTATTCCTCTCCTATCTGCTAAAATATCTAAATCAGTAAGATCAACATTATCGATTTTTGCTAAAGTTGTTAATCTTATAAATCCTATATAGTACTCACTCGAGCTTAATTTCATGTTTTTTACTTGTAAATTACTTAATTCACCAGTATATCCATAGAAGAAGTATCCCCTTTTTATGTTATTATTTCCAAAGTCTATTGTATGTTGATTACCATCAAATTTTGCTGAATAAGTCTCCAATTTTGGCAAACAACTAGAATTAATCTCATTATAAGTTTCATTTTGAGCTTGATTTAAACAAGCCGTACCTCCAATCTCAGTATTATTATTTAAACTAATATTGCCAAGCATATATATATTACTATTACTATTAATTGCACTTATTAATCCTTCATAGCTTGCAACACGCTTATATAAAGTAATATCTATTATTCTTGGGTTAGAATCTGTATAATATGATTTTGTTATCTCATCACCTAAAGACGTTTTATAAGTCATACTTAAAATATCATAATTTGATAAAGCTTGTTCATTTTCTTCATCTATAGTTAAAGTTAAAATTAAATTTGATATTTGATAGTTTTCATCATAACCACCATTTTCAAGTTCATCCTCGCAAGTTGTACATATCTGTGCAGTCGCCTTATCTACTTTAATATTTGTTATTTCCAATTTATTAGGGTTACTTATATATACTCTAACCTTAGCTACACCATCTTCCCTATTATCTTTAATAGCTTCTGTTGATATTATATCTATAGTTGAATCTTTAAGTTCATAAGTAATTTCTATAGGTACTTGATATTCTTTCATAAATTCACTCATGTTTACTATAGGATAATATCCTGAAGTAATAGAATAAGGATCTTTGTCTCCTGCTTCTGGCTCACTATCCGAATTTAAAATAACATCAAGTACACCTGCATTTCTAAGCGAAGCTTTACTAATTTTTTTGTTAAAACTATTTCTATAAGAATAATTTAAAGAATTAGTATCAACATAATAATTATTACTTACCTTTCCTTTAGAAGAGTATATGCTTGGACCATTAGTTGTCGAATTATGTGTTGAAGTTGCAACAGAAAGTGTATTATATATTGTACTAGAATTACGATTTTCTTTTGATATAAAGGCAATTCCAGATGAACCTTTTACATAATTTTCTTCTGTTGATAAAACATCTGTTAAATTATAAACATTTGAAATGACACCTTCATTATAATAAGTAAACGTACCATGACTGGAAGTAATATCTTTCAAATAAATTTTGCTGTCATTGTTTGAAATAACTGCACCGTATTTAATTTTCGCTCCAGCATAATTATAATAACTTACCAAACTGGATACGCCATATGTGTATATATCAGTATCTAAATATATAACAAAGTTTTTCAAAGTTCCATAATTTAATCTAGCCAAAAGCCCCATTTTATTAGCACTACCAGTAGTATTATTTTGTTTTACATGAATAACAAAATTTTCTATTGTTCCCCTATTTACTTGTACTAAGCCAGCTAAATCTTGAATTACTCCAGCATAGTCTAATTCATAATAAACCAAAGCATTTTTTAAAACTCCTGTTTTAGAAACACTAGAAAACAAAGTTGGACTTAAATCATTATTTTTGTAAAGTGTTAATTTATATCCTTGAAAATCTATAGAACCTCTAAAACCATCAATAACCTTATTTGGATAAAATGTTCCATCTGCTTTTTTTAAATCTAGGTTTTCAGTTACTACATAATGTTTACCTAAATCTATTGAATACAAACCATCATCACGACCATCAACACTACTTATATTGTAAATTTCGTGTTCTGTCGTATAATCTAAACTACTTAATATATATAAATAATTTAAATCTGTTTCTTCTATTTTTGAAAAATTTGCTAAATTTGTTGCTGCATTTTTTTCAAGTACTACATAAAATTTATGCTCTCCTTGATTTTCTTTTTTATTTTCATTCTTAAATTTAATTCTAATTTTATAGAATTTCCTCTCTTCACCTAAATCAGAAACTTCTGTTACTGGTTCTAAAGAATCAAAGGTAGAATTTTTATCACTAATAGGTACAAATTTACCAGATGGTGTTGATTCAGTTATATCTTGTGTTATATATCCTATAACATTACATTTCCCATTAAAACAATCAATGCCATATAAATTTGAGGTCATTTCACCCAAATTATATTTTACATTTATTTCAGTCAAATAATTAGATTTATCTTCAGATAATTTTTGTTGATACATTTCCAATTTAGTCTTAACATTTCTGTCAACTTGAATCAAGTAAACAAATCCATCTTCAGATTCAGTATTAGACTTTATTGGTATTACTTGTTCTACATCTACACCATTGTATGGTTTTGCACTTATTTTTATTGTATAAGAGTCTGAAGAATATCCATCTAATGTTAATTTTATATTTGTTATATTAGAATATTTATCGTCATGAGTATTTTCTATTTGTTGAACACTCCTATATATGTATTGTGAATTTATACTTTCTATATTATCGTATAAGCCTTCATATATCTCTATATTAACTTTACTTTCATCTATTAAACGGTCTAAATCAACAACATCAAAAGATAAATCCAGCATCTCACCCATAAGCTTTTTATATCGTACATTAACATAAGCCTCTTGATCCAATGTCGTTATAGGTGGATTCATATTTTTAAATATATAAGCATCTTTTTCTATTTGTTTTATTTTTATTTTTAAGGCCATAATATATTCAGTTTTAGATTCTAATCCTTCAAATAAAGAATCCACATTATAATATGAGCCATTTTTCTCTAAATTTTTATATGTATTATAATATTTTAAATTGCCTTCTTCATCTAAAATATCATTTCCATCTTTATCTTTTAAATATATAGTAACTTCCGTATCCTCTTTATCTAAAATTGGTGTTTTAGAGCCTATATAAATTTTAGCTTGTATTGAATTTGATGTTACTATTTTAGTATTTTGATCATACCATGCATTAATAAGAGTGTCTAAACTTGCAGTTGTAAATGTTTTTTCCTCATAAAACTCCTGTAAGCCCTTTCCATCTTCCAAATCATAAGTACCTGTTATAATAATTCTATAATTTGTATCATAATCTAAATTATTAAAAGATAAATTATTAGGATATTTATTCTCATAATTTAAACTACCTTCATCTATTAATACTCCAGAATAACTATATAATTTATAATTATAGTCTCTTATATAAATATCATCTTTATTTAAGGTAGTTATTGTTAATTTAACATCATTTGTTTGTTTATTAATATCTGAATTAAATTTTAGTGTAGGAACTTCCTTTGTTGTTCTTATTACACCACTATCTTTTCCTGTTGTTTTAAGTTCATTAGAATCGCCATCAAAAAATTTAATTTCATAATTATAACTTGTATTAGAATCTAATGAATTAGTAGTTGATACAACTGTTGGTTTACCCTTAATTAAGGAACTAATTTTAGAATAAGATAAATTAAAATTAGTTTTATTTGAACTTCCAGTTTTCCAAACACTTAAAACAATCTTTTTTACACCCCTTAAAGCTTCATTATCTGAATTTAAAATAGTTAAATCTTTTATTTCTATTTTATTTGAATATCTATCTCCGACATCTGAATCAAGATTAATTGCTTCTAATTCTGATATATCTTTTGTTTTTATTTTTCCTTCAAAGAATGTAACAACCATAGTTATACCTTGTTTATTCTTATATTTATAAGTACCAACTACATTATATTCAGTATTAGAATTCAATCCTGTAATTGCAAATAATCCATTATTACTTACTTTTTTTCTTGAATTAAGTTTTCCATCTGGTTTGTATATTTCAAATGTTGGATTTGTTGTTATAACCCCTGATGGATCATTTATTGTCATAACAGATTCTATAGAATAAACATTAACTTTGAAATCAGTTATACTAACTGTAGGTTTGATAAATGTATCATCATCTTGTTTATCATCTTCTTGTTTTATAGGAACCTCATCAGGTTTATTATCATCTATGGTATTGTCTTCTTCTTTATCTATTTTTTTAACTAAATTCATTTTTAAAAGAAATTCTTCATAAGTTAAAGAAACATCTCCAATTTTTATTAAAGAATCATAATAAATATCATCTATTCTATTATAATTAAATTTTTCACCGTCAAACACATAATAATTTATATATTTAGTATTAAAATAAATTGGACTATTTATTGGAATATTATATTCATTATATGCTGTTTTTATTGTAATAGTTTGAAGTCCTAGTAACACAGAATTATTTAAATGAGCAAAAATATAATCTATATCATCTGCTGGTTCTATATCTCCATCATTATAAAGAATACCTGAAGTAATACTAAGACCAGGATAGCCTGCTACCCTATTAAAATTTCTATCTATAAGAGTAAAATTATCAGTTATACTATAAATAGTAAGCCCATCTATACTATAAAGTGGATAATCCATATCTATTTCCTTTTTGTCTTTCTCACCTACGTAATAAGAATCTACTTGTTTATATATAGAATCTCCACTATTTACACCCACTACTCCTACATTTAGGGTATCATTAACAGTATTATTATTCATTAAGTTATAAGTCATGTTTTGAGATAATACTGCATAACCTTTTTTATCAATTGTTTTATATGGTCTAAAATTCAAGTATACATTAACAAGAATTATAACAATAACAGCTACCACTACCATAATTATTAATGGGAATTCATTTATATATTTATTCTTTTTTGTTTTTGACTCTTCCATATTATCACCATACCATTCGACAACTATCTTAATAACATAATTATAACATATTAACAATTGTTTGGGAATTATTTTACAAAAAAAATAGAATTTTTATCTTCTATTTTCTAACTTAATTTGTAGTAACTATATAATTTTTGTTTTTTATTTCACTTAAAAATCTACTACCACATTTTTGTTCACTATCACAAACTTGAGAAAAATTACTATAGTCATGATTATTATTATATTCTCTTATATCTTTTATTGAATTATAATTTAAATTTATTATATATTTTGGAGATACTTTATCTCCATTTCCATTTATTCCATTACTATTTGTTCTATTGATTATATTATTTTGTATAGTCGTTAAATTATTGTAATTCTCTATTCCTACACTTGTGCAAGTGCCTTCACCATCGCACCAATTACTTCCTATTATTCTACCTTCACCTGTTTTTCCTGGAAATGGGTTTCTTGTATCTATTATTCTAAACTCTAGATTAGGTTTATTATCTTTTATCATTTGTTTATCAAATGTGTAACTACAATAATCACTTTGATTTACCTTATTAGAAAAATCTGAATTATCTTTTTGTAATAAATCTAAATATGTTCCAGTTACTATTACATCTGGTGTGAAATTTATATTAAAGTTATCACTACTATTTATATCATTCTCAAAACGAGTTACTATTCCGCTTACTTTTATACATTCCCCTTCTATACAATATCTATCGCTAGATAATCCTGAGACTTTTTCTATATAATTTATTTTTGAATATTTAATATTTCTTCTACCAATATATTCTTTATCATTATTTATAGGTTCAATATTTGTTACATCATAATCTAATTTCTGATTTAATATACTTACACTATCTATATAATCTGTATAATTAAATCCACCACTATAATCAGCACTTCCATCATATGAATAACATCTTTTTTGTAAATAACCCGTTCCTAAATTATCCAAATCCTGAAATATTATTCTTCCTGCATTTACAAAAGAATTTTTATTATATGCACTTAGAAAAGCACTATTATAATTATATTCATAAACACAGTATGCTTTTTTATTATCAACACTTTCAAGTGTTGAATAGCAAGATAAATTATTGGAATTAAATCCATTATATTTTATATTCGTATTTGTACAAGTTGAATTATAAACCATTCCACAATCTCTTGTAGCAGAGCAAGGATTAGTTACATTATTAAAATTCAATAATTGATAAGGAGCTCCTTCTGCTCTATTTAAATATTTGTTGAATAACCCTAATCTTATTTGTGGATCAGTCCTCTGCCATCCAACCAATTCATCAAATTCAGATTCGCAAGTTGATTCATTTTTTATATCTTTGGAAGTTGTTTCACCAGGTTTAATTTCAAAAGGAACACAACTATCATCTTTTTGGTATTTTCCAGGTGCAACAATTTCTTTAAAAGAATAATTTCCTACCTCAAGTTCTATTGTACCTGAACCATTTATTGTAACTTCCTGTTTAAAATTTTCACAACCGTCACCCGTATATATATTAAATTTAGCATCTTTACCAACAATCATTGTTCCATCTTTTTTTGTTTTATTTATAGTCAAATTACCTTTTCTTATATATTCTTTTATAACAATAATACCCTTACCATATTTATTTGTTGAATAAGAATCTATCATATCAGCAACATAAGTTTTGGAACTCCCATCCGTATATTTACCATATGTCTCATTAAGCATAAAAGTAGTTAAATAGTTTTTTAATACACTCCAATTTTGGCAGGAACCGGAAAGTCCTCCACCTGCTTTACCTATACAATCCTCGTAATCTTTATAGTAATAGTATCTTGAATATTTTTTACAAGCTTCATTAGTTCCGCATCCTTCACCATCATACAACTTTTTAGATATTTCAGCAATATTCCCTATATGGTGTGGTACTATAGAATAATATTTATATTCCAACATAAAAATTGGTTCTATTACAATATAATAATTTTTAGCACTATTAAGATTATAACCTAATTTTCTAAGAATTTCTTCTACTTTATCAGCATCCAAATAATTTATAAACCCAGCATAATAAAATACATCCTCCACATAGATATTATTGTTTTGTGCTGTTTTAAAACTATTATATATAGTTTCTATATTATCATTTTCATTTGCCCTAGCGGCTTTTGCTTTTGCTTTCGTAAACCACAAGTCTTTACGTTTTATCTCACTATTATTTGAACTATTAAGTAAAATAACTCTTATTCCATCGTTATAATCACCACTTACACCAACACCATAGGTACCACAGCATATACCTGTTGTACAAGTATTACTTGTTCCACCTGATCCAGTTGTAACGTTTGTTTCTATCTTTACATTAGCAGCCATTACACTACCATTTATAAACATTGTTAAAAATAATAAAACTATTAATAATTTTCTTTTCATTTTGTCACCTATCTTGCTATAAAAATTATAACAAATAATAATATAAAATACAATAAAAAGTTTATCATTTGATAAACCTTTAAACTTTGGTAAATATTCTATATTTTTCTGCAATTAAATCTAAATTACCTATTATTCGTTATTTATTTTATCTAAATAAATAGCTAACAATTCTTTAAAATTCATAAAATCTTCATAGTACCCATTAAGATATTCATCTTCAGTTAAATTACCTTCATATAAATTTAGAAATTCATCTAAATTAATTTCTTCTATATTCATAGTCATACTTTTAATATATTGATAGATTAATATATATACTTCAGATAATTCTCTTCCTAATTCTCTTCTTTTAGAAGTAATGTCTAAAGATGCGAAAGATTTAAATAATTCATCTCTATTCATCTATATACTTCTCCCTTTGAACATTTCTTCACTTTCAATTTGTTCTTGTAAATAACTTGGATCACTCAATGCATGTTGGAAATCTTGTCTATTGCGTTCATTTATCATTTTTCTTATTTCTGATTCAGTATATTTATCTCTTTCTCTATAATTTTTTTCTTTTTGTTCATTTCGGTTAACTTGGTAAGTTGTATTACCCGAACTTAAAGAAATTAAAAAATTTAATTCTTCTGATGATAATTTTGAAATTTTCTTAAAATTAGGTTTCTTATTAGTCAATCTTTGAAACATACTCAAACTTTTATATCGTTTTTTTACCTCTTTAAATGCTATCTTACGCCTTTCTTCTTCTCTTTTTTCTTCTTGTTGTCTTAAAGTTTCTTCTTTTTTCCTTTCTTCTAATTCAGTTCTATGATATTCTCTATATTGTTCTTTATTTTGTTTCATTTGATCTAATTGTCTTTGTTCTGCCATGATTTGTTGTCTTAAAGCAACTATTTTTTTTTCATTATCATTTGTCATTGTATGATATTTTATTTCTCCACCATCATTATAAGCCACAGTAGTTTTCTCACCTTGCTGTGATACTAACTCACTTAATTTTTGTCTATCTTTTGATATTTGTATTTCTAATTCTTCTATTCCCATAATACCTCCCTATATTATACATTTTTATTATAACACAAAAGAAAAGCACTTAAAATACTTTTCTCATTTTTCTTTTTTTACTTGACACAATATTATTTAATACTATAAAAAGTATTGAAAAGGCTATAATAACTATCATATTTATAAATATTGGTCTTAATGAACTCGTGTTTATAATATCTATACTGGATAATAATTCATTTGAATTGATATACCAATATGATGGAAATATATGTGCGAACTTTAATACATTTTCAGGTAAATATTGTACTGGTACAAAAGCTCCACAAATAAATGCCGAACCAAGTGCGACTACATTAACAATTCCATTTACTGCATTTTTATTATTTATTAGATTTGATATTAAAAGTGCGAGTGTTAAAGATGAAAATGTAAATAAGAATAAATTTAAAACATAAATAAGTCCTCGTATATTAAACATATTAGTTTTAAGTAATACGCTACCTAATATACAATATAATATCCATATTATTAAACTATAAATAAAACTTGAAATTAATATAAGTTTATTATGTTTTCTATAATTCATACTACTTATAATTATTCTTTTATTAACACTATTTTCTTTAAAACTAGTAAGTACTAAACATACAATGTATATAACAACAGCCATTATACTGTAACTTGCAAAATTAAAATATTTTGTTAAATTAGACGATTCTGTTGTATCTACCTTAGATAATATTTCTATATTTGTTTTTTGTGATAAATTATTATTTATTAGATTTATTAATTCATCTTCTGTATCTACATAATCTTTATATATACTTTGTACTTTTAAATATCTACTTAGTAACATTTGTGCTAAACTAGCATTATAATCTCCAGAAGATTTTATATCAAGTTCTACATCTTTTCCATCTAAAATAGCTTTTCTATAACCTTTTGGTATATATATTACATAACTAATATCACGATAGAATATAGCATCATCTATACTTTCTTTTTTTATTTTTACAATATTTGAATTAGAACTCATATAATCTATTAAATTTTTAGTAATACCTATATTAGTATCTTCATTTACTATAAAAATATCTGGTTTACTATTTGTAAATTCATGCGTATTTTTATTAGTAGATATGTTAATTGTTCCAAATATAATAAGCATAACAGTATAAAGAATTATTGTACCTTTATATTTTTTTACTACTTTCCAAAATGTATTAAATACTGTCATACTGCCTCCTTATTAAGTCATTTAAAGATATAAGAATCATAATAATAGAAAATATAATTAAACTTATTATATTAAAATAAAATCTATTTAAATCAGTATAATAATATAATGAATAAAATCCATCTGTAATCATATTAGCAGGATTAATTATATTTAATAATGGTATATTTTTATCTATAACATATTTCATAGTAATACCTGTCATTCCTGCTAAAAAGCACCAAAGCATTGTTATTGAAATTAATACACCTGTTTTAGCTGCTTCACTTGTTTTTAATTTTGTAGCAATTGCAATACCTAAACTAAGACCTGCAAATACACCTAAAATTGATAATAAAAGAACTAAACATAAATTACCATAATCTACCTTTATTACAAATATAGTATATAAGAATAGCAATAATAGACCTATTAATTGAACTATAAAACTTGCAAGTAAACTACCCAATAACATACTTAATTTCTTAATAGGTGATATGCTTACTCTCTTTCCTACACTACTTGTATTAGCAAGTTTACCATTAATTATAAACATGGAAATTAATCCCCCATAAAGAGCTGCCATCGCGATTAAATTATAATACTCTATCATAGTATAACTAATATTAGCATTCGTTTTATTATTTAATTTAACCTTAATATTATTAATTTCATTATTTATATTTTTTATTAATATACTATAATCACTTGAATCCATATTTTTACTAATTAAAGTATTATATATTTCAGTATTACTTTTAATTTCATCTACGACACTTCTTATTATAGTTTCATTTATACCACTTTGGGATACAGTTATATTAATTGCATCATTATCAAATGTTAAATAACCTTCTATTCTTTTTTCTTCCAATAATTTTTTAGCACTTTCCTCATTTGTATACTCAATATTAAATAATCTATCTTCATTATCTTTATTAGATAATGAATTAAAAACATCTTTATACATTATATTATTATCAAAATCATGACTATTTACTATAGCTATATCTATTACGCTTAAAGCCTCTTTTTTCTCTATATTAGAAAATGCCATATTATATAGAGTCGCTAATACTATTGGAAAGGCAAATGTCCAAAATATAAGTGCTTTATTTCTTAATAAAATTTTTAAAGAATATTTAAAATTTAAAAAGAACATTAATCTCTTAAATCCTTTCCAGTAAGTTCTAGAAATACATCATTTAAAGTTGGTCTTTCTGAAAATATTCTGTTATACTTAATTTTGTTTAATTTTAAATAATCTATAAGCTCACCCAAATTATCTTTGCCTTTTTTATATATAATTATTAATGTATTTTTATTTAAATTTACACTATCAACAGTTTTAAATTTTTTTATTTCTTCTATTATACTATTTTTTATATTATCTACCTCTAATGTTATTTTTTCTTCTATATTAGCAAGACTTTTTAACTTATCACTAGTTCCTTCAGCAATTATTTTACCTTTATCAAGTATAATAATTCTATCACAAAGTATTTCCACTTCTTCCATATAATGAGTTGTATAAAGAATAGTAGTACCATTATCTCTTAATTTTTTTATTCCATCCAATATATTGTTTCTACTTTGAGGATCTACTGCTACTGTAGGTTCATCTAAAAATAATAGTTTTGGTTTATGAGCAATGCCACATGCTATATTTAATCTCCTTTTTAAACCACCTGATAATTGTTTAGGATAGAAATTTTTAAATTCAGAAAGTCCTACAAAATTAATCGCATCTATAACACACTCTTTTCTTAATTTTTTATCATTTATATATAATCCACAAAAATAATCAACATTATCATAAACTGTTAATTCTTCAAAAACAGCTATTTCTTGAAATACAACACCTATTTTTTCCTTTATATCATAAGAATTTGGATTCATTTCTTGACCAAATATTTTAATATTACCTTTATCATATTTAATAAGAGAAAGCAGACAATTTATAGTTGTTGACTTACCACTACCATTTGGACCTAAAAGTCCTATAATTTCTCCTTTACCTACATTAAATGATATATCATCTACAGCAGTTAATTTTTTATATCTCTTTGTTAAATTTTTAACCTCTATTACATTTTCCATAATTTCTCCTTATATAACTTTTAACAATATCAATTCTATCCTTATCTTTTTGTCTATTACTTTCTTCTAAAAACTTTAAATAGTCTAACATATCTTGAAGATAATATTCTCCAATTTTTTCTTTTTTACCATCCATATTATCTTGTATACACTCTATTTTATCAGTTACAATATACCAACCATTATCTTTCTTTATTAAATTATAATTATTATTTAATTCTTCTAAACCTTTATCTGTAACAGCAATATCTAAATCATTAGCTCTATCCATTATTCCTCTTATTACTAAATTAGATGATGAAAGTATTACAAATTCTTCTTTTGATAATTTTATACTTTCTATTAATTTAATTAACTCTTTTCTATCCATATTTACTCCTAATCTTTTTTGTTTAGACTTGCTACTGAAATAATAATTCCAAGTAGATTTATACCTATAGATATTCCAAGCATTAAACCAGAGAAAAAATCACCCACATTACCAGTCATATTAGGACTTAGAAATTTATATAAAAAATATAAAAATTCTCCTAAAATAATCAAATATAAACCTAATTTTGAATTTTTTATCATACAATTCCTCCATTCTCTTAATTATATTGTATCACATAGTACATTATTTGTATATAATTTTTACAAAGTTTAAAAAAAGATAGATAACTCTATCATTTTATGAAAGATTAGATTTTAAAACCTCTATTACTGGACGTACACCATAACTGCTCGAAGAAGTAATATTGACATAATAAACGTTGCCATAGTAGTTCACGTTCCAAGCATTGTTTGCGTTGTCAGCACGGGAAGTACTTGTCCAATATCCTGGAATTGATACATCTGAATTATTTGAACATCCATACGTTGTACAAATTGGAGCTGTTCTATCATACAGCCATCCATATTTACATCCTGTTATATTTCCTTCCTTACATGTTGGACTTGCTGTACTTGTATTTGTATCAAAATAGAAAGTGTCTATATCAGTCTTTTCATCAAATGATGTGTTTTCGACTATTGTAGCTACTTCATTAGGCGTTATTAATCTTGCTTTATATCCCTCATCCTTATACTTTATTGCATAATTAGCATTACTTGTTTGCCCTACTTGATCCATTATGTAATTTTCTGGTGTTTCTGTTCCTTGCCATAAAGCTGTATCGTTTTTCAATTGTGTCAATGATGTTATTGGACCAAATTCAGTTGTTGCACAAAGTCCACCATATTGACAAGAAACTACCGCTGATAAATCTTCTCCTCCAGCAGATATATAATCATCTTTTGATATCCAAGCTACTTTTGCTGTAGTATTATGATCCAATATTAAATTTACCTTATCACTTCCAAAATCATTAAATGCATAAAATTTTAAACATCCATTTTGTTTTCCTGTTCCACCTATTCCATTATATCCCGTATTACTATTCTCTTTAGTATAATTATCACAAGCCTTACCTGTGGCTACATCAAAATATACTATTTTTCCATTATAATATATTACATCTCCATATGTATATTCAACAGTTTTGTCATTTACGCTACAGTTTTCTAAATAAATATTTCCTTTATTTGATATTACTACATCACATACCGTTTTAGCTCCATCATAATCTACTTTTATTGTTGTTTCTCCATTTGTTAATGTTTTACCATCAGTAGTCGTATACTTTCCACTTGGTACAATACTTCCATTTAATTGTGCTTTTGCTACTGAGTTTTCTACTGCATCTGCATATAATTCTATACTTCTTTTTATACTAGAATTTTTACTATCCTCTATTATATCTAGTACTATTGGTGTTGCGATTAATGCGATTATAGCTAGTATTACTATGACTGCTAATAACTCTATTAAAGTAAAACCTTTTCTTTTCATATTATTCCTCCTTCTTTATTTTGTTTCACTCTTGTAAAGATATACAAAAAAAACACAAAGAAACCTAAAGTTTTATCCTCTAGATCTTTGTATTATGTATCCTAATGGTATTATAGTATAACTAGATATCCCCGCGCTATTTTTATTAATTTTTCTTAATGATATCTCCATATACTACCACTACCCTTACTATCTAAATTATATATTATCTTGTCTTATTAGTCAATATTTAACCAAATATATTTAACCAAATATAAATTAAATAATTAATCAAATATTATTTTATATCATATCTTATTATAGGAAGAAAAAAATCACTTTAAGTGATTTTAACTTCTCCAATAAGGTGTCCCACAATCATATTTAATTGAATTTGTTCTTATTGGACTTATTACAACAACATAATTACTATATAGTTCATCGCTTACATTATAATTTACTTTACAACGACTTTTTAAAATGAAAAAGTCGTTATATTTTTTTTTGACATTAAAAGTAACAATGCTTTTTGATGTAGGATCAACTTTTTCTAAATTAACTGTTAATGTATGATTTGCATCATTATATGAATACTCCGAGATAGTAGCAGATACACCATTAATAGAAACGCTGTCATTTACAAATTCAACCAAACTAGTATCTATAACATCAGTTATTATTGGAGATTCATAAGTAGTATCTGTTTGATTATCAAGAGTTATTGTATAAGTAAGAAATCCATCACTCCAATTTTGTTTATTTGCACTTTTTGTTAATGTAAGTCCATCTATTATATTTACTACAGATGTATTTGATGTAAGGGAAGTTGGTATATTATTATAATTTCCTACTGAAGAAACTGTATTAGATAATTCACTCATAGTTACCTCCTACAATAAGATATGTTATTTAATAAAATTTGTTCTTGTTACTTTTTTACCATTAAACAATAATTAACTTGAATAGGAGCTTTTATTTTATTATTAGGATTAAGTGTATTGTAATCATAAAAATAATTATTATCTATATTTTTGTTATTTAACAATTCATAAATTAATAAATTTGAAGAATATGCTATATCTTGTATGTAACTATAAGAATATTTAGATTTCATTTCTGCATTAGCGCCATGAGCTAATTTACCATTAATTGATTTACTATATTCTCCTATATCATTTGGGTAATCAAATAAAATTGCACTCCCTCTTGGTATATTATCAGATAGCACTTTCAATGTTTTTTTAAATGTTTCTTTTTCTAAATAATAGCTAACACCTAATATTGAACAAAATGTTTTTTCATCTTTTTTAAATCCGTTCTTTAATAAAAGTTTTATCCATTCATTATTAAAATCGCAACTAATATATTTAACATTTTGATTATTTATTTTAGCTTTCTTTATTCTTTCTATTTTATCTTGAATAACATCCTTTTTATCTAGTTCAAAAACTTTAACCGTTTTATTTACTTTATACATTGATGTATCATACCCACTACCTAATACTACATATTGTTTTAAACCTAATCTAATTTCATTAAGTAAGTGTTTTTGATTGAATGCTAAACGTGCGAATACTAATGGTCCAAGTATATTGTTTACTATCCAACCAAGTGCATTATTACCATTATATTTTGGATTAAAAAACTCAATTCCATTTTCTAAATGATATGATATAGAATCATACTCTTCAGGACTTAAAATACTAAACTTATCATAATATATTTTTATATTGCTATTTTTAACATGATAATCTTTTACAAAAGCACTTACTAGTGCTGTCATATTTTTATCCATAATTTCACCTCCATATACTTAATACACCTTTCTTATATTCATTACAAGTCTTGAAAAAAATGCAAATTTATGGTAATATAAATATAGAAAAAGAAAGAAATAGGTTAAAATTTTTCCTATTTCTTTCTTATTTTATATTATTTTTTAAATATTTACTGAAGGCAATATTACCATTTTTAGTTAAATGTTTTCCATCAGCCATTAAATAATCTTTATGTTTTTTTATTTCTTTATAAAAATTTAAAACTGTAACATTTGAGTAATTATCTAATTTACTAATAGTTTTATCGAATGCTACTACATATACTTCATAGTCTGAACAAAGTTCTATTAATTCTTTATAATCTTTTATACTTAAATTAGAACTTTCATCAAATGCAAATACTATTTTTTTTGTTATTGTATCTTCTTTTATAGATTCTATAATACTATTTTTTATATCATTATATTTAAAATCTTTATTTGTTATAAATTTATCTTCCTTAAAATTATCTTTAAGATAATCAAAAGAATTAATTATAATATCGTTTCCATAAAAACTTATTCTATTTTTTAATTCTTCTTTATGTTTTTCTATCATTCTTTGTTGTTTTGCTTTGTATACCTCTAAATAAGAATTATATATAACATCATAAATAGCTTTAGCATATGCTTCTCTACCGGTTGCTGTTAAATGTATTCCATCAGCATAAAAATAATCATCATGACCTTTAGAAAGATTTTTCCAATCTATAATATGCAGATTATCATAAGAGCTTGCTAGTTCTACTAAGTTATCATTAACATAATCTAAATTAGTGGTATTAAGCCAGTATACTTCTCTATCGCCACAAATCTCCATAATCTTCATTTTACATTCCTTAGAACAATCTCCATTTGTTCCTAAATGCAAAATAACAGGTTCACCTAATAAATTCATATTGCTTAACTCTTGTAATATTTCTTGAGCTTTCCATGTAGATCGTGATACTTTAGCATCAAAATATCCTTTAGGAAATGTTTTTGATAATTCTTCTACTGCACCCAACATAACTGAATCTCCAATTCCAACTACTGGAAGTGATGAAACAACACTATCTAATTTACTTTGATCTTTTTCTAGTTCTTCAAGAGAATTCATTAATTCTTCTTCTCGCTTTTTTAATGCATCAGCATATTCTTCCTGATTTTGTTGTAACATTTTTTCATTATGCGCTAATTGATCTTTTAATTCATTCATCTCTTTTGTATGATCTTTAGCTATAATATATTCAAACATACCTATTAAAGATATAATAATTATTATTATACTCATTATATCTTTTACTTTTTTATACTTTTTATTTTTATTATTAATACAAAAATGTAATAAATAAGAGATTGCTATTACTAAAATTAATATTATAAACAATTTTAAAAGTTTATTAATATTTAAATATTGAAATAAATATATTACTGGATATTGAACTAAATATACCTCATAACTAATACTAACTATATTTTTTATAAGTTTATCATTTTTTGATAATTCTTTATTTTTATTTGTAGTACCTATATCAATTAACAAACAAGTTATCAATGTTGTTATTATCATACTTATAGAATATATACTAGACTTAGAACTTATAAATATGAACATTAAACATAATATAGATAATCCACCATAAAAAATATATCGATATAATTCCTTTTTATTTAATACTTTTGGTAATATTTCTCCTTTATATATATGGTATATTCCTAAACAAAGTCCAAAGGCATATGAGAATAATCTTGTAAATGTACTATAATAAACTGACATCAGATTATTAGTTAAACTCATTATAAAGAAATATATTGTACTTAAAATAGTTATCATTAAAGCTATTCTACATATATTTTTTTTGCTTACTTTATTTTCTATCTTACGTAATCCTAAATATATAAAAGGAAATACTAGATCTAATTGCAATAATATTGATATATACCATAAATGCATAAAAGGAGAATCAATATGTCTAGCAAAATAGTCTAAGTTAGCACCTAATTGCCAAAAATTATTATAACCAAAAATAGCAGATGTTGCTTCAGGTTTTAAATTAAACCATGTAATATTTTTAAATAATGATACTGTAAATATTGTCATAAATACTACTATAATAAGTGGTAAATATAATCTTAATAATTTACTAACATAATACTTTTTAAGTGAAAATTCTTGCTTTTTATAAGATGATTTAATTGATAAATATCCACTTAAAACAAAGAATATACAAACTGCTAAATATCCACCTTTTAATATATTTAAATGATAAAATAGAACTGCTATACAAGCAATTAATCTAATTAAATCATAATCTCTATAATAATAGTTTATTTTTTTATCATGTCTATGTTTACGATTTTGTTTTTGCTTAGATTTCATTTCTACACCTCTTACTACTTGTCTTATTATTATAACATTTATTAGATTAAATATAAAGATATTATACTTCTATGTTTTTATTTTTTACATTTTTCTACAAAAAAAGTAGAAAATCTACTTTTAAACATTTATTTTTCTATAATCTTTTATACATCTCTTAATTAATACTAAATAAAGTATTATAGAACTTATTAAAAGAATTATTATATTTAAAATTATTAAAACATTAATACTTAAGTATTTATTAAAATAAACAAAACAAAATATTGTTATTATAAATATTCCAACACCTATAAATACAGATATCATCGAACTCATACTTTGTTTTACTACTTCTGTATCATTTGAAGCATTCATTTTTGGATATTTTAAATTAACTATAATTCCTATAATAGCAGACAATAAAACTGTTATAATACCTATTAATAGAATTGATATTATATAAAATATATTAGGTTTAAATACTATAAAGAATATAAATTCACTAATTAATATAAATGGCATTTCTATTATAAATGGATAGATTATTTTTGATTTAAATATATCTTTTTCACTTATTGGAAGACTTTTTGTAATGTTAATAGTTTTTCCTTCTAGTGATATACTGGAGGATGTAATAGATGTCATACAAGTTGAAAAATATATTAAACCGTAGTATAGAAGTGATAATGAAATATCACGATTTATATTATACTCTGATAATATAAGGTCAAAAGCACTTTTTCCTTTAATACATAAAAGTATTGTCATAACAAAAACTAATAATAAACCAAAAGATGTATTAAACATATATACTGGAGAAGAAAAATATCTTTTTAGTTCTTTTTTTGTTAAAGAATATATAGGACTTCTCATTCTAAATTTATTTTCTTTTGTTTTATTTTTTAATGTACTACTTTTAGAATTAGATATTATTTTGAAATAGTACTTAGATCCTAAATATATAAAAATTATAAAAGGTATAATATTAATTAATAATAGTTTTATTAAATCTATTATATTAAAATTATTTATTAAATTAACATAAACTCCTATTGGATAATATACTTTAATTAATATATCATTAATACTAGTGGCATTTTTAGCTATTGAGTCTATAAATGTATCCAATTTAAGACTTAAGAAAAATATCCCTAAAAATACAATAGAAGAAAGAACTGTTTGAACCATTTTCTTTGATTTAGATTTACTTGAAAATAGTTTTACTAAATAACCTATTGCACTTGATATTATTGTTGGTATTATAGGTATTAATAATGACATTAATATTGACATTATATAAAAGCTTATACCTGGTGATTCATAGTATATATATACTACAAATGCTGGTAATAAAAACATTGAATTATATATATATTGAAATAATAATAATTTAAATATTCTTATAAATAAAATTTTTGATTTAGATATTGGAAGTGAAAATAATAAATCATTATCTCGTGCCTCAAATAGTATTCCTTGAGATTTATATACTCCACTTGTAAATGTTAAAATAGTTACAAGTGCGATAAACATAGAAAGCATTACGTAAGTTAGTTTTAATGGATGTAATGTTTTACTCATTAAAACTGCATAAGAACCTATAGAAACGCAAACTATAATAAATAGAATTAAAGGAAATAATACTTTAGTTATTTTATTAGAATTTTTCTTTGTTGTGTATTTAAATAGATTCATATCTTGACTTAAAGCTGCTTTTATTAATGATTTTATTTTCATGAGTTTTCTCCTAATTCAAGAAATACTTGTTCTAGAGATTCATCACCTTTTATATCTTTCATTTTACCTATTTTAACTATTTTACCTGCTTTTATAATTGCTACCCTATCACATAATTTTTCAGCTACATCTAATATATGTGTTGAAAAAAATACACTTTTACCTTCTTTTGCCATTTTATGCATTAATTCTTTCATATCATATACTGCTTTTGGATCTAGTCCTACAAAAGGTTCATCCATTATAAGTATTTTTGGATTATGAGATAAAGCTGCAATTAGAGCTATTTTTTGCTTCATTCCATGTGAGAAACTAGATATATCATCATTTAATTTATTATCTATTTCAAACATACGTGAATATTTTAAAATATTTTCTTTTCTAATATCTGATGGCACACCGTACATGTCACATATAAAATTTATAAAATCGATGGCTTTCATATTTTCATATAAATCTGGATTATCTGGTACATAAGCCATATCCATCTTACATAAAATAGGATCATTTTTAATAGATTTATTATTTATTAAAATATCTCCTTCATCAAAATCTAATATACCTACAAGAGACTTTATCATAGTCGTTTTACCTGCTCCATTATGTCCAATAAACCCAAATATTTCACCATTTTTTATTTTAAAACTAACATTATCTATTGCTTTTACTTTACCATCATATGATTTACTTACATTTTTTATATCTATCATATATTCCTCCTATTTTTTTATACTTATACCAATTGCTTCGCCTATTAGCATGCCTATACTAAGTCCTAAACCTAAATTTATATTTAACATAGTAGAAAATAGTATACCTAAAGACATCCCTATACACATACCTTCACTAATATAATCATTCTTTTTACTTTTTTTATTTGCACAAATAACTACAATACATAAACCAATGATTACCCAAGGAAGTGCGGATAATATAAACTCTTTCATTTTGTTTCTCCTTTAAAATTTACCTTTATTTCTCCTATTCCACCATCTATATCTATATAATTTGATCCATTACCAATTACCTCATTATCTTTTACCTTTTTATTATCTATATAAACATTACCTATACCTTTATCTAATTTAATTTTATAATCAAGAGACTTACCTAATATATCTAATTTAAGACTTCCTATTCCTGCATCTATTTTAGTATTTCCAGTAAGATTTGCCTCAATTATTATTTCACCTACACCCATATCTAAATCTAAATTATTTATTAAACTAGACTTTATTTCTAATTTTCCTGCTCCTGACTCTATATCGGTATTATTAGTCTTAATATTATTAATATTAGTTTTTCCAGCACCCAGTTCTAGATCTAAATTATTAACTTGCATATTTTCTATATTTATACTACCTGCTCCATTTTCTATTTTTACTTCATTAAATTTATAATTATTAGGTACATATATAATTACTTTTGAATTATTTCTTACTCTAAATAATCTCCTTTTTTCTTTAATTAAAAGCTTATTTTCTTTATTACTACATTTAATATTATTATTATTTGTTTCTATTATAAACTTATCTGATTCTTTTATTTCCAAATTAGAATAATTTAAACTTAAATCTAAATTTTCATTATAATTACAAGATAGTTCTTTTAACTCACCTAGTTTTTCACTATTTCCAAAAATACTAAATATTAATACTGTAATTGATGATATTATTGTTACTATTAAAAATATAGCAAATGCGATTGACAAATTTTTAATTATTTTTTGAGTCGTTGTCATTTAATATCAACTCCTCCAAATAAACAAGTTGCATTTATATAAATTGTAATCTCTTTCTTATTTTCACTATTTTTTTTATTACTTACTCCACCAAATATACTTGATGATTTTACTTTTATTTTAACATCATTAGGTACAAGTATATCAACACCACCAAACACACTAGTTGTATTAATTACTATATCCTTAGTAATTATTGACTCTCTAAGATCTAATTCTACACCACCAAATATAGCATTTATATCAGTTCCATTAAATTCTTCTTTATCATATTTAATTTTTTCACTAGAAAATGTTGCACATATTACATCATCTTTTTTTGATTTATTTAATTCTTTTATTTTTTTATTTATTTTACTATTAAAAACATCTTTAAAAATAAATGAAAGACCTATTATTATTAAAATAATTGGTAAAATTAATTTAGAAGCAGTATATATATCTATTAGTCCATTACAACAAAGCAAAAGAATAATACCTACTAATAAACCTATAATATTTCCTTTCTTTTCATATTGAGTTAATAAACCTATAAAACAAGGTACTATTATAAATAAAGTCCACCATCCATTAAAAAATACATTAATACTTGTTATACCAAGTTCATTAAGACCAAATATACCTCCTATTAAAACTAACACAATTCCCCATAATATTCTACTAATATTTTTCATATAATCCTCTCCTTTAATCTAATACCCATTTATTATTTTTATTTTCTTCTAAAAGCATGAGTGCTTGAAACTCTAATGACAATAATTCTTTTATTTGTTCATCACTTAAACTTACAGTATGGCTTGCTACTAAGGTAGCTATACCATGTGAAAACATCCACATCTTGGTATGAAATGTTTTTATATCTTTATCACTTAATTTTGTACTAACTTTAATTAATTTAGCAATTTCTTTGAAGTCTTCATCCTCTTGTAAAATAAATTCTTTAGGAACATATTTTGAACCACTCATAAATAATATTTTAAATAAATTATTTTCATTTTTAGCAAACTTTATATAATTGATACCTACTTGCTTATACTTTGGCATATCATCCGTCATATTTTCAAGTATGTATGAATAAAAATACTTTTCTATTTTTATATATAATTCTTTGTTTAATTCTTCTACATTTTTAAATTGATAATAAATAGGTCTTATTGATGAATTTAATTTTTTAGCAAGTTCCCTATTACTAACACATTCTATACCCTTTTCTCTTGCTATAGAAAAAGCAGCATCTAGTATTTTATCTTTAGTTATTTTTAATGTTGTTGGCATGTTATCACCTCATTCTAATTATATTGTATCACATAGTACATTATTTGTAAATTAAAAAAAGTATAGAAACCTATACTATTTATTTAAATATTTTAAAATACTAAAAAATGGAGCTATATTACCTTTTCTAATTTTATCTTCTTCAATCAATTTTTTTATTTCTTCTATTGATAACCAAAATACATCATCTACTTCTTCTTTTTGTAATTTTAAATCTGAAATATTAATATCTTTTTCTAAATAATATACATCAACAAAAGCATTTTTTATTAAATCTGTATATATAAACTTTACATTATCATCTCTTATATTTATACCTAACTCTTCTTCTGTCTCACAAAATACAGTTTCCATACTAGTACTGCCTGCTTTAACAAATCCACCAGTTGTAGCTATGACATTGCCTTTTTCCATAGATGTTTTTTGAAATAAAAATTTATCTTCACTATTTTTTATAAAAATTAAAATTATATTTATATATCTATCTTTTAACTTAGATAACTTATCTTTATCTCTTATTATTTTTTCACCAGTTAATTTTTTATTTGAATCATATAAATCTAAATATTCCATAATGCCTCCACTATGTCTTAATTTTATAACACTAATATATAAAAATCAAGTATTAATATATTCTTTTATTATTTCTTTATTTTGTTTTAATCTTTCATCTTTTGAATTTAGTTCTATTGCTTTATTTATATTACTTAGTGATTGTTCATAATTTTTTATATTAAAATAACAAATTGATAATATATCATACGGTAATTCATTCCAACTAAAATTTTCATTTATATATGATTTAGATTTCTCTTTTATTTTTAACGCTTCTTCTATGTAGTATATAGAATCTACCCAATTATTATTATAATATTCTAATAATCCCATTTCTATCCAAGGTTCTCTTAGATATGGTGCTTCTTTTATAGCTTTCTTTAACCAATTTCTTGATTCATCTAAATTATTCAAATTTTGGTATGCTCTTGATATAAATCTCATAGAAGCACATCTTTCATCCCTCCAAGTTGATGATGGTAATCCTAAATGTTTTTTTAATGTATCTATACATTCCTGCCATTTTCCATAATACATATACTCTCTGCCTAAATAATGCATATTTCTATCATCATTTGGGTTTTCTTTTACTGATTGCTCTAATAAAGGTAAATACATTGATCTAGATTTATTGATATCTGGATAATGATTTAAAACTATATCATCTATAGTGACATAATTTTCTATTCCTTGGTATTCTAATACTTCATGTACTGGATGTACCCATTTATAGTTATTTCTAATATGTATTTTATCAGTATAAAAGTTTACTATTGGATTATTATTCTCATCCAATTTCCAATTATAATTATAAAATGCTCTAGTAGTATTATCTGTCCACTTACTTTCTAAGGCCTCTCTCCATCCAGATACAAGAACTTCATCTAAATCTGTACACACATATATATCATACTTATCTGGAATAATATTTAAAGATTCATTTCTAGCTGCATCAAATCTCCAAGGTTTTATTTCTTTTATAGATACATTAATACCCCTTTGTTTTAATTTTTTTACTGTATTATCACTAGAACCTGTATCAAGAACATATATATCATCTGCTTCTTTCATAGAATCTACCCATCTATCTACAAATTTTTCTTCATTTTTACTTATTGCATATACACATACTTTATATTTTTTCATTAGTTACTCTGTCTTCCTAAATAATCAATAACAATAGTAATAAGTGAATTACTAAAATATGAAGTAGAGGCTATATTTTTTAGATCAGGTGTAGATATATAGATTGAAGATTTACCTAAGTTTGATAACTCATATGTTTTTGATATGTCTGGGACTGATAATATTCCTTGTGCGAAATGTTCTATAGCTTCACCATTATATACCCATTGACCTACACCTATATAAACAAGATCTGTATTAGTTTCTTTAAAGCCTACTGATACTATATCCGTTTCTGGGTCAAAGTCTACACTACTTACTAAAGGATAAGCTGATACTGTAAAAGATATTTTATAGTATCCTGGAACATTAAATTTAATTATATTATTATTTAATGTAACTATATTACTAATATCTAATTCTGTTCTAGTTATTGGAAGACTATCACCACTTTTAACTTCAATTCCATCTGCTTTAGTACTATCATTAAAAGTTACTAAATAAGCTGATCTTAATAAACTAGGTCCAGTAGGCCCTGTTGGACCTACATCTCCTTTAGATCCCTGTAAACCTTGTTCACCCTTCGGGCCTGTTGGCCCAACATCACCTCGAGGCCCTGTTGGGCCTATTAAGCAGGCTGGTTTACACTTTTGATCTTGTTCTATTTTTTTTAATATTTTATTATAATCAATCATTATATTCCTCCTCATTATAAAATATGTAGATTTGTATATAATGTAAATTATTTTTATCTAAAAAAGGAACATTACTTTTGTTCCTTTTTCTCTAATAAACTAAGTGATACCTTATTTTTGTCAAGTTTTATTTCTTCAACATAGCAATCAACTATATCACCTACACTTAAAACTTCACTAGGATGTTTTATATATTTATCTGTTATTTTAGATATATGTACAAGTCCATCTTCATGAAGCCCAATATCTATAAAAGCTCCAAAATCAACTACATTTCTAACTGTTCCCTGTAATTTCATTCCAACAGTTAAATCTTTAAGTTCTAATATATCACTTTTTAATAATGGTTGAGGCATTTCATCTCTTGGATCCCTAGATGGACTCTTTAATGACTTAACTACATCTTCTAAAGTATAAATATCTGTAGATAACTTGTCTTTATATTCTTCTAAATTTATTTTATTTAGCTTTTCTATTAATTCATTAGTGCCTACATCTTTTAAAGTCATATTTAGGCTTTGTAATAAATCAAGAGCTATTTTATAACTTTCCGGATGTATTCCTGTAGAATCTAATATATTATCGCCTTCTGTTATTCTTAAGAAACCTATTGCTTGTTCATAAGTTTTATCACTCAATAACTTTTCAAGTTCTAATCTAGATTTAAATTTACCATGAGTATCTCTATAGTTAATTAATTTATCTATATTCTTTTTAGTAATACCAGATACATATTTTAATAACGATGGAGATGCTGTATTTATATTTACACCTACACTATTTACAGCTTTACTTACAACGAAATCCAAATTTTCACTTAGTTTTTTACTAGATACATCATGTTGATAAAGTCCAACACCTATACCTTCTGGTGGAATTTTTACAAGTTCTGATAATGGATCTTGCAATCTTCTACCAATACTAACAGCACTTCTTTTTTCAACAGCTAAATCATGGAATTCTTCAATAGCTACCTTAGAAGCACTGTATATAGAAGCACCTGCCTCTGATACTATAACATATTTACATTTCAAATTATATTTTTTTATCATATTAGATATAAACTTTTCTGATTCTCTAGAAGCAGTTCCATTACCAATAGCTATTATATCAACATTATATTTATCAATTAAATTCTTTACAATTATTTCTGATTGTTCTATTAACTTATCTTGATTATTACTTTTAATAAATGGTTTTACAACTGTACTGTCTAAATATTTTCCTGTTTTATCTATTACTGCTATTTTACATCCATTTATATAACCAGGATCAAAAGCTAACACTACTTGCTCTTTCATAGGTGGAGTTAATAACAGTGACTCTAAGTTTTTACCAAAATTATCAATTGCAGCTTCTTCACCTATATTAGTTAAATCACTTCTTATTTCTCTTTCTATAGAAGGTTCAATTAATCTTTTATACGAATCAGCTATAGCATCCTTTATTATATCAACTACAAAAGAAGAATTATTCTTTATTATTCTTTTTTCTAAATATTCTAAAGTTCTTTCTTTATCATTTTCTATAGATACACTAAGTACTCCATCATTTTCTCCTCTATTGAGCGCTAAAATCCTATGAGGTTTAATATATTTAATTTTTTCCTCATAATCATAATACATATCATATGTTTTATTTTCATCTTTAGCATTCTTTTTTAATTTACTTTTTATAATACCAAAGTTATATGTATTATCTCTAATACTCTTTCTAAAGAATGCGTTATCACTTATATTTTCTGCAATAATGTATTTAGCACCTTCTATAGCTTTATCTATACTAGTAACATTTTCATTCAGATACTTTTTAGCAATACCCTCTATACTACCACTAGTTGGGAAAGCCATAATGTCTTTAGCTAAACCTTCTAAACCATTTTTGATAGCCTCTGTTGCTTTAGTTTTTTTCTTTTCCTTAAATGGTCTATATAAATCTTCTACCTCTACTAATTTAGTAGATTTCATAATATTATCTTTAAGCTCAGGTGTAAGTAAGCCTTTTTCATCTATAAGTCTTATTACATCTTCTTTTCTTTTTAATAAATTAACTTGATAACTATATACCTCTTCAATAGCTTTTATTTTTTCTTCATCTAAAGCTCCTGTAGCCTCTTTTCTATATCTAGCAATAAAAGGAATAGTATTACCCTCTTCTAATAATTTTAAAGTAACTAATACTTGTTTTAAAGTTATATTTAAATCTTTACTTATCTCTTTTATAATTTCTTCGTTCATACGTCCTCTTTTCTACTATCTAATTATACTATATTTTTTCATATAAAAAAAGACTGTATAAACAATCTTAAATTATTTTTGAACTAATATAGTTTCATAATTTACCATTACTTTACTATGAAAATCACTCATATGTTTCTTTAAACTTTTTAAGGATTCTACTCGAGTAAAAAACTTCTTATTTTTTTCAAAATTTGTTAATGGTTCAAAATATTCAATTGAATAACTGTATCCTTCTTTAAGACTAATAGTAGATATTTTTCTGTCTGGATATTGTAAATCTATAATACAATTATTTTCACTTGATACTATAGTATAATATCCATTTAATTCTACTCCATTTAAGTAAGTAGCTACATTAGCAAGACCTAAATTATTTACATCATATTGTTTCTTCATATAATCATCCCCTGTTTGATTATATTACATTAAATACGACTTTTTGTCAATAAAAATAAAGATTTAGTTAAGTAAAGATTTTGAAATAGTTATAACTGGGCGAACACCTGAAGAATTCGAGATAGCAACATGACTGCTAATAACTCTATTAAAGTAAAACCTTTCTTCATGTTATCCTCCTATTCTATGTAAATTATACTAAAAAATATAGATTAATCAATAACCTATATTTTTATCTAATCAAAATATTAATTACTAGTTCCTAAAGTTTCTATACCTGTTTCATATGCTTTTATCAAATCATAAGTTATTATACCATTTGAAACATTTATTAATTCTTCTGCATATTTATTATACTTATCTATATAATCAATATCTATAGATGTTTCTAAATCCAATTGTCTAAACTCTTGTTTAGAACTATTATAATAAACTTTATTAGTTAACCAATTTCCACTTGGAAAAACTACAACATTATCACTAATATTAAACATATCATTACCTAAAGCATATTTTGGTTTTACACCTAACATATTTGCTAAAGTTGGCATAACATCTATCATACCCATCACTTCATTAATCTTTTTAGTATATTTGGATTTAACTTTATCTTTTGACCATATTATAAATGGAACTTTTCTATTTATCTCATAAGTAAATTCATCTATTACTCCTACTGTATTATTTGGATCTATTAATACACTTTGATAATATTCACTTTGATATAATTTATTAAATTCACTTTTCTTTAATTTACAATCATGATCTCCATATAAAACTACAACTGTATTATCTAAAAGTCCTTTAGAATCTAGATTAGCTAAAAGTTCTCCTATAGCCTCATCAGCATAATGAACTGATTTTAAATAATTACCTATTCTTGTTTCTTCTAACCATTCTACTTCTTGTTCTTCTCCTGTCTCTGGATCAATTTGTCCAGTTTTATAATTAACTGAATAATCACTATGTTCTTCTATATCACTAAAAGGAGTATGATTAGTTAACATAACAAGAGTTCCATACCAATTTGATTTTTCATCATTAATATTTTTAATTTTATCTACAGCTTGTCTAAAGAAAGATTTATCTGATAATCCTAAACCTATTTCTTCATCTATTTCAAAATCTTTCGTATAATAATAGAAATTATCATACCCTAAATATTTATAAGCTACGTTTCTATTCCATGCACTACCATTATTAGCATGCATACTGAATGTATAATATCCTTCGTTTTTTAATAGTTTCAAAATTGTTTCATAATCTCTATTAAAATAATTCATAAATACAGTACCACTATTTGAAGGAAGTAAACTTGTAAGTGAAGTAAATTCACTATCACTACTATTTCCTACGCTTTCTTGAGCATAAAAATTAGAAAAATAAATACCTTCTTGTGACATCTTATTTAAATTTGGAGTTAATTCTTTTCCATTAAATTTAAGATTCATAGTAAATCCTTGAATACTCTCTCCATGAATTACTAAAACATTTTTACCTTTAAATATATTGGTATATTTATTATTTTCTTTATCTATATTATTACTTTCATAATACTCCCTGAATGTTTTGTAAGCTTCATCATATCCAAACATTTCATTTACAGTTGTCTTTACAGAAGTTAATATATCATTTGCTTGATATGTATATATGCCAAATTCCATAACAATAGATGATCTATTCCATTGTTTATTTAACCTACTTATATCTACACCTGTTAACATTGATATAAAAAATCCAAGTGTTATTAAAGCAACTACTACCATGTTTAAAAATCTAACTTTACCATTTTCAATTAAAGTTACTTTATCATAATACTTTTTCTTTTTTAATTGAAAGTGCACAAAACACACTACAAAAATTTGTAATAAGAAAACAAAATCTTTTAACTCTAATATATTTTCAAAAACTGCATCCGTATACCCTCCAAGTTCAGTTGCTGTTTTAAGTAATGAAACAGATGCAAAAGATAAATAATTACTATAATAAACTGTATTAATTAAACAAATAGCAGTAAGTATAACACTCCATACTATAAAATACTTAAATTGATGTTTGGGTTTAATAAAATATCCAAAAGATGTAATTATTAAAAGTACTACTAAGTCAGCTAATATAGGTTTAATAGCAAAATAATTAGCTACTGTAAGAAATCTTACAAGCGTTGAATTTATTAAACAACTTATTATAAAAGATGACATTAATATATTTGTTTTTATATATCTACATATTTTATCTATTCCTCGTTTTAATACTTCTATCACTCTATCACCCACTTGACTCGATAATTATACCATACCTAATAAAATATTACAAATTTGAATTAACATAATCAAACAATTCTTCATTAATTTCTTCTATTTTTTTAGGTAATTTTTTATTATTGCACTCAATAGTTTTAAAATTATACATTTTAGCTATTTCTTTATATGCATCCTCTGCTAAAAGCAAATGTTCTTTTGATGCTTCATGTTCATCCATAGCCTCTTCCCTATCTTTTTTTAATATTAAAGATACTTCATATGGCATGTGCAAAAAAACTTTTATATCAGCATGTGGAAGTTCAAGTAAATCAAACTCCAATTTTTCTAACCACTTATACATTTTTATTCTTTCTTCATTGTCTTTTATTTTTCCACCTTGATGAGCTAAATTAGAATATATATATCTATCTAATATAACATTAATACCTTGATTTAACATTTCCTCTATTTTACCAATATTATACTTTCTATCCGCTGCATAATAAAGAGATGAAACTTTTGGATCTACATTAATCGCACCTTCATTAAACCAACCTTTACAGATATAAGATTTTCCTAGATAAGGTCCTCCTACTATTTTACCTGTTGGACTATCATAATTTGGAAAACTAAATCTTACACACTTCTTATTTATTTTTTCTAATTTTTCAACCAACAATTTTGTTTGTGTTTCTTTACCACTACAATCAGTTCCTTCTATTACTATTAATTTACCCTTCATAACATCACCATATTAATTATACTATTTTTGATAAAAAATAAAAAGATTATTAATCAAAATAATCTCTTATTTACATTTATTCATAAAGTGGTAATGTTATTGTTACTTTAGTTCCTACATTGTATTCTGATTCATAATTGATACTTCCGTTATGTGCTTCTATTATTTCATATATAAGAGCTACTCCAAGACCAGATCCTCTTTTTTTAGTTGTAAAAAACGGATCTTTTATTTTATCTAATACTTCTTCAGTCATTCCACAACCATTATCACATATAACTAAATTATATTTATTATTACTTATTTTACTTGTAAATGTTATAAGTCCATTATCACTTATAGATTCAATACTATTTTTAATAAGATTTATTAATACTTGACTTAATCTATTATAATCACCATTAATAAATACTTCATCTTCACTAGTATCCATGTTTACATCTATATTTTTTTCTTTTAACAAAGGTTTTACTTTATCTAATGTATCTTCTAAAAGCATATTTATATCCATTATATCTTTATTAAGATTACTTTTATTTATAAGTAAAAAATCTTCTAATATTGAAAGTAATCTTTCTATTTCTGATTTTATTATAGGTATATATCTTTCTACTTGCCTTTGGTCTCTTACATTAATCATATCCAAATAACCTTTACAAACAGCTATTGGATTCTTTATTTCATGTGTTATTTTAAATAGCGATAATCTTATTTGTTTTTCTTGTTGTAATTCTTTAAATGTTGTATGTGTACTCATAATACTTCTACCTATTTCATACATTAAATATAATATATTTAAAATAAAAAAGTAAGCTGATATTGAAAGTATTATTTCATTCATTTGATATAAATATGAATTAAATATATTTAACCATAATAAATATACTAAACTACTCAGTAGTATAAATGCTTCTAAAAAAACTATATTATTTAACTTATTATACTTTTTAACTAAATATAATAATCCTAATATTATGTAAAGTATTATTAAAAAATAAATATAATTTACATAATTTCTATGAATTATAAGTATACATAATCCAAGTGCATTAGCAAGTATCCACTTATCTTCTATATATGCGATTAAAACTACTGTATTAAGCACAAGTATTGGTACAACTTTAGGTTCATTTATACCATATTTTAAAACTAGAAAAAAAGATGAAATTAGCATAAGTGAACTATATATTTTTTTATTTCTTGGTTTTATATTTTTATTTGTAGATAAATAAATTAAATAAACAAGTATTGGAAATACTAATAATATAACATCTAACAACACTATTTGAAATAAATTCATTATATCACCCAATATAAGTATATTAAATTATTTTGTCGAATTTTGTCGAAATATGAAAAAAAGTGACGAAATATCACTTCAAATCATTAATATACTTTTTTATTTGTTTAGCATCACTACCTAAAATAATTTTTAATTGATTATCAATTTCTACTATTCCTTGAGCTCCCATTCTTTGTATACCCTCTTTATTTGCTTTAGATATATCTTTAAGTGTTACTACAAATCTAGATTTATTAAATTCATAATCAATAACATTATCTTTACCACCCAAAAGCATTATTAGTTTATTTGCCTCTAATTTGAAATCTTTCTTCTTAGAACGTGCAATTGCAATTGCGATTACTAAACATACTAATATTACTATTATATATTCTATTCTCATTAAATCACCAATATAATTATACTATAAAATTTTAAAAAAATAAATATTTAAGTTTTTATTGTATAAAAATCATAAATAGTGTAAGATAATAAATGGTGATGTTATGAAAAACATATCAAGATTTAGAGTTGATATTGGTATATTTTTATGTATAGTTTTGTTTGCTTTGATAAGTATTATAACCATTGGAAGTGCGCAAAACTTACTTAGTGATGATACTAATTTAATGTTAAAACAAATACTTTGGTACTCTATTGGTTTTATAATTATTTATTTAGTTATGATTATAGGCAACAATTTTTTATATAAGAATGCTTGGATATTATATATAATAGGAGTTATCTCGTTAATATTAGTATTATTTTTTGGAGCTGATATCAATAATGCTCGTTGTTGGTTTAAAATTAAAGGTATTGGTAATATTCAACCTAGTGAATTTATGAAAATTATATTAATTATCATTAATGGTAAAATGATTAATAATTTTAAAGAAAATTACCCAGATCCTACTATAGAAGAAGAATTTAAATTTTTACTTAAAGTATGTATTGTCGTAGGTATACCTGCTATTCTTACATTCTTGCAACCTGATACTGGTGTTGTACTTATTTATTTATTAATCACTTTAGTAATGCTTTTTGTATCAGGTATTAGATATAGATGGTTTGCTATATTATTTGGTATGTTTGGTATTATAATTGGTATCATACTTATTACATACTTTGTTAATACTGATTTATTTATTAAAATATTTGGTACGTCTTTCTTTCTTAGAGTAGATAGATTATTAGATTGGTCAAGTGGTAGTGGATATCAACTTGAAAATGGTATTACTTCTATTGGTAGTGGTGGTATGCTAGGTTATGGAATTAATAATACTCCGATATATTTTCCAGAACCTCAAACAGATTTTATTTTTGCTGTATTTGCTAATAACTTTGGATTTATTGGTTCTATATGTCTTTTAGGACTTATTACTTTTTTTGATTTAAAACTAATTAAATTAGCAGTTGAAAATCCAAATAATATAAATAAATACGTTATAAGTGGTATTATTGGTATGCTTATATACCAGCAATTACAAAATATTGGTATGACTTTAGGTCTTATGCCTATTACAGGTATTACACTGCCATTTATAAGTTATGGTGGATCTAGTCTTTTAAGTTATATGATTATGGCAGGAATAATATTTAATATATCAAATGAGAATATAAGATATAGAAATTAAAAATAGTGTTAGCATAAACACTATTTTTATATGTTATCTTTTAATTTAATTGTAGTTACTCTCGTTTGAAGCTCATTTACCGAATGTTTTTAATCGATACTAAATTCGGAAAGCCACAGCCACGCCAACAGTATAATTAGCAGGTCCGTTTCCCAAACTACCACTGTCGCCAACACCATCAAAAGCATAAGTACAATCAGAAGTAGCAGAGCGAAACCACCAAATTGTTGAACTTCCATTATAGTTCTTAATTGCTCCTGAATTACTATCTGTCGTTACTCCATTTGTCTTATAATAATCTAATTGTCTTGTCTCTGCTTCTGCTGTATCAGATGTTATTGTATTAGTTGTTCCTTCTTTTCCATATACTTCTTTTGTCGATAATAAGTATATTTTATCTTCTGATGTGAAATTTGTCTCTCCACTTGTTGATCCATGGCCTGACACTACTTTTGTATTTATTATATTTTCCTTTAATCCTTCTGGTAATGCATTATATATATCATTATTTACATATGTTCTCATTTCACTTGCTGGCCATCCACCTACATTAGTATCACTTGAATTCATTGTACGTTCTGTTATTATATCTACAAATTCTATTACAAATCCACATGCTGTTTGTGAAAAGCCTTCCGTATTACATTCTTCTGGTGTGGAATTGTTTGCTACTCTTATTGTATATAATCCATTACTATTTTCTTCTGTATTTGTAAATCCTGTAAGTGCTATTTCTTTTGTATCTCCTACTTTATATGCGCTTGTATTTCCTGCTTTTACATTTGCTACTATTGTTTCCCAAGAATCTTCACTAAATGATTTTGGGGTTGGTATTGTTGTATACACTAATTTACCCTGTGCATTTTTTACTATTGTTTTTCCTTCTTCATATTTTAATGTTACATCTTTTATATCACCATTTGAAAATGTTATATTTCCACTTTCTGGCATTTCTCCTTCTACATCTACTTTTAACTCTTCAGTGCTTCCATCACAATATAATTTTTTATTCTCTATTTTACATGTATTAGGATTATATGTTGCATCTTTCATTTTTTCTTTTGCAACCGTTTGTTCTACTGCACTTATATAAAATTCCGCACTTCTAAGTAAACTTGACTCCTTTGTATCTTTTATTATATCCAATACTATTGGAGTAGCTATAAGTGCGATTATAGCTAGTATTACTATGACTGCTAATAACTCTATTAAAGTAAAACCTTTTCTTTTCATTTTATTCCTATTACTCCTATTCTATGTAAATTATACTAAAAAAGATTGATTAAATCAATCTCTTTTAAACTCTTTCTACATCTATATAAGTCATATGACCATTTAAATCAACTTCTTCAGTTAGATTAAATTTAACTACTATGTCTACTGATAAAGTTTCATTTTTTATAAATTCTTCAAACTTAGATACAGCTTCTGTTACCTCATCGTCACCATTATAATAAAGTGTTATACGATCAGCTATATCAAAATCTTTAGCTTTTCTCATATTTTGTACTTTAGATACAAGTTCACGAGCTATACCTTCCATAATTAAATCGTTAGTAAGTTCAGTATTAATTATAATGAAATTATTAGAGTCTGTAGCTACATCGAATCCTTCTTTTGAATTTGTTCTTATATCTACCATAGAATGTGTTATATCACATTCTTTATCTCCTATTGTCATTTTAATTATTTCATTATTTTGAAGTTTACTTATATCATCTATAGATAAATTTAATAATTTTTCTTGGAATTCTTTTATAAGAGGTCCAAATGTTCTTCCAACTTCTTTAAAGTTTGGTTTAACAGTAAAATTCATATAGTTTTCTACATCACTAATAAATTTAACTTCTTTAACATTTAATTCTTCCTTTATCAAATCAACTAAATCACTTATTAATGATTTATTTTTAGTATCCAATAATGCTTCTGTTAAAGGTTGTCTTACTTTAATTTTTACTTCTTCTCTTATATTTCTTCCAAGACTTATTAAATCTCTTACTAAATCCATTCTAGATTCTATCTTTTCATTTATTAATGTCTCATCGCATTTTGGATAATCAGCTAAATGCACTGACTTATTACCTGTTAATTTAGTATATATTTCTTCTGATGTAAATGGTGAGAATGGTGCGATAAGTTTACAAACACCTACAAGTACATCATATGTTACTTTATATACTGCAAGCTTTGATGTATCATTAATTGAAGCCCAAAATCTTCTTCTATTTCTTCTAATATACCAATTAGATAAATCTTCTGCTACAAAGTTTTGTATTTCTCTAACACTTGTAGTTAAATCATAATTATCCATACTATTAGTTACTTTTCTTACTAATTTATTATATTTAGATAATAACCATTTATCTATTTCTTCCATATCTTCATATTTTATATCATATTCTTTTGGATCTATATTATCTATATTAGCATACATACTAAAGAATGCATATGTATTTTTTAAAGTATTAAAGAATTTTGATTGTACTTCTTTTATGCCATCTTCATCAAATCTAAGTGGTGTCCATACTGGTGATGTATATAACATATACCATCTAATAGGATCAGCACCATATTTATTTATTACTGTAAAAGGTTCTACTGCATTACCTTTACTTTTATGCATTTTATGACCAAATTTATCAGTAATTAAATCATTTACAAGTACGTTTTTATAAGGACTTTTACCTGTTACAAAAGTTGATATAACAAGTAATGAATAAAACCAACCTCTTGTTTGATCTATTCCTTCACTTATAAAATCAGCTGGAAATTGAGATTCAAACAATTCTTTGTTTTCAAATGGATAATGATATTGTGCGAATGGCATAGAACCAGAATCGAACCAACAATCCATAACTTCAGTTATTCTTGTCATAGCCTTACCACATTTACTACATTTAATATGTACATCATCTACATAAGGTCTATGAAGTTCTATAGTCTCATCAATATCTTCAATAGATTTTTCTACTAATTCTTTACGTGAACCTATCATTTCTTTATGACCACATTCACATTCCCATAAAGGAATTGGTGTACCCCAATATCTATTACGTGATATTGCCCAATCATTTAAATTGTCTAACCAATTACCAAATCTTTTTTCTCCTACATAATCTGGGTGCCAATTAACTGTCTTATTAGCTTCAATTATTTTATCTTTAAAGTCAGTTACTTTTATATATAAACTTGGTTTAGAATAATAAACTAATGGTGTTTTACATCTCCAACAATGTGGATAATTATGAACCATTTTTTGTTTTTTAAATAATTTATCATGACTTGATAAGTATTTAATTATTTCTATTTCTAACTCTGGATCTACTACAAGTCTTCCTTTCCAAGGCCCTTCTTTATAGCAACCATTTTCATCAACTGGATTTAAAACAGGTAAATCATATTTAAGTCCAACCTCATAGTCATCTTGTCCAAATGCTGGTGCGATATGAACTATACCAGTACCATCTTCCATAGTTACATAATCTGCACAAGTTACAAAAAATGCTTTTTTATTTACTTTTAAGAAATCTAAGTATTGTTCATATTCTAAATACTCTAATTCTTTTCCTTTATATTTTTCTACTACTTCGTAATCATCACCTAATACTTTGTTTGCTAATTTTTCTGCTACTATAAAATTATATCCTTTAGATAAACATTTTACATAAACTTCATTAGGATTTACACAAGCAGCAACATTTGACATAAGTGTCCAAGGAGTAGTTGTCCATATTAGTAAATATGTATTATCTTGATTTTTTACTTTAAATGGTACTGTAACTGTATTAACAGTTATTTCCTTATATCCTTGAGCAACCTCATGACTTGCAAGACCGGTACCACATCTAGGACAATATGGAAGTATTTTAAGTCCATTATAAATTAATCCTTCATCAAAAAATTTCTTTAATATCCACCATTCAGTTTCAATATAGTTATTATCATATGTAATGTATGGATGTTTTAAATCAATGAATTGTCCCATTTTGTTAGTAAAATCCTTAAAAGCCGCTTCATTTTTCCAAACACTTTCTCTACACTTTTCATTAAAAGCTTTTATTCCATATTTTTCAATATCACCTTTACCATTAAAGCCTAATTCTTTTTCAACTTGAACTTCAACTGGTAATCCATGTGTATCCCATCCTACTTTTCTAAGTACTCTAAATCCTTGCATAGTTTTATATTTACAATATGTATCTTTTAATAATTTAGCAAGCATATGATGAATACCTGGCATTCCATTTGCAGTAGCTGGACCATCATAAAATACAAAGTTCTCACTATTTTTTCTATTTTCTATTGTTTGTTCTAATAAATCCTCTTTAATAAATTTTTCAGTTAAATCACTTTCTACATCACTATTTTTTCTTTTATCTAATTCTTTAAATTTCATTTTTTACCTCCTAATTTTTTTACTTTTTGATTGTTACACTCATTTAATGTTTCTATTAATAAATTTGAATCAACCATATGAGATAAGAATCGTAAATCAAAACTTACCATTATATCATCTATATCTTTATCAATCACTATATCTGTTTTACATCCTACAAGATAATTTACATTAGGAGTTGTAACAGCACTACAATGATCTATCATTTTTCTACCATCATACTGTATTTCATTTATATCCATTTTATAATTAAATGTATATTCTTTATTTGGACTAATTATAGATAATATAATCATAGGATAATTATCATATGAATACTTAATTCTTTTATCATTATTTAATTTATTATTAATAGTATATTTACCAATACAATACATATTAGTTTTTAAACTATATTTAAAATTATTTATTTCTTCTCCAGTAATATGAGCTAAAGCACTAACGAAATCTTTTAATCTTACTTTAATCATATTATCATTTAAATATTTATTTAATTCCTTCTTTTTTTCATCTAAACAATCTTTTTGTGGCTTCATAAAATGTTTAAATTCTTTATATTGTCTTTCTATTTCTTTTCTTATGCATTTTAATTCTTCTGCCTGTTTTTGATATCTTTTTATTTTATCCTCTACTTTTTCCATAAACCCTCCTAATAAAAAAAACTACTATGACATAGGGGCCTAATATAGACTGTACCACCCTATTTCATAATAGTTACTATTATCTTTAAACTATAACGCGTTACCGTTTTAATCTTATCCATCAAAAACATCAAGAGTGATTTATATAATAATTACTTACTTGTTTGCACCAACCACAAGCTCTCTTTAAGATACTTATTATATCGTCTCCATCAAATGTTTTAAAAATCTACTTTTTCAATATCATCAACCATTTCTAGTTGAGCTTCTATTATTCCTCTTAATTTACGTTTGAATACATTAACATTTCTTTTAAGCATTTCTGCTTCCATTTCTGTTTTTTCTGCTTTGAGTAGGGATTCATTAACTATACGACTAGCATTCTTTTTAGCATCCTCTAAGATTATTTCAGATTCTTTATGAGCATTAGATTTAATTTGATCTGAAGTTTTTTGAGCCATCATAAGTGCCCTATTTAAAGTTCCTTCAAGTCTTTCATAGTGAGCAAGCTTCTCCCTTGCACCTTTAGTTCCCTCTAACATGCTCTCTAATTCTTTAATCCTCTTATCTTTTAAAGCAATTTCGTGATTTTTTATCTTATTATCATCAATCATCTTTTCTACTTGTTTGATAATTTGATCCAAGAATCTATCAACCTCTTCGGGAGTATAATTTTTAAATGTCCTATTATTTTCCATAAGCATCTCTACCCTCAAACGCTGTGCTTAATATATTAGCACACATATTCTAATTTTTCAAGTATTTTTTTTACCATTCTAGATTAATATTATCTTCATCAGTTTCTTTTTCTTTATCATTATCATCAGTAATCTTACCTTGTACATTTATGTTATTTGGAGTACACAAAAAAATTCCACTACCAATCTTTTGTATATTACCCTTAATCGCATATATAGTACCACTTAAGAAATCCATGATTCTTTTAGCTTGATCACTTGTAACTCTTTTTAAATTTACTACTACAGTATTTCTTTTTTTCAAATGATCAGCTATTTGTTGAGCTTCTGAATAAGCACGTGGTTCTAAAAGAATCATCTTAGCTCCACCTTCCTCAGTAAGCGCATCCTCTGCTTTTAAATCATAGTATTCATTACTGTTACCAACTTGATTTTCCTCTTTATCATTAAATAAACCTTTGATAAAACCCATGTTTATTCCTCCAATTCTAACGTCTACTATAAGTATTTTAACACATAATTAATAAAAATGGAATATTTTCATATACTTTTTTTCGACTTTATAATTTTTTTAATTTATTTACAACAATTTGATATTTATCAAATCTCTTTTCTACTTTACCTTGAATTAATATAGTATCCCCTACTTTTATATCAACTTTCTCATACACACGAGGAAATAACACTATATCAGCTTGCGATAATTCATCACTTCCTGTTATAAAACACATACTTTCTCCCTTAGATGTTGTTATTTCCTTTATCTTATCTATAATAGCTACTGAATTTATTATTTTATCAAAATAAAGTTCTATTTCATTTAAATTAACAATATTATTTAATTTGTTTTTAATATCTGTAATTGGATTATCGCTTAAATAAAATCCAAATAATTCAAGTTCACGAGCTAATAATTCTTTTTTAGAAAACTCATTTTTTATAGCAAGTTCAGGTTCTAGAGCATATTCTCTATCTAAATCTTTAATTAACTCTCCATAATTTATAATTAAATCAAGATTTTCTATCAATGTCATTTTATTATAACCAAAACTATCAAGTGCACCTGAATATATTAAAGACTCTAATGTCTTACTATTAACTCCTCTTCCATAACATCTTCTAATAAAATCATAAATATCTACAAATTTACCGGATTCTCTTTCTTTAATTATAAAATCGGTAGTAAGTATTCCAACATTTTTAATATTAGTAAGTGGATATCTAATACCTTTGTCTTCTATTTCATATTTTTTATTACTTAAATTAATATCTGGCATTAAAATTTTTATATTATTCTTTTTTGCTTCATATATATATTGCTTTGTTTTATTACTATCATTAATCTCCATAGATAATAAATATGTAATAAATTCTTTAGGAAAATATGCCTTCAAATATGCCATTTTGTATGCTACTATTGAATAACCTATTGAATGAGATTTATTAAATCCATATTCTGCAAATTTAAGCATCAAATCAAATACATTTTTAACTAATACTTTATCATAGCCTTTATCAATAGCTCTTTTTGTAAACTTTTCTTCTTCCATAAGTAATATATCTTTTTTCTTTTTACTCATAGCCTTTCTTAATATATCTGCTTCACCCAATGAATAATTCGCCATAATTTGTGCGATCTGCATTATTTGTTCTTGATATATCATAATACCATACGTAGGTTTTAAAATCCGTTCTAATGATGGATCTATATAATCTATTCTTTCTTTACCATTTTTTCTATTTATATATGTAGGTATATTTTTCATAGGACCTGGTCTAAATAAAGCAATTGCAGCAAATAAATCATTCATATTACTTACTTTTAATTTTCTTAAAAAGTTAATCATACCATCTGATTCAAATTGGAATATACCTATAGTATCTGCTTTAGTAAATACACTTATTGCTTTTGGATCATTAAGTGGTATAGAATCAAATTTTATATTTAAATTATGTCTTTTATTTATACTATCTATTATATTATGAATCGTAGTTAAATATTTGATAGCTAAAAAATCCATTTTAAGTAAACCAAGCTCCTCTAAATAAGTCATATCATATCCACTTACATAAAAATCATGGCTTTTATCAAGTGGTATTACCTCATCTAAATCTATATTAGACATGATAACTCCAGCAGCATGTATTGATGTATGTCTTTTTAACCCTTCAAATTTTACTGAAATATTATAAGCTTCCTTAAGTTTACTTTTTCTATCTAATAACTCTTTTATTTTTTGGTTTTCATTATAATTTTCCATTAACGATTTCTTTGAATCTATTAATTTACATAAATTATCTACAAGACCTTGTTCAATATCTAAAACTTTGCAAACATCCCTTATTGCTTGTTTTGCTCCTAACGTTCCAAATGTTATTATTGGTACTACTTTCTTTTTACCATACTTATTAATACAATAATTAATAACATCTTCTCTTTTTTCATGTTCAAAATCTATATCAATATCTGGCATACTTACACGTTCTGGATTCAAAAATCTTTCAAATAATAAATTATATTTTATTGGATCTACATCAGTTATCATTAAACAATATGATACTAGTGAACCAACTGCACTTCCCCTACCAGAGCCTACTATTATATTGTTGTCTTTAGCAAACTTTACATAATCGGATACAATTAAAAAATAATCGCAGAATCCCATTTTGTTTATTATATTTAATTCATATTTAAGTCTTTCTTTATATATTTCCTGAACTGTATTGCCAAAATGGTTTCTTAATCCTTCTATACATTTTTTCTTTAAATAAGTATAACTATCTACACCTTCTTGATTTGTGTACGAAGGCATTAATTTTTGTTTAAAAGGTATTTCTACATTACATAAATCCGTTATAAAATGATTATTATCTATACTTTCACTATAATTAGTATTATACTCATCCTCTGTCAATATATAATTATCATAATGATTACTATCAATATTATCTATTGTCTTTCCTTCCCTTATTGCATCTATATATTTTATTAATTCTTTATCTATTTTATTTATATATAAAGTTTCATTCATATATATTTTATTTTTTTCTTTTATATTATCCATTTCTTCTTTATTTTTATATGAAATATAGATATATTCATAAAGTGGTTTTAGCTCATTATAAAGTTCAACAGAAGATGTTATGCACACTAAACTTTTAGAATGCTCTTCTAAATCAGTTATTTCAATTTGTTTATATGAAGAAAGTGTGCATAACTTTATTAAATTCTTATATCCATCATAATTTATTGCATATAAAACTATTTTTTTTAAGTTATACACTATTTCTAAACCTATTATAGGTTTAATATTATTATTTATACACATTTTATAAAAATCCATAACGCCATACATATTATTATCTGTTATAGATAAAGATTTTATATTATTTTTTTTAGCAAACTCTATTAAATCTTTTATTTTAATTAACGAAGTTTGTAAACTATTATCTGTCTTAATATAAAATGGTGTATACATAATCTATCCCTCCTACATATATTTTACTATAATTTTTATTTTTTTTAAATATTTATTGTTTAAACTACATAAATATGATATAGTTTTAATAGGAAGGAGTGTTTTATGAAAGAAAAAAATATCGCATTATGTATAATACTATCTATTTTTACATGTGGAATTTATGGAATTATTTGGTTTATATCTATGACTGATGATACTGTTAGATTAAGTGATGGAGTTGAATTTAATACTTCGGGTGGTACAGCATTTTTATTAACTTTAATTACTTGTGGAATTTATGGATACTATTGGGCATATAAAATGGGTAAATCTTTAGCGAGTGCTGGAGAAAAAAAGAATATTAATATTTCAGATAATTCAGTATTATATTTAGTTCTTTATATATTTGGACTTGGAATAGTTGCTGAATGTTTAATCCAAAGTGATTTAAATAAATTAATAAATGCTTAAAAAAAATAAAAAAGAATATATTATAATAACAATATTCTTTTTTATAATACTATTTTTATATTTAACAGGATATCCAATTCCTTGCATATTTCATAAAATAACTGGTCTTTATTGCCCAGGATGTGGTATTACTAGAATGTTTATATCTATATTAAGATTAAAATTTATAGATGCATTTCATTATAATTGTTTTGCTTTTATATTATTAATTATATTCATAATATTAAACTTAATAAAAATAATAACCAAAAAAAATATAATGATTAAGAATTCTGTATTATATGTAATTATAGCATTAGCTATAGTATTTGTAATATTAAGAAATATGCCATATTTTAGTTGGTTAAGCCCTTAAATTTATTAAATTTTGTTGACATATCACAAAAAATATGATAAACTTTATTGGCATAGGAAGAAAAACTTTGAATGGAGGAATATTATGGCAGTTAAAGCAACTAATAAAAAACCATTATCTGGTAATAGAAGATCTCATTCTTGTAGAGCTACTAAACATGCTCAAAAAGTAAATTTACAATTAGTTACATTAGAAGATGGTACTAAAGTAAGAATGAGCGCTAGAGAAAAAAGAACATTAAATAAAGTTGAAAAATAAAAAAGCATTAAAAATATGCTTTTTTTATTTTACTTTATTTGATTTTTCATTAGAAAAATCAGTTATATAATTAATAAATTCACTATCATCCATTTTCTTTACATTATGAGTTGTTATTATATTAGGATTTGATAGCTTAGCTACCTTACCAATACCACCCTTTTGAAGTTTAATTTTTGAACCTTTTATATTTCTTTTTATAATAAGTTTATTTAATTTTGATTGTTCTTTTTCTAATTTCAAAGAATTAGGGTCACCTTTTATATCATTTATTTTTTGCATTTGAGAAGATATCGATTTATTAAGTTTAGATAAACTAGATTCAAATTCAAATTCATCAGTTTTAGATTCATCAGTTTTAATAAATTTATTATATCTTTCTATAGAATTTTCTATTTTTTTCAACTTAGATTCTGAATTTAATATTCGATTTTTTATTGAAATTAACTCCAATCTAGATTTCAAAGTAGATTTACTGTTTTGTATTTCATTTAATTTAGTTTCAAACATTTTTTTCCATAATTCTAAATGATTCTGATATCTAAGTTTTTTTACTTGAAGACTATAATTATTATGAGGTTTTGATAATAAATTATCTATTTCCTTCGATAATTTTTCTTCATACTCTTTTTCTAAATCCATTACTCCAGTTTCTATTTTTAAATCTTTTATTTTTTTAACGTGTCCATCATAAATTAAAGTTAATGCACCTTTTCCATTTTTTTTATAAAAATGTTTTTGAACAAAGAAGCCTATTATTCCAAAAGTTGCTATCCCAGCTAAATATTCTCCAGTTTTAATTGCTTTTGGTTTTACTTTATTTTTCATAAATGAATCAAATTTAGAAGGATTCAATTTTTGTTCTTTAAATTGAGTATATAATTCGGTTGTTGGCTCTGGTGTTGGCTCTGGTGTTGGCTTTGGTGTTGGATCTGGTGCTGGCTTTGGCGTTGGATCTGGCGTTGGCTTTGGTGCTGGCTTTGGTGTTGGATCTGGTGTTGGATCTGGCGTTGGATCTGGTGCTGGCTTTGGCGTTGGATCTGGTGCTGGCTTTGGCGTTGGATCTGGTGTTGGATCTGGCGTTGGCATTGGATCTGGTGCTGGATTTGGTGTTGGATCTGGTGTTGGATCATTATCCTTTTCTTTTAATGATTCATCATAATTTTTTCTAGATATTGGATTTGATAGTACATCATAAGCCTCATCTATTTCCTTCCACATCCAAAAAGGAACTCTATCATCAGGATTTCCATATTTCATTCTATTTCTAGCTTTTTCTATATTTTCAAAACTTGCATCCTGTTCTACTCCTAATATATCATAATAAGTCCTTTGCATATTCATAATATCCCTCACTAACTAGAAATAATATATCATATTTTTACAATTTTGTAAACTAAAAGGGAATAATGTAAAACTATTCCCTAATAAGTTATTATTTTCTTTTCGTATGTTTGATTTATCAAATGTTCTTCTGCCTTTGATACTACTATTGTATCTTTATTTCCATCAGATATATATCTATTATTTTCTAACAATTTAAAATTCATTTCTATATCAAATTCTTTGCCATCATTGTCATAAGCCCTTATTCTTTTTAAAAATTTTGGATTAAACTCTTGAGAAAATGGAGAACTTTCACTTTTCCAACCAACTCTTAAAGTTGATTTTGTAATATACTCTTTTCCATTATAATTTGTATTAAATATGTATTGCATATTTTCATGATCCAATTTATATGGAGAACCAAATGGAAGAGCAACTATATTAACATATTTACCAGGTATTATTTTATCAAGTAATTCATAAAGTTTTCCAACTTCTTCTATTGATTTATTTGAATCAACTTGACTAAAATTTACATGTGTATATGTGTGATTTCCAATATCATATCCATTATCTATTAACCATTTTAATATTTTTTCATTATACTCTTCTTGTTGAAATATTCCACCATTTACAAAGAATGTTGCAGTTACATTGTAATCTGGATATTTTTTCTTAAAATCCTCTAAAATTCCTACCGCACTATTTGGATCTATTATAATATTTCCTTTAGAATCTAATCCTATTACCTTTATAGCATTTTCTAATCCGTCATCAAATGTTAAAATAATTGGACTTTTTCCAAGTTCAACATCTATATTACCATCTATATAGTCAGTAAGTCTAATCATTCTATACCCAGAATTATAATAAAATTCCAAATCATTTGCGAATGCTTCACTAGTTCTTTGATATCCATCCCTATCAACATTCCCACCAGTATAATTTGTTTCGCTGCTTTTTTTATTATGAATACCATGATACATCATAATAGGTACTTCCCCTAACTCATCCACATTATTGTTTTTATAATCTTCTTCAGTTAATACTTTTTCCTCTTTAAGAGGTTCTTCTATTATGTCTTTTTGTTGTTTTTTAATCTCTTTATTACTAGAACATCCAACCAATAATAAAATTAATAATGTCACTAAGATTTTTTTCATATTATCACCTTTAATATTATTTACAAATTATATTAATTTATTATTTTTCTTTATAAGCTATACCTAAATGTTTATAAGCTTTCTCTGTAACAATTCTTCCTCGAGGTGTTCTTTTTAAAAGACCTCTTTGAAGTAAATATGGTTCATATACATCTTCTATTGTAGTTTGTTCTTCACCAATTGAAGATGCAATTGCTTCAATCCCAACAGGTCCACCATTAAATTTTTCTATTATAGATTTTAGCAAATTATAGTCAGTTTCATCTAAACCTAAACTATCAACTTTTAGTTTATCTAATGCATGTTTTGTAATTTTTAAATCTATATTGCCGTTTCCCATAACTAAAGCAAAATCTCGAACTCTTTTAAATAATCTATTACAAATACGTGGTGTTCCTCTACTTCTTCTAGCAAGTTCACCTGCAGCATCTATATCTATTGGACAATTTAAAACCCTACTTGTTCTAAGAGCAATTTGTTTTAATTCATCCTCTGTATAATAATTTAGTTTATTTATTATTCCAAATCTATCTCTTAAAGGACTAGTTAAATCTCCTGCTCTCGTTGTTGCCCCAACAAGTGTGAATGGTGGCAAATCTATTTTAATATTTCTACTAGAAGAATCATTACCAACAACTATATCTAATGTAAAATCTTCCATAGCTGAATATAATATTTCTTCTACAAATCTTGGCATTCTATGTATTTCATCTATAAATAATACATCACCAGGCTCTAATGATGATAATATAGCCGCTAAATCTCCACTTTTTTCAATTGAAGGACCACTTGCAGTTTTAATATTACTTCCTAATTCATTAGCAATTATAAATGCAAGAGTTGTCTTACCTAACCCAGGTGGACCATATAATAATACATGATCCAAAGTCTCTTCTCTTAATTTTGCAGCTTTTATAAATATAGATAAATTCTCTTTAACTTCTGTTTGACCAACATAATCATCTAAAGTATCTGGTCTTATATTTTGTTCAAAATTATCCTCTATTGTTTCTTCTTCACTTATTAATCGTTCCAACTAATCACCACTTTCTATATATTTTAAAACACTATCCCATGTTTTAATTGTATCTCCAAATAAAATGCAATCTATACCTACATTTTTAATACTATTATAAACACTTATATTGTCATCTATCATTAAATCTAAATTTAGAGAATTTGCTATATCTTGTTTATTGAAATATCCAAAATAAAATTCATCTATATTATATAGATTTTTTATTATTTTTAAAGTTTCTTCTTCTATATTTTTACAATGAACATTTCCTCTTGCAGTTATAATATATAATTTATGTCCTTCTTCTTGCAATTTTTTTACAACTTCTTGAGACTTTTCTTTAGGTTTAGCATTTACCAAAACCTCAAACAAATAATTTTTATATATAAAATCACTTTCTTCAACTGTCCATTTCTCATTAAGTTTCTTTGAAAAATTAACATTATACTTTTTTATTACTTTATCAAAAGATTTACTTGTATCAAGTAACGTATCATCTATATCTATTCCTATTCTCATAATTACTTCAACATTAATTTTAATGCTTCCTTTATTTGATCTTCTATATTTAAATTATCATTTATTGAAGGTAATACTTTATTTATATCTGCTTGTTTATAACCTAATCCTTTTAAAACTTCTACTAATTCATCTAATTCTTTATTTTTACTTGTGACTGTCATATTAAGTTTACCTTTTAAATCTAAAATTATTTGTCTAGCTACCTTATCCCCTATCTTAGGGAACTTCTTTAAATATAATATATTTTCTCTTTCTATCGCATCCATAATACCATCTATTGAACCTGTAGCGAGCATAGGAAGAGCCATTTTACATCCTAAACCTTTTACATTTATTAATTTTAAAAACAAATTTTTTTCTTCTTTTGTTTTAAATCCATATAAAGATATTTCATCTTCTCTTACATATTGGTAAACATATACAATATATTCTTTATCTAATTCAAATGAATAAGGATTAGGTACATATACTAAATAACCTATCCCATTATTATCAACCACTATATAATTACTATCTTGGTTTATTACTCTACCCTTTATATATTCATACATTTTTATCACCATATAAAGTATAACACAAACAAATGTTTTTGGCAACAAAAAAGATAATACAATTTACATATTACCTTTCTTATATACCATTTGATAATTACTTTGATTTGCTTTTTGATTTATTAATTTTAATTCTTGTTTTTTCATTTTAGAAATTAATCTAACTGTAAACTTTAGTTTCCTGCCATCATTATTAGATAATGAATTTACAACTTCATAAGGCATAATTCCATTACTCAAAGCATCTTTTATTTTTAAGTTATTTTTTCTTACAAAACCAGAAGAAAATGTGTTATCATCTATATTTCTTATACTAGACTTACTGTCAACTATTGTTTCTATTACCTCTCTAGTTTGTTTAGGTGTACTTCTAAATCTATTCGTGTTATTTAACATATTTGATATGGTTTGATTAATAGATTCTGCACTTATTCCATTTTCTATTGCATCTCTTATATATAATTCTTCTTTCTTCATAACACTACTAATAGCCATAATATCACCTATTTCAATTTTAATTCATGTTAAAATACTAGTCAATATTTAGTTTATTCATTTTTTTATTATTTACACAGTATAGGACAAAATGTGTAAAACATATATTATTTTGAGGTGTTTTATGTTAAATTTTTTTAAATGGCTATTTAAAGATTTTTTTATCTTTACAGCAGCCTATTCAAATAATAGTTTTCCTGATCCTTTATCTAAAGAAGAAGAAGATATGTATGTAGAAAAAGCAAACATGGGTGATAAAGATGCTAGAGCAAAACTAATTGAACACAATTTAAGATTAGTAGCACATATAGTTAAAAAATATGATAGCAAAACTGATGATGTAGATGATCTTATAAGTATAGGTACTATTGGTCTTATAAAGGGTGTTGACAGCTACTCTAAATCAAAAAATACTAGGCTTACAACGTACGCTGCAAGATGTATAGAAAATGAGATTCTTATGAATTTTAGAAATAATAAAAAAAGAAATAAAGATATTAGTATAAATGAATCAGTTGGATTTGATAAAGAAGGTAATGAAATTTCAATACTTGATATATTAAAAACTCCAGCACCTGACTTTGCTCTTGATATTCATAAAGAAGATAATATAGATGACATGAAAAAATATTTATCAGTATTAAATGATAGAGAAAAAGAAATAATTACCTACAGATATGGATTATATGATACTGATGAGATAACACAAAAAGAGATTGCTAAAAAGATGGGGATATCTAGAAGTTATGTGTCTAGAATAGAAAAAAGAGCACTTACAAAAATGTTAAGAGAATTTTTAAAAAATAATAAAGATGTTTAAAAAAATCAATGATTATTCTTCATTGATTTTTTACAAAATTTTACTTTAAATATTTATCTAAGTTTTTCTTTTGAATCTTGATCTATTGTTTTTATTTTTTTAAATTCTAAAACATTAAAATATTCTTTGGGAATAATATACTCCTCTCCATAAGATGAAACTACTATATCTTGATTTTCATCAAATCTTTTAAATAACATTATATGTCCGGCATTATGAATAGATATTTTACTCCATGATAAACTTTTCTTGGTATGCATATATGCTTCACCATTAGGTGGTGATGAAATACTAATAGAATATCCACTTGAATTTAGATTGTTTATATAATCCATAAATAATTTATAATCATTATTAAAATCTCTAACTGATATTTGCTCATTAACTAATCCTATATTTATATTATATTGACTTAAATAGTAATTACTCCAAAAATTAAAATTATTTGTCCCTAATCCAGTCAATTTCTCATATATATTTATATCTTTACATTCCATTTCTATGTTTTTATTAGTACAAAGTTTTTTTAATTTATCTATGGAATCAATCCAATCAATACCAAATTTTTCTTTTGCTATTTTACCAACATCTCCCACATACTCAGTTACTGTTGGTATTTTACTCTTAAATAAAAGTTGATTATTTAAAGTACCATTTGCAGTAAATCCATTGTTAAATAATTCAATCACAGCACTCGAATCATCTATATATTTGCTACCTAAAAGACTCTCTTGTGCTTCTTTTAAACTATTAAATTTATAATTTTGATATTCTACAAATTTTATTTTCATTATCTTATATAATTTAGAAAATATATCTACCATTAATTTATTACAATCAATTTTACCTTTTGTTAAACAAGAAAAACCAAATATATTTTTAAAATCTTCATCATTTTTATAAATTTGATCTACTAGGGAGTTAGCAAGCATAGCGCATGAACATCCAGTAGTATTTAAATTTTTAAACATTTCTATTATTTCATCAGATTTTATACCTGGTATATTTTTATTTACTATATATAATAAATCTTTATATTGTTGATTATGAAAAAATCTATTTTTTATTAATTTATATGGTAAACCTTGATTTGCTTCTATTTTATCCATACTATCACCATTTTAATTATAATCCTTTACATTCTCTTGTGTCAAATAATTATCAAGTAAATTAATTAACTCTTCTTCAGTCTTAGTTTTAAATATAGCTTCTTTTAATTCTTTTGATGATGGAAGACCTTTTAAATACCATGCAGCATGACTTCTTATTTCTAATAAAGCTACTTTATATGGTTTTGTTTTTATTAATAATTTTAAATGTTTTTTTATCATATTTATTTTATCTTCTAAAGTAACATCTTTAGGTTCTATACCGTGTTCTAAATAATCAACACAATCCTTTATAAGCCATGGATTACCTAGAACTCCTCTACCTATCATAATAGCATCACAATGTGTTTCAGTTATCATTCTTTTAGCATCATAACAACTATTTATATCACCATTACCAATTACAGGAATATTTACATTTTCTTTAACCTTTTTTATAATATTCCAATCAGCTTTTCCACTGTAACCTTGAGCACGTGTTCTAGGATGAACTGTAATAGCACTTGCTCCTGCCTTTTCTACTATTTTAGCAATTTCTACGGCATTAATACTATTACTATCCCAACCACTTCTAATTTTAACTGTAACTGGTATTGGCACTGATTCTACTACAGCATGTACTATTTCATATACTTTATTTGGATCCTTTAAAAGTGCACTACCAGCTTGAGCACCCATAGCCACCTTAGGTACAGGGCATCCCATATTTATATCTATAATATCTGGATGCATATTTTCATATATGTATTTAGCTGAGTATACAAAAGAATCCTTGTCACTACCAAAAATTTGTTGACTTATAGGTCTTTCAAAATCAGTCATATAAAGCATATCACAAGTTTTTTTATTACCATACATTATTGCCTTATCACTTACCATTTCGGCAACTATAAGACCTGCTCCCATCTCTTTTATAATAGTTCTATATGCACTATTTGAAATACCAGCCATAGGCGCTAAAACAACTCTGTTTTTTAATTCTACATCTCCTATTTTAAACATCAAATCACCTATTTTAATTATATCATATTACAAAAAAAAAGTTAATTAAATTAACTTATCTATATCCTTAGGAACATTATCATTTACAACAGTTTTAATTATTTTATCTTCTTGTTCTTTTGATACATCTCTACCAGTCATTTTACTTAGCGTTTGAATAACTTCCCTTAATGTCCCCTCATTTTTTAAATCATTTTGTTGTAGTTTTTTAGCTAAATCAAGAATAGTATTTTTATCTACATTAGTTTTTTTCTCTACTCTATTAAAGAAAGAATCTGAAAATCCCATCAAAAAACCTCCTACAATAGTTTATGTTTAATGTTTAATTTTGACACTCCGCAGATAAAATAAAACCAATTATTATAAAATAGATAGGAGTGGTTGTAAGCATATTTATATTAGAAAACCCTTGAATAGAAAATGCAACGAATGCAAAAAATAAAATTTTATTTTTTTGTTTTAATCCTTTAAAAAATGTTATAGCAAGTAAAATTATAAAAGGTATTACACCCAATATTCCACTAGATACAAGAGCATTTAAATACATATTATGAGTATTATCAACTATAACATTACCTCTTAAAGCATTCTTACTTACAGCACTATTAGTTATAGAGAATACTACTGATTCTTTTGGTTTATTAGGATAAGCCAAATATAAATTATCATACCCTACACCAAGCACTGGATATTTTTTAACAATTTTTAAAGAATTCTTCCATATATCAATTCTTCCGTTGTCTATAGATTTACAGTTTTTCTTAATATCACATATTTCACATCTAAATGTAGAATTATTTTTAATATTAACTTTAAAAACATCAACTAATAAATAATTTAGACTAAGTGTCATAACACAAGTAACAATTAAAATAAATAATAATTTTAAATATTTTTTTACTTTTATTTTATTAAAACATAAAATCAATATTAATATATAAACAAGTACATAAGTTAAAAGAGGTCCTGTAGATTGACAATTTACTAAAGAAATAAAAAATAGAATAATTAAACTTATATTTTTTTTGTTTTCAATTAAATATTCATAAGTAACTATACTTAAAACAGTTACTATATAACTTCCAAAGAAATTAGGATTTCCAAGTATACCACAAGCCATATTTGTATCTAATCCATATCCTATTATAAAACTAAAAGGCATATATATTTGAAATAAAGCATATATTGAATTTATTACTGAAATAATTATTAAAAGTTTAATAAACCTAGAAATATCTAGTTTATTTCCATATCTAATCCAATTTACAACTAATAAAAAGTATGTAAATAAAGTTAAAAAACCACCATGTCTATAATCTTTACCAAATATTGATATATTTTTATTTATAGAAAACATGCATACTAAAATTCCTATTAAAATAAACAAAAAGAATATATAATCATAGTAATTTAATTTTTTTGTTTTTATTATATTATATACATAAGTGTATAGCAAGAAAGGTATGCTTATATATAGTATTATAGCTATATTTATAGAATCATAGTTATTAATTACATTATAGTATTGTAAATAAAAAGATAATATTCTAAGAAATGGGATTATTAATAATATACAAAGTGTAAAAATTGTTAATACTTTTTTTGCATCTATGTTCTTCATATTATCACCATTATAATTTTATCATAAACAAAAAAAGAAAACAATTATTGTTCTCCTTTACTTTTAAAATTAATTACAATTGGTGTTCCACTAAAGTCAAAAGCTTCTCTTATTTTATTTTCTAAATATCTTTTATAAGAAAAGTGTACTAAACCTTTACTATTTACTTGAATATTAAATGTTGGTGGTGCACTTTTTACCTGAGATGTAAAATAAATTTTAAGTCTTTTTCCCTTATAACTAGGTGGTATATTTAATTCATAAGCATCCATTATAACTTTATTTAAAACACTAGTTTTTATCTCTTTTTTACTATTTTCATAAGCTTGTAATATTTCTGGCATTAATGTATGTATTCTTTTCTTTGTTTTAGCACTTAAAAATACTACCTTAGCATAATCTATAAAAGCAAAATTAGCTTCAATATCTTGTTTCCACTTTTTAATAGCCATATCTTTATCTTCTATTAAATCCCATTTATTTACAACTATAACAACTGCTTTACCAGCATCTATAGCATATCCTGCTATATGTTTATCATGTTCTATAATACCTTCTTCTGCATTAATAACAATAACACATACATCAGATCTATCTATAGCTTTTAAACTTCTAAGTAAACTATACTTCTCAACATTTTCGTATACTTTACCCCTTTTTCTCATACCAGCTGTATCTATAACTACATACTTTTCATTGTTATAATTAAATTCTGTATCTATAGCATCTCTAGTAGTTCCAGCTATATTTGACACTATTACCCTATCTTCATTAAGTAACGCATTTACTAAACTACTTTTACCTACATTAGGTCTTCCTATTATAGAAAATTTTACTTTAGTATCATCTTCATCATCTTCAAATTTAGGAAAATTAGATGTAATAATATCTAATAGATCACTTATTCCATCACCTTGTTCTCCACTTACTTTAATAAGTTTATCAAATCCTAATTCATAAAACTCATATTCTGTTTCCTTAATTTTTTTACTATCACATTTGTTTATGGCAACTATTACTTTATCACTTACTTTCATAAGCATATCACGAACTAAGAAGTCATCACTAGTTAATCCTTCCTTACCATCTACCACAAACACAACAATATCAGCTTCATCTATAGCAAGACTTGCTTGCATTTTTATTTCATTATTAAAATCAGCTGTACCACTTTCAATACCACCTGTATCTATAAGATGAAATTTATAATTGTAATAAGAAACATCACCATACACTCTATCACGAGTTATACCTGGAGTATCTTCAATTATAGATATTTTTCTCCCTACTAATTTATTAAATATTGTACTTTTACCTACATTAGGTTTTCCTACAAGGGCAACTACCGGCTTTCTCATACTATCTTCCCTCTTTCAACGTTGATATTATACCATAATTTTTACAAAATAAAAAGTTTGAATTAATCAAACTTTCTAAATGTTACAATTTTAAGCTCCAGCAACTATTTCCATTGTTGATGTAGTTGCATTTTCACCAACATTACAACTAACTGATAAATTATTATTTGTAGTAGTAACTGTACAAGTAACATTATCATCTGTTGTTATTTCATCATCATTCCATTTAGCATTATCCATTTTGAATGCACTTTTTACTTTATCTAAAGTAGGTGCTGAACCGTCAGCCATAAATGCTGTACTATAAGCTAATTCAACAGATTGAATTACAAGTTCTGCACTACGCTTTTTAGCATTATTTCTTGCATCCTCTATTATACCTAATACGATTGGTGTTGCAATTAATGCGATGATTGCTAAAATAACAATTACAGCTAATAACTCTATCAAAGTAAAACCTTTTTTACTTTTCATATTTTCACCACCTTACCTTTTCTATAAACAAAGTATATCATACTTTAATTTGTTTTGTCAACATTATTAATTGATTTATTTATCGAATTTGCAATAATTAATGATAATTTGTCAATAACAAAATCTATTTCTTTTGGAGTAACCATTAAATTATATCCAATAGGATTTAATACTTCATATATTAGTTTTTCAAGTTCTTCTTCATTTAATGTGCCTATTAATCCAAGCAATGCCTTTTTATCGTCTACATTTTCTTTTATTTTTTTATTTAAATAGTTTACATTATTAAATGTCAATTTGCTTTTTGGATCCTTCATATATTCTTTATTAAATGCATAATTTTTATATATAAAGTTTATTGTATCTCTTACTATTACAGTAGCATCTACAACCGTTGGAACTCCTATTGCATAAACTGGTATACCTATTGTATCTAAACTTATTTCTTTTCTTTTATTACCTATACCACTTCCTGGATGTATTCCTGTATCTGTTATTTGAATAGTTTTATTTAATCGTTCTATTGATTTACTTGCAAGTGAATCTATTACTACTAAATAATCTGGTTTTATTTTATTTACAATAGATTCAATTATATCACTAGTTTCTATACCTGTCTGCCCCATTACTCCTGGATTTATAGCAGCTACCCTATTATATCCTTCACTTAAGTTATCCAATAAATATATATGATTTGTTACTACTATATTATTTATTACAAGTGGTCCTAATGAATCAGGAGTAGATTTATCATTACCAAGTCCAACAATAAGTCCTAGAGAATTCTTTTTTACTTTTAGTATTTTTCTTAATATATTAGTTAAAACATTCGTTACATTATCTTTATTATCTCTATCTGTAACATCTTCAAATTCTAATGTTATATATTTACCTTTTTTTCTATTTAATTCATTATTTTTACTTAATGTAACATCAGTAATTTTAATATTATTAATATTCTTTACTTTATATTTAACACCTTTTAAAGACTCTTTTTCCTCTACCTCATCTATAGCTAAATCTGTTCTTAGTTGATATTTTTCTAAATCTACTTCTTTATTCATACAATCACCACTATTATTTTTAACAAATTTCTTTATTTTATTGCATTTTTTACATTTTTTTGTTAAAATATGAGTATATGTGACTTGGAGGTGAATTTATGCCAAATTTAAAGAATGCTAAAAAAAGAGTTTTAGTTAATGTTAAAAAAGAAAAAGTTAATAATGAATTTACTGCTAGTATGAAAACAGCTATTAAAAATGTAGAAAGAGCTGTTGCTTCTAAAGATAAAGAAAAAGCTAACGATAAATTAAAAACTGCTATCAAAGCTATAGATAAAGCTACTCAAAAAGGAGTAACTTCTAAAAACACAAGTGCTAGAAACAAATCTAGATTAAGTAAAAAAGTTAATTCTATGGAGTAATTTACTCCTTTTTATTTTATTTGTAAATATTTATACAAGTTATTGTTTTTTTGTGGCATAAAAATTTCTTGTATGATATAATTATGCTAGGTGATACTATGAAAGATCTTTTTAAAATATTTTTTTTACTTTCTTTATTAGTAGTAGTATATATTTTTAGAGATAATATTTCTGGTTTTATAAATGATGAAATTATTTATAAAGGAAGTAATAAGGTCTTAACATATAATGAATACTATTTAAAAAATGATTTTGCTTTTGTACAAAATACAGATTCAAACTCAGCTAATAGTTATCAAGAGGTTTTAAATATGTTTTATAGTATTATAAATAGTGGAGATGATAGTTATTCATTTTCTTGTAATTATGATAAATGCATAGATGATGTAAAAAAACTTATCGCAGAACAAAATATAATAGCCAATATTAATAATTTTGTTCATCCATATAATTCTTTTTCTAGTATAAATATTGATGTAGAAACTAGTGGTAAAGTTACTGTAAAAATTAAAAAAGTTTATAGTGATGGAGAAATAACTTTTATTAATAAATATATTGATACTTTTATAAATAATAATTTAAATGATTCTATGAGCAATTATGATAAAATAAAAGTGTTTCATGATTTTGTTATAAACAATACAATATATGATGAAGCCAACACATTAAATTCATATACTGCTTATAATTTAATAACTACAGGTAAATCTATTTGTGGTGGATACAGTGATATCATGGCAATATATCTTGATAAATTAGGAATAACTAATTATAAAATAACTTCAGAAAATCATATATGGAATTTAATTAATTTAGATGGAACTTGGTATCATTTAGATGCTACTTGGGATGATCCAGTTGCTAGCGATGGAAAACAATATTTAATACATAATTTCTTTATGATATCAACAGAACAATTACTTTCACTTGATCAAGTAGAACACAATTATGATAAAAATATTTATTTAGAAGCAAATTAAATCTACACTTTTCGTGTAGATTTTTTTAATCTAATTTATTTATAATATTGAATTTCCAACTTACTAGATTTTACTGTTGTATTTACACTTATTATACTTGTATCTTTATTTATTGAAAGTTTTGGTAAATCTATTTTTTCTTCTATTGGAGTTTCTAAAACATAATCAACACTCAATGGATTTCCTGATAAATATTTTTCTTGAAGCCAAGAACTTAATCCATCTAAAGATGCAAAAAGGGTATTATCACTATTATCAAATATATACATTCGTCTAGAAGGAAGATCCACCATAAATCTAATAGATGGACGCAGTTTAGTTTGGGATATATTAATTTGAAAATAATTACAAATCAATAAGTCATACTTTTTTATTGCATCAAGGGATTCTATAAAATAAGCATAATCATAACTAGGATATTTATACCACTTTTCATCACCATTGAACTTTACATTTTTTACCATTCTTATTACTTTTTTATTTCTAAAATCTATATAATCAGAATATTCTCCTACTTTTCTTAATGGCTCGTCTAAATATATATTTGTTATTGTCTCTTTATATGGTTCATATTCAGTTGCTTTATCTCCATATTCTAATTGTATATCTTTTATTTTTATATTTAGATTTCCATAATCACCTTGCTCTCCTCCACCTTGCGTATTAACAGCAAAATTTGATGAAGTTGGTATTGTTATTTTATAAATTTCTCTCTCCCAAATTTTATAATCGCTTAATGTAGGAAAATTTCTATAATTTATTCCATTTATAATATCCCTTAATCCTAAAGTTACTACTTTATTTCCAGATTCTTTATCAGCCATAAAATTTGCTTGAATTGTATAAACTCCCTCATTTAAAAACATCTTAGAATCGTACAATAAAACTGTGGCACCATACGCACCAACATTAGATGTTATAATTCCATTATCAATCGAATTATTTTCGGTAGCATCCATTTCATAATCAGCTTTTTTAAATGAATTTATTTTTGAAATATCAAATAAATTTTTTCCAGTTACTTTTATTGGTATTACATATTTTCCTACATTATTACATGCATCTGATCCATAATTTAAACAATTATCGAGTGTTATTAGGTCTCCTACACTTTCTACCTCTACTGGTGTATCTGGGGTTGGTGTTCCATTCTGTATACTATTTCCATATATTCTATAATTCTCTATTTCTGTTGTTTTATTGTTATCTATTAATATATTTGTTCCGTTTACTGTTATAAGTCCTGCATTATTGCATGTAAATTTATTATTTTCTTTTATACAGTTATATCCTTTTATTATGATATTTTCAAATGTTACGCCATCTTCATTTACTATTATTCTTCCTCTATCTGGCATGTCTCCTTTTACATTTAATGTCTTACCATTATATGTGCATTTTCCATCATAACAATTATATATAATTTCTTCTTGTTCTTTTCCATCTAATACTAAATCTGAATATTCTAACAAAGCTGCTTTCTCTATATTTTTCATTGTTGCTTCTGTTGATGATTGTTTTACTGAATCTATTATATCTAATACTATTGGAGTTGCAATTAATGCGATAATTGCGAGTATTACTATAACTGCTAAAAGTTCTATTAGGGTAAATCCTTTACTATAGGTTACCCCCCCCCCCAGGCCTTATTTTTATTCATATTTTTACCCTCTTTCTTATTTTTAACTATATTAATTATAACAAAAAGAGATTGAATAATCAATCACTTTCATTTACTTCAGCTGCAAAATTTAATAGAGTAATAGCTGTTGCATTTTCAGAACCACCCAATGCTTTTCCTATACTTCTTGAATATAATTTTGAATAAATTATTGAGCCATCATCATTCCTATAAAATGTTCTATAGTATATTGATTTGTTTAAATGCTGTAAATCAAAAATATACTTAAAAACATTATAATTTGAACTAAAGCCACCCCCATAGTTCTCATCTTTTGCTTCTAATATGATTGCTCCTTTTGTATTATAATTTAAACTACTATAATCACTAGAGTTACTCATTATTTCATTGAACAAAGATTCTTCAAATATTAATACACCATATTTTTTAAATTCATTCAATGGCATATTACTGGAAGTTGCTTTTTCTTTATCCTTATTACCAACAAAAAATTCAAAATTTAAAGGAAATTCTGTAAACATTTGACATCCTACTCTATAAAATTTATCTAACATATCTGCATCATCTGCATTTGTAATTGAAGAATCTAAAGTTGGATTATTGCTTGCTATTACTTGAGCTTTACTAGTTAAATTAGTCATATTTATATCTTTTTCTTCCAATACACTGTTTATTTTTATTTTATTTGTTTCACTTAAATAAAATGGCCAATTTTCTTGACTAGCTTCTCCATAGTTTATTAATGAAATTAATACTTTTTGATTCTTTTCTGTTATTTTATCTGAATATAATATTTCTTTTGAATAATCTATTAAATTATAATTATATTCTGATGATACAACACTTTCAGAATCTTTTATTCCTTCTATCTTTGTTTTAAAATTTCCAAATAAATAAAATATCATACTATTTACATCATACTCAAATACAAAATAATTTCCTTTTTTTACTGCTTTATCTAATACTATATTTTGAGTTTCTGTTGTATTAGCATTATTATATGCATAATAATAATCATTTGTTATATTTATTTTTAAATCTGTATATTCATTATATGTGTCTTTATTTATATAAAAATTTATTTTTAAATTCTTATCATATGATAATGAAATATAATCTATTTTTAACCCTTCACTCTTATCTAAATTTACTAAATTCATTTCTCTTTTTTCTGTTATATCTATATCTTTTGACTTACTAGTTGTTATATCTATTTTATTTCCATCGTATCTTTCTACTATATAATTTTCAAATAATAATTTATAGTCACTTACTTGACTATTTTCTATTTTATACCACCCATTTATTGGTTTATTTTTTGCTTGTATATCTAATTCATTTACATAGTATATTCCATCTTCTATTTGTTTATTATTTGATAATGAATCTGCTATATAATATTCTACTGCTTTTGCATAATTATCAGCACTTATTTTTACTGAAGATTTTTTACTATCATCTATTATGTCTAGTACTATTGGTGTTGCTATAAGTGCAATTATAGCTAGTATTACTATAACTGCTAAAAGTTCTATTAATGTAAATCCTTTTTTCATATTTTTCTTCTTTCTATTTATACTTTGGGGTAAGATTCCCTCACCTAGTATTATTTTTATCTCTACTTTCGTATATTAACTATGTTTATTATACTAAAAAAGGATTGAATAATCAATCACTTTCATGTATCTCTTTTATTTTATCTTCTATATGTTTTCCATATTCTATAGATTCATCATAAATAAATTCTAATTCTGGAACATGTCTTAATTCTACTCTATCAGCAAGCTCTCTTCTTATATAACCTTTTGCACTTTTAAGAGCTTTTAATGTTTCTATTTTGTCATCTAATGTTGTGAAATATATCTTAGCATAACTTAAGTCACTTGTAACATCAACAGCTGTTATTGTTACAAATTTTATATTAGGATTTTTTACTTCGTTTGCTATTATATAACTCAATTCTTTTAAAACATTACTATTTATTCTTTCATTCTTTACTGACATTATTTCTTCTCTACCATCTCATAGGCTTCTATAACATCTCCAACTTTAATATCATTAAAATTGTTTATTGTTATACCACATTCTAAGCCTTTTTTAACTTCTTTCGCACTATCTTTTTCTCTTTGAATAGAATTAATTTCACCATCATATATAACAACGCTATCTCTTATTATACGTACTTTTGAATTTGATTTAATTACGCCATCTAAAACATAACTACCTGCTATTGTTCCTACTTTAGAAAATTTAAATAATTGTCTTACTTCTGCACTACCAATTACTTTTTCTTCATATTCTGGATCTAACATACCTTTCATTGCTGCTTCCATATCTTCTACTGCTTTATAAATTATATCGTAAAGTCTAATTTCTACACCTTTTTCTTTTGCATAATCTTTTATAGTATTATTTGGTCTTATATTAAATCCAATTATTATAGCATTAGATGCATTAGCAAGTACTATATCACTTTCAGTAATAGCTCCTACACTGCTTCTAAGTACTTTTACTTTAACACCCTCTACTTCTATTTTTTCTAAAGAATTTTTTACAGCTTCACTAGATCCATTTACATCTGCTTTTACAATTACATTAATTTCTTTTACACCTTCTTGTATTTTAGCAAAAATATCTTCTAAAGATACCGTTCCTTTAGCATTTTGTTTTAAATGTTCTTCTTCTTTTCTAGCTTCCCCTATACTTCTAGCTTGTTTTTCTGTTTCAAAAGCCATAAATTTATCTCCAGCACTAGGTGTATTATTAAGCCCTGTAATTTCTACTGGTTGACTTGGATAAGCCTCTGTAATTTCCTCGCCTTTATCATTTTTAAGTGTTCTTACTTTACCATAACTTGTACCTACTACTATAGGATCTCCAAGTCTTAAAGTACCATTTTGTACAAGTATTGTAACTATAGGACCTACTTGTTTATCAAGTCTAGATTCAACTACACTACCACTTGCATAACGAGATGGATTTGCTTTATATCCTTCCATTTCTGATACCAATAATATATTGTCTAATAATTCTTCTATTCCTGTTCCATTTTTAGCACTTATTTGTGAATATATTGTATCTCCACCCCAAGTATCTGGAGTAAGGTCATATTCTGCAAGCTCACTCATTACACGTTCTACATTAGCTCCAGGTTTATCTATCTTATTTATAGCTACAATAATTGGAACTCCAGCTGCTTTTGCATGGTCTATTGCTTCTTTTGTTTGTGGCATAACTCCATCATCTGCAGCTACTATTATAATAACTATATCAGTAATAGAAGCTCCACGTGCTCTCATTTCTGTAAAGGCTGCATGTCCTGGTGTATCTATAAATGTTATATATTCACCCTTTACTTTAACTTGATAAGCACTTATAGCTTGTGTTATTCCCCCAGCTTCTCCTTCTGCAACACTTGTTTTTCTAATTGTATCTAGTAAAGTAGTTTTACCATGATCAACATGTCCCATAATAGTAACTACTGGAGGTCTTTTAACTAAATCTTCTTCTTTATCTTGAATATCAAATTCTTCAAATTTAGTTTCATCTATTATTTGTTCTTTTTGTAATTCTTTACCATATTCTGATACCAACAATTCAGCATTATCAAAATCAACTTTATTATTTACAGTAGCAAGTATACCTAACATAAATAATTTTTTTACAAGCTCTCCTGATGAAACATTTAACTCTTTTGCTAAATCACCAATAGTCATACCTTCCTTATAAGTTACTACGTTTGAATTTTGTACTGGTCCATTACTTATAAGTTTTTCTTTGTTTTTATACATTTCTTTTTTCTTTTTAGCTAATTCTTTTTTATTTGTTTTAGCTTTATTTATTACTTGAACCTGTTTTTTTTGTTTTGTATTACTTACTATACTTTCTTGTTTTTTATTTTCTTTTTCTATTAACTCTTCTTCATATTCTAAATCCATTTCTTCTTCTAAAGAAGAAATAGCTCCATCAAGTTCTGTAATAGCTTCTTCATCTAACATATCATCTTCATTTGAAACTGATATATTTAACTTTTTACATAATTCTAATATTTCTTTTAAGGTTTTGTTTACATCTTGTGCGTATTCTAATACACTCATCATAATTTACACCTCTTTCTACAATTTTCTTATTTTAGTACCTGCCTCCGCTAAAAATCTTTTAGATAAGGCATCTGGATAATCTTGATCATAAACTATTTCTTTTATACCACTGCTTACTAAAAGTTTAGCACATATGTGGCATGGAAATGTAGTAATGTATGCAGTGCTTCCATCTATTTCAATACCATTTCTAGCAGCCTCACTGATTGCTAACTGCTCAGCACATATATTTCTGCATACTTCTCTTCTTTCTCCACTTGGTATTTTTAATTCATCTCTCAAACATCCCTGTTCTAAGCATGGCCTTATTCCACCTACAACATTATTATATCCTTGAGCAATTATCTTATTATTTTTAACAAACACAGCCCCTACATGAGCACGTAAGCAAATAGACTTACTTGCTTGTTCATAGGCTTTATCCATATATTCCCTATCCATAACCTCACCTATAATTTAAATACTAATTCTTTTCCTTTTTGATTATATTTTCTATAAGGAATTCCACAAGCATCTAGCATTTTTTTAGATGCTAAATTGCCTTCTGTACCATTATATTTATCGCTTAAATAAACAATTTCTTTAATTCCAGATTGAATTATAGCTTTAGCACACTCATTACATGGAAAAAGTGTTACGTAAATTCTACATCCTTCAACTGAAGTTTTTGAATTTAAAATTGCATTTAACTCTGAATGACATACATATGCATACTTAGTATCCAAGAAGTTTCCTTCTCTTTCCCAAGACATATTCTTATCATCATCATAACCACGAGGAGCTCCATTATATCCTACTGAAATTATTTTATTATCATCATCTACTATGCAAGCTCCCACTTGTGAATTTGGATCTTTACTTCTTTCAGCAGAAAGAAGCGCTAACCCCATAAAATACTCTTCCCAAGTTATATAATCTTCTCTTTTCATATTTCACCTACTAATTTTCTTAACTCATCATATATAGAATCAGGAACTTCAACCTCTAATTTTTTATTTAATATTTTATTTTTTTGAGCAATATTAAATGTATTTAAATCTTTTTTTAAATAAGCACCTCTACCATTTGCTTTTCCTGTCTCATCAACAATTACATTTCCTTCTGGAGTTCTAACAACTCTTATTAGTTCTTTCTTAGGTAATTTTTCTAAAGTCACTACACATGATCTCATTGGTATCTTTTTCATGACTCACCTACTCTAAAATGTTTATTCCAGCTTCATGTACTTGTTCTATTGTTTTTATTTCTAAATTATAATGTGTAAGACGACTAGCAAGTTTTACATTTATACCTTTTTTACCTATAGCTAAACTTAAATTTTTATCATCAACTACAACCATAGTTTCTTTAGTTTTTTCATCTAATATAAATACTCTCAAATCTTTAGCAGGACTAAGTGCATTTTGTATAAATTCTACAGGATCTTTAGAATATTTTACAATATCTATTTTTTCGCCACCTAATTCATTTAATATATTAGCTATTCTTGTACCTCTTTCCCCTATACAAGCTCCAATTGGATCTACATTACTAATCTCAGAATATACGGCTATTTTAGTTCTGTTACCTGCTTCACGAGCTATACTATAAATAAGTACTGTTCCATCACTAATTTCTGGTATTTCAAGTTCAAATAATCTTTTTACAAAACCAAAATGTTTTCTACTTAAAAGTATTAAAGCACCCTTTGAATTAATATCAACTTTACTTATGTATACTTTTATTGTTGAACCCATTTGAATTTTTTCACCAGGTATTATTTCAGTCTTTGGAAGTAATCCTTGAGTTTTTCCTAAATCAATATAATAATTATTCTCATCTTCCATTTCTACTGTACCTGACATCATTTCATCTTGTTTTTCACCAAATTCACGAGCTATATTATTTCTTTCTGCCTCACGAACTTTTTGAATTACAACTTGTTTAGCAGTAGCAGCAGCAACTCTACCAAAATCCTTTGGAGTTACTTCTTCTTCTATAGTATCTCCAACTTTAATACTAGGATCTATTTTTCTAGCATCTTCAAGCGTTATATGTATTTTATTATTAAATACAAATGGTCTATATCTAAATTCTTCTGGTAAATCTTCTAAGTCTTCATCTTCTAATTGCTCTTCTGTTAGAATTTCTTCATCAGCCATTGGAATATTATCTTCATCTAATGATTCTTTATGTTTTTCATCAAGCACTACTGTTTTAAATGAAAATAATTTAAAACGCATATTATCTTCATCATATTCTACTCTTCCATTTGGAAGTCCTGTTTGTTTTTTGTAAGCACTTAAAAGCGCTAAAGACATAGCTTCTATTATATAATCTTTATCTATACCTTCTTTTTCTAATATTTCTAGTGTTTTCTTAAATTCTTTACTATCCATATTATTCACATCCTTTCTCTTTAGAACATACATCTAATATATAACTATTTTCTATGTAATCTACTTCATCTAATAATGGATCTACTATCCTAGTTACTGTAACACAATCTGATACATCTATAACACCATTCTTATCAATAATAATTCTCAAATAATAATTATTATCCTCTTCTACATATAATACCTCATCTAATATAAAACCTGCTTCTTTTATTTTGTCTTCTATTAGATTTCTCACTTTAACTGCAATTTCCATGAACACCTCCAAATTAATTTAAAGAGTGGGATTTTTTCCCACTCTTGCTTGCAACATACTAATTATATCATCTTTTATAGAAAAATAAAAGATTTTTTTATTAAATTTTGGTATAATATATAATAGATATGGAGGATATATGGAAAAAAAACGTATTAATATAAAAAGCATTTTGACTGGTATCGGAGTAATTCTATTATATTTTATAGGTTCTTCTATATATACTAACATCCTAAATTTATTTGGTGTTAATTATAGTAAACTAAGTATTGCTGTTAAAAGTATTTATTTAGGTTTTTATGAACTTATTTTAACTTTAATAATAGTATATATATACAAAAAAGATTTTATTCCTAATTTAAAAGATTTTATAAAAAATAATACTAAATATTTTAAAGAATATATAAAATACTGGTTTATGATGTTAGGCCTTATGATGATAGCGAATATCTTAATAACAAATTTTACGACATCACTTACATCAAATAATCAACAAACTATTATGGATAACCTAAAAATAGCTCCTATATATACATTTGTAGTAACTGTATTTATAGCGCCTGTTCTAGAAGAATTAGTATTTAGATTATCTTTTAGAAAGATATTTTATAAAAATGATATACTTTTTATAATTATCTCAGGACTTGTTTTTGGGTCTTTACATGTATTAGGAAGTTTTAATGCTCCTATTGATTTATTATTTATAATACCTTATAGTATCCCAGGATTTATATTTGCTTATATCTATTGTAAATCTAAAAATATATGTGTATCAATGAGTATTCACTTTATACATAACGGTATTATGTTATTACTTTCTTTTATTTTATTTATGTTAACATAAAAAGGAAACTAAAATTTCCTTTTTATTAACCCATATCTTCTAGTTTTTTACTTGCTTTTTTCATAGCACTATCTGCTATATCCTCTAATTTTTCCATTACTGGCTCACTATATTTTTGGTAAGCTAGCACGGCTCCAGCACCAACAGCTATTAAAGCCATCGATTTTACTATTTTCATAATTTCACCTCACTAGAAATATGACTTTGTATATAAATAAATTATATACATTTTTATTATTTCTAGTTTTTTATTTATTATACAATTTATTAGTTAATTTTTCTAATAAATTAGTTTTTCTAGAATATTCTATAGTTTTTTTTATACCAAACATAAATGCGTTAGGATCTCCTATTATTATCAATCTTTTTTTAGCACGTGTTATTCCTGTATAAATTAACTTTTTATAAAGCATTCTTTTATAGGATAAACAAATTGGCATTATTACAAGTTCAAATTCACTACCTTGACTTTTATGTATACTTATAATAAATCCATGTTTAAATTTATTAAAATCTTTTGATTGATATGTAACAATAGTTCCATAATAATCTATTGTAATCTCAGGATGTCCACTCTTTCCTTTATAATTTATATCTTTTATTACACCTATATCACCATTAAATACATTATTATCTGGATCATTAACAAGTTGTAGTATCTTATCATTTTCTCTAAAAATAACATCTCCATACTTTATTTCTTTACATCCTACACAAGATGGATTAAATACATCTTGTAAAACTTTATTTATATTATCTATTCCATTTACACCAGCGTACATCGGAGCCATTATTTGTACTCTTTTATAATCATAGCCTTTACTTATTACTTTTTTTACTATATTTACTAAACTAGGAACAATAGCATCACTTGAACATTCTAAAAATTTATAATCATCTCGATCTATTAAAAAATCATCTTCTAAAGTTTCATTTTTTATTTCATTAGCAAGCACAGGTATATAACTAGACTCATCTTGTCTATATAATAAATCAAGTTCAACTACATCAATAATATCACTATCTATTAAATCTTTTAAAACATTGCCACTACCAACACTAGGCAATTGATTATAATCTCCTACTAATACTAACTTAATATTATTTGTAAGTCCTTTAAGTAAACTACTCATTAAATGATTATCTATCATACTAACTTCATCTACTATTATTAAATTAGAAAAATCTGGGTTATATTCATTAACCATAAACTCATCTGTTTCTTTATTCCATTTTAAAAATCTATGAATTGTAGTAGCTGGTAAATTAGTAGATTCACTCATACGTTTACTTGCTCTTCCTGTGGGCGCTAAAAGTGCGATAGAATTTATTAATTCTTTGAGTTCTAATTTATTTAATTTCTTATACAAATCGACTATAGCTTTTATTATAGTAGTTTTTCCTGTACCAGGACCTCCAGTTACAATTACTATATTGTTTTCTAAAGCTTTTATTATAGCCTCTTCTTGCCTAGGACTATACTTAATTTCATATTTATCTTCTAACTCTTTTATCCTTAAATCTAAATTTTTATATTTACTAACAGGTTTATTTATCAAATAATTAACTTTAGAAGCTATATATTCTTCAGATTCATATTCATCAAAAATATAGTATCTATCTTCTTCTATTTTTATTTTCAATTCACCATCTAACTCATTTATAGCCTCATCAAAAAGATCACTAGATATATCTGTTTTTAAATAATATGAAACTCCTTCATATATTTCATTTATATATAAATATGTGTCTCCTTTTGAAAAACTTATATTTTTCATAACATAAATAATACATGCTTTTATCCTATTTATATTATAATTATCTTCATTTATTTTGGTTGCTATTTCATCTACTTTAGTAAAATTGATTTCATCTACATCATCTATTATTCTATATATATTATTCTCAATTATTCTAATTGTATTACTCTTATACATATTATAAATAGAAAGTGAATCTCTCATAGAAAAACCTAATTCTGTTAATTTTACAATTATTTCATGTGATTCTTCATATTTTACTAATGTATCATAAATTATATTTATTTTTTCTTCAGATAGTTTTGGTACTTGATAAAGACAAGTTTTATCTTTTAAAATCATATCAAGAGTTTTATCACCTAAAATATTTACTATTCTAGTTGCCATTTTTTCTCCAATACCTTTAAAAAGATCACTAGATAAAAATTCTATAATACCATCTTTATCATCTGGTTTAATTCTCTCACTATTAGTAACATTATATTGAAATCCATATTTAGGATGATTTACAATCTCACCATACATAATATATTTTTCATTAAGATTTAAATCTGCAAAATAACCTGTAAAAGTAATAGTCTTATTTATATAATCTTGCATTTCTACCATATTTGTTTCAGTAACTTTTAAAAGACCTATTATATAGCCTTTGTCACTTTTAAATATAATTTGTCTAAATATTCCTTTTACATAATCTTGCATTTTATCACCAATAAATATTATAACATAAAAATAAAAGAGTTAAACTCTTTTATTAATTATATCGTTATATGCATCTAGGATTTTATCAGTTAGAATTTTTCTTTTTTGTTTATTCTTTTCTAATTTAAGTTCATTCATACTACACTTTAATATATTTAACAATTCTTCTTTAGTATATTCTTTTTCACTAACTCCTAAAACTTTATATGGATTATATTCATCCCAAAACAATTTAGGCTCATTTACTTTAGGTTTATTTTTATAATACATACATAATGCCTTATAAAATAAAATTATTTCTTCATTTGTTAAATATTTATTTAAAAATTCACTATCTAAATCTTCAAATTTTTTACTATTTTTTTTCATTACAATCATTAAATATTTAATATGTTGCAATTGTTCTATATTCATATTTTCAAATTGATCCATTTGCATCACCGAGAAAATATATTACTAAATTAAATCTTATTTGTCAATTATTTTATCTTAGTTTTATCTATTTCATTGAATGCATCTAATACTTCATCTATCAATTTTTTTTGAATTTCTATATCTTTTTCTTGTTTTTGTAATTCTAAAATTTTTAAATTTAAAGCATTTACTAATTCTTCATGTGTGTAATCAAAATTTTCGAGTCCCAATACATCATATGGATTATACTCTTTCCAAGATATTTTGTTTGATCTTGTACTCACTACTTTATTTTGTAAATTTGATTGTTTTAAATAATAGTTTAAAATAATTTGCTCTCCTGTATTTAAATAATCATCTATTACATCTTTTGACAAAAATAAAGTATTTCTTTCTTTTAATATTTTTATAATTCTTTTTACTTTTACTAAATCTACTTTTTCAACGTACATAAATTATTCATCCGCCAAATTGTCAAAATATCCTTGAATAAATACAACAGGTGTACCTTTATCTCCACTACCACTAGTTAAATCACAAAGTGAACCTATTAAATCAGTTATTCTTCTTGGAGTAGTTCCTTGCGTTATCATTTGACCTTTTAAATCCTTATCTTTATTTCTTATTTCTTCTTTAATAGCATTTTTTAATTCTTCGCCTTTTAAATTAGCAAATTTATTATCTGATACATATTTAAGTTTTATTTCGTTTGGAGTTCCATCTAAACCACTAGTGTGTGCAGGCGAAACTACTGGATCGGCAAGTTCCCAAATATGTCCAACAGGATCTTTGAATGCTCCATCACCATATACCATTACTTCTATATTTTTACCAGTTAAATCTTTTAATTTAGATTGAATATCTAAAACTAACTTATCACCTGTTTTTGGAAATAACTTTAATCTTTCCTCTGTTGATTTATTAGAACCTAAAAGTCCATAATCTGGATTAAATCCACTACCATTAATAGATTTATTCATAACTTCATAAAGTCCATAAACAGTATGAGCCCCTGAATTTTCTAATATTCTTTTTGTACGTAATCTTGTATGAATATCACAGTTAAGTACATCATGAGTATAGTTTAGTATTTCTTTTGGATCATTAGCAAACACAAACTCTACTTTACAATTCTCACTTTCAATTAATTCTCTATAAAAATCTACCATATTGATACCAGTAAATGGATGTATCCAAGAACCAAAAGTTTCTTTATATTCATCTTCTGTTATAACACTTGATAAATTATACTTACTTTTATCTAATAAATCTTCATCTAAAATTCCATTACCAACTTCATCTGATGGAAAACTAAGTAACATAGTAATTTTATCCATACCACGTGCTATACCTTTTAAAATAATAGAAAATCTATTACGACTTAATATTGGAAATACAACCCCAATATTTTTACTTGGAAATTTATTTTGTACGTCCAAAGCAACATCATCAACAGTAACATAATTACCTTCACTAATTCCAACAACTGCCTCAGTTATAGCAACTACATCCCTATCTCTAAATTCAAATCCTTCACTTTCTTTAGCTTTCATAAGTGAATCTACAACTATATTAGCTAAATCATCATGTTCTTTTATTATAGGTGTTCTTATACCTCTAACAACAGTACCTACACATCTCATATTTATTCCTCCTATCATAAGTAAATTATAGCACATCAAAAAAAATAAGTAAATAAAACTACTTACTTATAAATTTAGTTTACATTACAATATATTAGATTTTGATAAATATTTTAAAATTTCATTAACTGTTGTATTAAAACACTTAAAATTTACATTAAACCACTTAACTGGTATTTGATGATTATTCCAAGTATATTGTCTTTTAGCATACCTTCTACTATTTTGTTTTATAAGATCTAAAGATTCAACTAAAGTTATTTCACCATCAAAATATTTAAATAACTCTTTATATCCTATAGGAGTTAATACTGCTTTTGTTCTTATATTTGTATCATAAATTTTTTTAGCTTCTTCTAACAAACCATTCTCTACCATCATATCTACTCTTTTGTTAATTCTATTATATAAAATATCTCTATCACAAGTAAGTCCTATAAAATATGTATCGTATAATAATTTATTAGTTTTTTCTTTAGAACTTAAAGTCTCATTATTTGAATAATAATAATCAAGAGCTCTTTCTATTCGTTTTCTATTGTTATGATGTATATTAGTATTAGGATCTATTTTTAATAGTTGTTGATAAAGTTCATCTAATGATAGCGAACTATAATCCTTTTTATTTAATTCTTCATTAAATTTATAATCATATAAGCATGCTTTTATATATAATCCTGTACCACCAACAAGTATTGGTGTTTTACCTCTTTTTAATATATCGTCAATTACTTTTCTAGCATCTTTTTGATAATCGTATACTGTATAATCTTCTTCTATAGTTTTTATATCAAATAAGTAATGAGGTATTCCTTCTTTTTCCTTCTCAGTTATTTTAGCGGTTGCTACATCAAGGCCTTTATATACTTGTGTGCTATCAGCATTTATTATCTCACCATTTAATTTTTTAGCAAGTTCTACACTTAACTTAGTTTTACCTACTCCCGTAGGTCCTACTATACAAATTACCATAAATCACCTACTTATTATTTGTTTTATTTCTTCTGGTGTATTTACATCTGTTTTATAATATTTGTCTACATCTTCTTTTATTTGATATAGCATTTCACTTGCAGACATATCTAAGTGTAAATATTTTTGTGCCCTACTTAATATATAATTTGTATTATTACCTATTTTTATATTTTCACTAAATAATCTATAGAATATACCTTTATATGTTTTTATATTTCTTTTAGTTATTTCATCTTTACTATATATTGACATTTTATTATACTCATCAAAATCAATTATTGTAAATTTTTTACCATCATACATAAAGTTATTATCATGAAAATCATACATCATTATAAGTCCATTTGATATATATTTAATATCTTTTTCTACCCTAATAGAATTAGTAGACATATCTAATATATTTGACTTTTCAAATGCCCTTTCCATTACTATACCAGGTGCTTTTTCTGTTATATAGCCATAAAACTTTTTATTATCATATACAAAATCAAATGGAAATGCCATTGAAGAGTTTTTATATTCTAATAAATACTTAAATCTATCTATTTCTACTAAATTAAGAGGTTTACCAAATTCTTTATATACATTTCCATTTTCTAATGTATAACATTTGTTAAAAGCACCACTACCTAAAAATTTCTTTTTTCCTATTTCTTTTTTTTGCATAAATACCTACTTTATAAACATACTATCTCCAAATGAGAAAAATCTATATTCTTCTTTAACCGCTTCTTTATATGCATTCATTATATTTTCTTTACCAGCTAAAGCACTTACTAACATTATTAATGTACTTTTAGGTAAGTGAAAATTTGTTATTAATGAGTCTATTGCCTTAAATTTATATCCAGGATATATAAATATATCTGTCCAGCCACTGCATTCTCTAAATTCACCATATAAATTCATTATTGTTTCAAGTGTCCTTGTAGATGTCGTACCAACACTTATTATTCTTTTATGTTTCTTTTTAGCATCATTTAAAACATCAGCTACCTCTTTACTCATTTGATAAAACTCACTATGCATTTTATGTTTTGTTACATCTTCTACATTAACAGGCCTAAATGTTCCAAGTCCAACATGTAATGTTATATATTCCATTTTAATGCCTTTTGATTTTATTTTTTCTATTAAATCTTCTGTGAAATGTAATCCTGCTGTTGGTGCAGCTGCACTCCCTATATTTTTGGCGTATACAGTCTGATATCTATCTTTGTCTTTTAATTTTTCATGAATATATGGTGGTAACGGCATCTCTCCTAATTTATCTAATATTTCATAGAATATTCCTTTATAATTAAATTTAAATATTCTAATACCTTCTTCACCTAAACCTATACATTCTGCATTTAATTCATCTGAAAATTTTACAACTGTACCTACCTTTACTCTTTTTGCTGGCTTTACTAAACATTCCCAAACATCTTTATTTTTTTCTTTTAACATAAGTATTTCTATTACTGCATTTGTTTCATTCTTAACACCGTAAAGTCTTGCAGGCATTACTTTTGTATCATTTAAAACTAATATATCATCCTTATCTAAATAATCTATTATATCTGTAAAATGTTTATGTGTAATTTCTCCTGTTTCTTTATCCAATATTAATAATCTTGAAGAATCTCGTCTTTCTAAAGGTGTTTGTGCGATTAAATTTTCTGGTAGGTAAAAATCAAAATCATCAGTTTTCATAATATCACTTCCAATGTATGTATTATATCACATAACATTAAAAAAAGGAATTATTTTCAAATTCCTATATTGTTGATATACCACTACCACCCTTTTTATAAAAGTCTTCTACTAGTTTATAAATCTCTTCATCTCTATTACTTCTAAAAATATCATGTGTTAAAAAGTTTACATAAACTAATTTTTTTTCTTTAGATTTTACACTATCATATACATATTTTACAGAAGTAAGTGGTACTAAATTATCATTTTTTCCTTGTATTAATAGTATTGGGCATTTTACTTCTTTTGGATAATTATAATATTCTTTTATTAATGACATAAATTCTCTTATAGCACTTGGGTTTAATTTAAGAAGTCTAGCAAATATTTCATCTCCACCATAAGTCTTTATTACTTTTGGAGTCATTTTAAGTGACTTTGTGACATTTAAATTATCTTTTATTACATCTAAATATTGAAAAGCAGGTGCGGCTAAAACTAGTTTTTTTACTTCACTATATTTAGAAGCTAAGTATGTAGCAATTACTCCACCCATACTATGACCCAATAAATAAATTTTGTTATAACCTTTACTTATTAACCACTCTATTTGTTTTTCACTTGCTCTAATCCATTCACTGTATTTAACCTTACTTAAATTTTTTTCATGTCCTGGTAGTGTAAATTGATATACATCATAAAATTTATTAAGTTCTAGATAGTTTGCTAAAGCTTCTTCATCATAAGTACCTCCAGCAAATCCATGAACTATTAAAATTGCTTTTCTAAATAACATATTATCACATCCTATTATTATCTTAACATAAAAATATTACTATTTCAAATTTTTATTGAATCATAGAAATTAGCCATAGTAACTTGAGTATAAGGAATTAACCATAAATAACCAATACCAAGAGTTAATGCTGCTAAAATTGACCATCCAATAAAACTTAACATCAACACAAAATAATCTGCCTTATGACCTTGCATCATATTTTTACTCATTTTTATTGCGTCCATAGCGCTCATATTGGGATTATCTAATAAAATATAAGGAACTTGTGAATAACTTATGGCTGCTATAATACCAGGAATTACAAGCAATAGTGACCAAAGGGTTACAAATATACTCATTAAAATAATAGATAATAGTGCAACACTAAACATATTTGTCTTACTAAATAATTCCTTATAAGTTACTTGTTCTCCCCTAGATAACTTTAAATAAAAACTATTAAATCCTAACATTAGTAAAGAATTAATTATTATACCAATTATTGATGTCATAGTATTACCTGTATATTCATTTCTGACTATAATCCCTACCATAATTCCAGATAATATTGAAACACATCCAAGTATAGCCACTACAATTATTGCTTCACCCCAATTATCTTTTAGTCTCATCTTAGCTTTTTCTTTTAATTCAGCTCTTGTCATATCAACACTCCTTTCTATTATAAATTATACCATATCTTTTTAATTTATAAAAAAAATAGTAAAAAATTTACTATTCTAATTAATTGCTAAAATTTTAACGTCATATTTTCCATTTGGACTTTCAACAGATACTACATCTCCTACTTTTAATCCTAAAATAGCTTTAGCTATTGGAGACTCATTTGATATTTTATTAGAAAAAGGATCTGCTTCTTGACTACCTACTATAGAATATTCTTCTTGGTCTTCATCATCAACATACTCTATTGTCACCTTAGTACCTATAGAAACTACATCAGTATTAACTTTTTCTATAACTACTGCACGTTCTAACATAACTTCTAACTCTTTTATTCTAGATTCCACTACTGCTTGTTCTGTTCTAGCTGCATCATATTCTGCATTCTCACTTAAATCACCTTGAGCTCTAGCATCTTTAAGAGCTGATATAACCTCAGGTCTTTTTACAAGCTTTAATTCCTCTAATTCTTTTTTTATTTCCTCTAATCCTTCTTCTGTTACATATAATTCTTTATCTTTTGACATAATCGTTCACCTCAATCTTTTCTTGTAAACATACAAAATAATACTACATAAATTTAGTTTTGTCAACTATCTTTTAATTCTTATCATATCATATGTATTTAATTTATTTTCTATACTAATTTTTACAATTTCTCTAGGATGTCTTACAACATCAATAATTTCATTATCAGCATTTATAATTTTATCTATTTTATATACAATAGTATCATGATTTGGTCCAAATATTTCTACAATATCACCTTTTTTAAAATAATTTCTTTGTTCTATTGTAGCTATTTTAGTAGTCTCATCATAGTCTAATACTATCCCTAAAAAATCCTGATTAGATATCTCTTCTCTTCCATTATAATAACTACAATTTTCATCATAAACTCCGTTAAAGAATTGTGTTATTGAATCTCTATTAGCACAGTTAGAAAGTATTCTCTCATACTCCATATTATATGTATAATTTAATTTATCGTTACAATATTCATCTATAACTTTTCTATATATTGAAACTACTGTAGCAATATAATATAAAGAACGCATTCTACCCTCTATTTTAAATGAAGCAATACCTATATCAATCATATCAGGTATATATTTTAACATAGATAAATCCTTAGAACAAAAAGTAAATGGTCTATCACCTTTTATTTGTTTTTTATTTTCATCTAATAAATCAAAATCCCATCTACATATTTGACTACATCCTCCACGGTTAGCATCTCTATTAGTTAAAAAATTAGACATAACACATCTACCACTATAACCTGCACACATAGCACCATGTATAAATGTTTCAATTTCTATATCTACATTTTCAATTATTTCCTTTATTTCCTCTTTAGTACATTCTCTTCCAAGTACAATTCTACTTACTCCTTCACTTTTCCAATACTTACAAGCCTCTATATTTAAAGTACTTGCTTGTGTTGATAAGTGTATTTCTAGATTAGTATTTTTACGAGCAATATCAATAATAGTTGGATCACTTACTATTATTGCATCTACACCTATTTTTTCTATTGTTTTTAAATACTCTTTTATTTCCTTTATTTCTTCATTGTGTATCATTATATTAATAGTAACATATACTTTTTTATTTAATTTATGAGCAAATTCTACACCTTCTTTTATTTCTTCCATTGTAAAATTAATGGCGTTTGCTCTTAAGTTTAATAATGGTCCACCTATATATACAGCATCTGCTCCATATAAAAGTGCTATCTTTAATCTTTCTAAATCACCTGCTGGAGATAATAATTCTGGTTTATTTATCATTTTTCTTCACCTTATATATTGTCTTTTTTTCTAAAAATCCCAAATCTACATTATTAAACATATTATTTATTTTATTATTACTATCCTCTATATTTTTACTATTAACATTTTTAAATAAATTAATAATACAAATAAATTTATTTAAATCAATATCTAAACTATTTAATACTATATAACAATCAAGTAAATCTAAACTATATTTTAATCCATTTAATATATTATTAGAATAACACATAGTTCCAATCTCTTTATCTATTATAGGATATATCTTATTTTCTTTTTCCATATAATTAATTTTTGAAGAGTCTTTTAATTTAAAATAATTTAAGTAATTTTTAACTATATGTCTTTTAGATACAAACATAGGTAAATATCCAAATAAATTTACTAATAATGTTGATTTACTATTTTGTTTAATCTCTTTTATCTCTTCAAAAGTTATATCACTAGATAAATATGTGTATTTAGCACCTTTCCCATACCAATAATTAATTGTACTATAATTAGTTGTTGAATGTTCTTGTGACCATACTAATTCATAATTAGGTTTTATTTCTTTATATATTTGCAATATTGCAACATCATAATATAAAACACCTTTTATATTATAGTTATTTAGTTTAATCATAATATCTTTTAAACATTTTAAATCTATATTATGCATATTTTTATTTAACGAAATAAAAATATCTTTATCTTTATAATCATCTAATATACTAATACTATTTATTGATATATTTAGATTAGTATTAACACTCATATTATCTATTCCAATTATAAAACCATCTATTATATTTAATGTTTTATTTATTTCATCTATACTTGATGGAATAGTTATTATTTTTGACATAACATCACCTCAAAAAAAAGACGTCTTTTTTAGACGTCTTAATATTAGCACACAATACTTATTTTGTCAATTATTTACTACACTTAACATCTTCGCCATAAAGGTTTGTACAAATATCTACACCACTTACAGTAGTTTTATAATATGTATTTGCTGAACAATCATTATTTAAGAAACATGACATACAAGATGATATATTCTCTGCCTCACTTGAGTCAGCCACTTTTAAAATTACAAATTGTACAATAGATATTACAAAGAATACCATAACAGAAGCTATTATTTTTTTAAGTAAGGAACTTTTTGCCTTCTTTATTTCATCTTCTTTAGAAGCTGCTAAAGCCTTTAATAAAGTAATCATGCTTGTTACTATTAAAACAATTGGAGTAGCAATCTTAAGTAAATTTACAAAGAAACTAGTAAGAGCTGGAGCCTCTTTTGGAATATCAAATGCATTTCCACACGTAACATATTGTAATTTATCAACATTACAATAACCATTCTCTTTATTCCAAACACATGCAAAATACTTATTATTTTCACAAGTTCCTTTATCATTAAATTCTAAACAAGAGGATGGTGTTTCTTCTTCACTTTCTTCAGTTTGTTCAATTAAATCAAACACTACTGGAAAACCACTTTTTTGAATACTAAACTTCTTTTTTAATGAATCCGACATTTTATTTACATTTGTGTTATCTGAGACATAAAACCTATAAGTCCAAAAACCAAGCTTACCTTTTCTATGTACCAAAATGGCCTTTGATGGGCATTTTTTATTTTTTTCATAATAGCTCTGGCCACTAAATCCATTATAAGCTGAAACCCAATTTATTACATCTTCTGAATCTTTTTTACCCACTACATCATTACCAGTAAGTATGGCATCTTCTGATTTTATTTTCCCATTCTTTGCCATATATAATCTAAATTTAATTTTAATATCTTTACTAGTAGTATTATAAACACAATAATACTTTACTTTTGCCCTTATTGGCATTACAAAACACATTGAAGTTAAAAGTGTAACTAACAATATTAATAAGTATTTCTTTTTCATATAATCTCTCCTATATCATCGTTATTTATTAAATGAGCATTAGCATCATCTAAATCTAAATGCATTTCAAAAAATGATTCCTCACTTACTTTTAAATATACATTACAAATTATTCCACCTTTTTCTCCAGGTAATTTTACATTAACAGTCTTCTTACCTTCAAAACCATAGGCACTCATTTGATCTGGTCTAATATGTATATGTCTAGTTGGAATTATACAACCATATTGTATATCTATACCACCCTTAGGCCCTATTATTGTTATAGGACTGCTCCCTATTAAATCTCCTGAATTTCTAACTGGTGGGTTTATCCCTAAATTATGAGCATCTGTTTTACTTATTTCAACTTGTGTATAATCTCTAATTGGTCCTAAAACTCTAACATGTTCTATAATTGATTTATCCGTTTTAATAGTTACTAAAGCATTTGAAGCAAATTGTCCAGGTTGTTTCAAATCACTCTTTTTTTCTAATTTATAATCCTTACCAAATAAGATTTCTAAATGTTCTTGTGTTAGATGAACATGTCTTGCCGATACTCCTATACTAACTTTCATATTATCACCAAGATAATTATAGCATATTTCTAAATTTTTTGAAATATATTTTAAAGAAAGGATGATTTTATGAATAACAATTATATGAATAATAGTAAATTTCCAGGTACACCTTTATATTCTAATGGTATGCCTACTCCAAATCAATCAAGTGTTCAGGAATATATACCTGATGAACAATCTTATATAGAAAATATTTTAAGAGTTAACAAAGGTAAAAAAGTGTCTGTTTATCAATCTTTTGCTGATTCTAAAGATTGGAGTGATAAAGTATTCACCGGTATTATAGAACAATCTGGTAGAGATCATATTATTTTAAGTGATCCTACTACTGGTGAGTGGTATTTATTATTGATGATATATGTAGATTATATTAAATTTGATGAAGAAATCAATACTGTTCAACAATTTTATCCATCTAAAGGTTAAAAAGTATTGATAAGAAATTAAAAATTTGTTATAATTGTCTATAGATAAGGTGATATGTATGAGTACTATTATGGTAACACTATCAGTAATAATTGTAGTATGTTTGATACTAATAGTATTAATATCTATTTATAATCGTTATCAAGATTATATAATTAGAATTAATGAAGCTGATGTTAATATAGATGCAGTATTAAGAAAAAGATTTGATCTTTTAAACAAATCAATAGGTATAATAAATGCTAATATTGAAACGGAAGAGCCAATATTACAAATGATAGAAAATTTAAGATCTAAAAAACTTACTAATTTTGAATTAGATAGAAATTTGTATGATGCAATTAATGAATTTCATACTTTAAAAGAAAAATATAATAAATTACAAAATTGTAAAGAATTTATTAAAATTGAAATTAATCTTATTGAGTCAGAATCTGAGATAGTTGGATTAAGAAAATATTATAATGATATTATTACTGATTATAATAAATTAGTTAAATCTTTTCCTACTAATTTAATAGCATTGTTAAAAGGTTATAAAGCTCGTGATTACTTTGACGGAAATAATGTAGATGAAAAAAAAGGAACTGTAAAATTATAGTTCCTTTTATTTTTTCTTTTTACCTTTAGATAATATATATATAAATATTAAAAATACAAGTACACATAGTCCTATTATTAAATAATTTTTATTTATTGTTGTATTAATTGTATCAATTTTTTCTGTCGTTTGTGAATATTCTTCACCCATTTGTATAATATATTCGCCTGATTTAGAATATAAGTAATTTTCTCTTGCATAATTAGCTAAATATTCTGGATCATTTAATTTTTCTATATCTATTTTTAATTGTTCAGCTTCTTCTTGTAATTTTACATATTTTTCTTCTAATTGTTTTTTTTCAACTGTCAATTCATAAATTGTGTAAATATTATATAATAAGCTAAACGAAAAATACACTATTATTATTAAACAAATAGGCCCAAAACAACTAAGTCTTCTTTTAGATACTTTGGGAACTCTTCTCTTAGACATACTATCACCATATAAAGTATATCATTTTTTATTAGTATTTGCAATTAACTTTATAATTATATCATAAGTAAAAAATCCAAATATTATATTTAATATTGAGTATATATGAAATATGGCATTACCTATACTTTTTATTCCTATAAAATATACTAAAGTCATAAAAGAAATCAAAAGAAAAGAAAATATTAGTTTTAAGATTTCATTATATTTACATATTTTTTTATTAAACCAATCTAAAATTACAGAAAAGAAAAATCCAAATGAGAAGGAAAATATTATCAATTTAAGTTGTAAAGATAACTCTATCATTTAAATAATTTAGAAAAAACGCTTTCTGATTTTTCTGCTTTTTTAGAGTTTTCTAAATAATTTAAACTATCAATCTTTCCTTTTATTGATACATCTCCCTGAAATGTATCTAGTTTAATTATTTCTAAATTTGAACCTTTTATTAATATAAAGCCCATATTAGTTTCTAATAAAAATTCATTTTCATCAAAGTTTTCTATTTTTTTTACCCCTGTAATTGCTATACTCTTTCTTTGATTAATACTTATATTATGGTTATTAGTTACTATATCCTTGTCCATATCATCACCTAATAAATATTATTCAAAAGAAAAATATATATGAAAAAAACTCTTGACGAGTTTTATTCTTTATTATATTCTTCAAGTATAGCATCCTCAAACATTTTTCTTGTTTCTGCATTAATAGGATGAGCTATATCATGATATTCTCCATTTGCATTCTTTCTACTTGGCATTGCTATAAAAAGACCATCTTTACCTTCAATAATTCTTATATCACGAATTACAAAGCAATCATCTAGCAATACTGAAGCTATTCCTTTCATCTTCATATCATCATTTTTTTTGTGAACATTGACTGACGTTATTTTCATAAAAGCATCTCCTTCCGTTATCATCTCACACTTTTAGTATATAATAAATTGGTAAAAATTGCAATATTTATATACGATTTTTTAATGTTTTATCTATTTCTCTTTTTATATCTTTTTCTTTTAAAGATTCTCTTTTATCATAATTTTTTTTACCTTTAGCAACACCTAATAATATCTTAGCTTTATTACCTTTAAAATATAGTTTAACAGGTACTAATGTATAACCACTTACTTCAACTTTATCTCTTAACTTTAATATTTCTTTTTTATTTAATAACAGTTTTCTAGTTCTTCTTTCGTCATGATTAAATATACTGGCATCATCATATTTACTTATATACATATTAAGTAAATAAACTTCACCATTTTTTATTATCGCATAACAGTCTTTTAAATTAGCAAGTCCACTTCTTATAGATTTAATTTCAGTACCTTTAAGTACTATACCACATTCAATTTCTTCTTCTATATAATAATCAAAATATGCTTTTTTATTTTTTATCTCAATCATAATTTACCTCTGCTGTTACTATATCAAGATATTGTTGCTCTAAAGATTTATAGTTAGGTAAAATATCCTCTGTTAAGTTTGAAAAAGGTATTACCTTATAATTTCTATAATTAGCTGTACAATAAGTATATAATAGTTTATAATCTACATTTTCAAAAGTAACTTTAGAATCCTTGACAACTATATCCATACCTACCATAAGTCCTATTATTTTATCTATTCCAAGAGGACTTTGACCTGATATAAAATTACCTAAAGAATATATTACTAGAGTATCACCTACATAATCTACTGGCATTATAACATGTGGATGTGAACCTATTATCAAATTTACACCTAAACTTGATAAATACTGAGCTTCTCTTTTTTGAGTTTCTGTAGGAACATGTGTGTATTCTTCTCCCCAATGCATTGACACTATTATTACATCTACTTTATCCTTTATTTTATCTATATCAGCTTTTGCTTGTTCATCTGAATATACATTTACTAAATAATCTTTTCCTGATGGCATAGTAAGTCCATTTGTCATATCAGTATAAGCTAAAAATGCATACTTTATTCCATTTTGTTCATATACTTTTATTTTACTTTCACGATCCTCAAAAGAATCATTTTGACCACTTACAACTACATTTTTATCTCTCCAAAAATTAACCGAATTAAGTACCCCTACTTCATTCATATCAAGGCTATGATTATTAGCAAGACTAACCATATTAAAACCTATATCAAGAAGATTAAGAGCTATTTCATCAGGTGAATTAAATCTAGGATAGTGTTGCACCCCTAAATCTTTACCACCTATTATTGTTTCTTGATTATAGTATTTTAAATCATAATCTTTTATTAATGGAGCTACATCTGTAAACATTTTACTGAAATCATAATTATTATTTCCAAGTGAAGCATCGGTATATACAGCGCCATGTATTAAAGCATCTCCAACTGCTACTAAAGACATTCTTTTTTCTTTTGGTAAATCTTCTTTTATATCTAGTTTATTATCTTTTGGTTTATTATTAGATTTTGATAATTTATTGGAATATATTATTCCACCTGTAATAAGACCTATTAATAATACAAATATTATTATTGTTAAAATTACTTTTCCTTTCTTTACTCTTCTTTTTTTCATACTAACCTCCATTTACTATTGACATATATTCTTGCTCTACACTTTTATAATTATTAAGTAAATTATCATTTAATTTTGAAAATGGTATTACTTTAAAATTTGTACTATTTTCTGCATAAGCAAGTATTAATTCTTTATATAAGTTATCAATTGTTACTTTTTTATTCTCATCTACAGTTATATTCATACCTACAATAAGACCAATACCTTGATTAAGTCCTATAGATAATTGATTAGATATAAAATTACCTAAAGAATATATTACTAGAGTATCATTAATTTGAGTTATAGGTTGTACTACATGTGGGTGTGAACCCAATATAATATTTACACCCAAACTTGATAAATACTGTGCTATTTCTTTTTCTTCATTAGTAGGTGTATTTGTATATTCTTCTCCCCAATGCATTGATACTATTATTACATCTACTTTATCCTTTATTTTATCTATATCTTCTTTTACTTGTTCATCTGAATACATATTTACTAAATAACTATTAGGTAATCTATTTCCATTTAAACTAGTTGTATAAGCTAAAAATGCATACTTTATTCCATTTTGTTCATATACCTTTATATCATTTCTCTCTTCCATACTTGAATATGATCCTGCAGTTATAACATTTTTTGTTTTCCAAAAGCTATTAGAATATAATATAGCATTCTCTCCTTTATCCATTGAGTGATTATTAGCCAAACTTATTAAATTAAAACCTAAATTTACTATTTCATCCCCTATTTCATCTGGAGAATTAAAACTAGGATAACCACTTATACCTAAAGTTTCTCCACCTATAGTAGATTCTTGATTACAATATTTTAAATCATATTTTTTTATTATAGGTTCTACTTCAGTAAACATTTTATGAAAATTATAAGAATCCCCTTCTATTGCATCTTTATATACACTTTCATGTATCAAAACATCTCCAACGGCTATCAAAGACATTGTTTTACTTTTTTTAGTAATAGGCTCTTCTACATTGTTATTTACTTTATTATCATCTATTTTATTAGAATTATTTTTATTTAAGTTATTAAACACTATTAATATAAATATTATAAATACTATACTAATAAAAAAAACAATAACACTTTTTTTTAATTTTCTCTTCTTCATCCTACCACCTATATTAATTATAAACTAAAAAAGAGATAAAGTCTATCTCTTTATTACAAAGTCTACAGTATGATTTATTTTACTTGCTGATTTTACTACTACTTTAACTTCATCGCCTAATCTATATCCTCTTTTATTCTTATTTCCTATAAGGGAGAATGTTGATTCATCGTATCTATAATAATCATCTGTTAAGTCATCAATTCTAATTAATCCCTCTATTTTATTTGGAAGTTCTATAAACATACCAAAACTCATAACACCTGACACTATACCAGTATATTCTTCTCCTATATGTTTTTCCATATATTCTGCCATCTTCATATCATCTACTTCTCTTTCACAGTCAACAGAAGCACGTTCTCTTTCTGAAGTATGAGTTGCTAAAACTGGTAATTTTTGTTCCCAATATCTAATTGTATCAGAATTTATATTTTTATTAAATAAATATGTTCTAAGTAATCTATGTACGGTTGTATCTGGATATCTTCTGATTGGTGATGTAAAGTGTGTATAACACTTACTAGCTAAACCAAAATGACCTATATTATTACTATCATAAACTGCTTTTTGCATACTCCTTAAAAGTAAACATGAAAGAATTGGATATTCTGGTACATCCTTTAATTCTTCTAACAATTCCTGCATTGATTTAGGGGTTATTTTTTTCATTTTATGAACATTATATCCTAATATACTTATAAAATTAAGGAAATTATTTATTTTTTCTTCATTAGGTTCACCATGTACACGATAAATAAATGGATAATCTAAATAAGTGACATGACGCGCTACAGTCTCATTAGCAGCTATCATAAAGTCTTCAATTAATTTTTCACCAGTGCCACGTTCTCTTAATTTAACATCAATAGCTTCTCCTTTTTCATCAGTTATTATTTTAGCCTCATCTATATCAAAATCTATATATCCTTTTCTAATTTTATTTGCCCTTAAAATGCTAGCTAAATCACTCATCATATTTAATTTTTCTACATAAGGTTCATAACCTTCTGGAACTATCGTTTTTTCTAATATACTATTTACTTTTTTATAAGTCATTTGTATATTTGACTTTATAACACTCTCATAAATATCATAGTTAATTACTTCACCAGTAGAATCAATTTCCATAACACATGAAATTGCTAATCTATCTACATTTGGATTTAGAGAACAAATTCCATTAGATAATTGATGTGGTAACATAGGAATAACTGTATTAGCTAAATATACACTAGTACCTCTTTTATAAGCTTCTTCATCTAAAGGAGAATGTTCTTTTACATAATAACTTACATCAGCTATATGTACACCAAGTTCATAATTCCCATTAGACAATTTTTCAATAGATATAGCATCATCAATATCTTTAGTATCATCACCATCTATTGTAAATATTTGTTTTTCTCTTAAATCTACTCTACCTTCATATTCATTTTCTAAAACGTGATCTGGAATACTTTTTAATTGCTCTATAACTTCTTCTGGAAATTCATCTTCTATCTCATATTTAGCAGCTATACTAAGTATATCAACACCAGGATCATCAACATGTCCTAAAATCTTTATAATAGCACCTTTATAAACATTATTTTCTATTTTATTAAGTAATCTAACTACTACCTTATGTCCACTTACTGCACCCAATGTACAATTCTCATCTACTATTATATCTAAATTTACCTTCTTATCATCCAAATCTACTTTACATTTATTATTCTTAAAATAAACTTTACCTACAAATTGTTTAGATTTTCTTTCTACAACTTTTACTATTCTACCTTCTAATTTTAATCCTTTTTTAGAAGTAATTTCTACAATAACCTCATCATTATTAATAGCGCCATTTAAATTACTTTGTTCAACGAATACATCGTCATCACCTTCTATATCAACAAAAGCATAACCTTTTCTGGTTGCTAAAAGCTTACCAACTCTAAGATTACTTTTATTAAATAACATATATTTATCTTTTTTTGTTCTATAAATTTTTAAATTGTTTTCTAATTCATTTAAAACTTTCAATAATTCTTTTAGATCTTCCACACTATTAAATCCTAATTTTTCCTCTATTTCCGGTACAGTTAGGGCATCATTTTCGTTTAATATTTTAATAATTTTTTCTTCCATACATATCCTCCACTTATATTATAAAATATTTTATTCAAACATTTCAACTAAATACTTGTAAATAGTCTTGTTTATACAAAAAAAGTGTAAAGAAAAAGAGTTATAAAACTATTTTAAGTTTATAACTCCACAACCTTCTGCTACAAATCCAAATTTTTCTAGTACAAATACTATTATAAATGGTATTATGAATGCTAAAGCAGCTGCTATCAATCTCTTAGCAAATCTACCTTGTGCTTTTTTCATTTCATCATCTTTATCAGAAGCAATTGCTTTTATAAAATCAATTATTCCAAGTATTATTACTAGTACTGGTAATATATATTTTACAATGTTTAAAATATTATTTATCCATCCTATTAAATTTTCAGAGAACCCGCAAGTGGCACTATAATCTTTTGTTTTTATGTATTGTTCTTTTAATACTTTCATTCTCTCAATTGCATTTAAGCAACTATCTACACAACCATCATCAGAGCTTAAGCTTTGATTTTGCAAAATCGAATTACAAGTTTTTGTCATTATATTTGTATATTCTTCAACTTTTGAAAGTGCTTTACTTTTACAAACTGCTACACTTGCATTTTTTTTATTAGAAGCACCATCTAAATAGTTGCCACATCCTAAATATTCTTTGTATGACCTAGCAACATCTGAAAACATAGACGTAAATTTATCACATGATGATACTAAATTTTCCTTAGAAATATCCCCACCATTATAATTTGCAACTTCACATGAAACATAAGTAGTGCCCCAAAACCACTTATTCCAAAAGTTTTCACTGCTTGGATCAAATTCATTTGCTGTTACATCATCTATTGTTTGAGTATCTAAAGAAGAGGAAAATAAACCTACATATGTATCTTTCGTTAATTCATTAAATGCAGGCCCTGTCAATAACCCGAAAAATAATGAACCAACTATAGGCAAATTTCTTTTTTCTATGCTACAAACTGTTAATGTCTTCCAACAGTGTTGATCATCATTTAACATTGAAGGCTCTAAGAAATTACTAACACCAGAATATTTGCCCTCTAAATCTTCTTTATTATATGTCATACTGACATTACCATTTTCATCTTTAGACGTATTTATTATTATATCTTGTCCATTATAGTTATATTTACATTCTCTAGCACTTATCTCACCACTAAATATAAATATTGAAATAAGCACAAATAATACCATTAATAAACTTTTTTTCATATTTCCTCCATATATTTATATCTAAATTAATTATACAAAAAAAAACAAATAAAGTAAACAATTTTACTATATTTGTTAATAATTATAGTTCTTTTACAAATTTTTTTATAATCATATTTACATTTGATTTATATTCATATAAATAACTTATTGACACAAGTATTGATCCTAGGAATGCTACTATCATGTCATCCATAGTATCACTAACACCTGTAGCTACTACTCTTTGTGGATCTACATTAAATAATATACTTGATAAATATTCGAAAAATTCCCAGAGACTTGCCGTCATAAGTGTAAATGATATTATAAATATTATTGAAAACATTATATTATTATTTTTTTTACACTTTACAAGGAAGAATATTGCTCCAAAAGCTGCTACTATTCCAGATAAGAAATGGGTAAATTTATCAAACCAAAATATCTTGCCATAAAAATTACATATGACACCTAAAAAATGAGACATAAATATAAATATTATATAAATTAAATTTATTCCATCACTTATATTCCATTTAAATAGTTTTCTAGCTATGTAAAGAGCATTTATAGTAAGTATTATTGAAATATCTTTTAATATGAACACCAAACTACTTTCTTTTGTAAATGCGATATTAAGTGAACAAATTATGGATGTTAATACTAATATTACATTAATTTTCTTTATCATCAATACTCTCCATTTCTACCTGATTTATACTATTAAATCTTTTTGTTATTTTATCAGTTGTTGTGTGTATATCTTTTACATCTTTACTTACTGTTTCTATACTTCTATATAATTTATCCCATCTATCTTTATATCTTTTAAATTCCTCATCTAATAACCTTAATTCACCATGTATTATTTTAGCAAATTTATCTCTTTCGATATTTTTTATAATTATTTGAATAGTTGTAAGTGTACTAATAAGTGTTGTAGGACTTGTAATCCAAACTCTTTTTTTATATGCATATTCTAATAAATCTGTATGATATGCATTAATTTCTGCAAATATTGCCTCTGCAGGTAAGAAAAGTATTGCTTGATCACTTGTTACACCAGGTATTATATATTTACTACTTATAGCATCTATATGTTTTTTCATGTCTGTTTTAAACATTTTTTCAGCTTGAGTACGAACATCAACACTATTATTTTTATCTACCATTATTTGATAGTGTTCTAATGGAAATTTAGAATCAATTGCTATAGTTCCTAAAGGTTCCGGTGTAAATAAAACACAATCTGCTATAGTTCCATTACTAAAAGTATATTGTAATTGATATATTTTAGTATTATTTTTACCAAATACATTAGATAAAATGTGCTCTAAATTAACTTCACCATATATACCTCTAGTTTTTTTATCTGTAAGTACACCTTGTAATGACACTATATCACCAGATAGTGTATCTATCTTTTTTTGCGCTTCATCTATTTTAGATAATCTCTCTAATACATTTGTAAATGTTTTGTTAGTTTTCTCAAAATTTTCATCTAATCTTTCATTTACTTTATCATTAATAAGCCTCAATCTATTATCAAGTCTTTCTGTTTGATTGTTAAAATCTTCTGTCAAACTATGCGAAAAATCATTTTTAAATTCTCCTATTTCTTTAATTAAACTTATTTCTAATTTATTTATTCTTTCATCTGTATTTTTAGTATTATTTTTACCTAATAAAAGTACTACAATTAATACTAAAATAACAATTAATAATCCCAATATTATATATTCCATACTATCACCATATCAATTATATCATATAACAAAAAAATAAGATATAGTTAAATATCTTATTCACTTAATACCCATGCTTCATATCCTCCAGTTATATTAATTACATTATAATTTTGATTTAACAATATTTGACATAATTTTCTACTTTGCATACCTTTTTGACAATATATGTAATATATTTCATTTTTATTTAAATACTTATCAGGTTTTATAAGTAATTCATTTAAGGTAATATTTGAAGCATTTTTTATATGTCCATTATTATAACTAGTATTACTTCTTATATCTATTAAATTAATATTATTTAAATTTTTTATTTCAGATATAGAAACACTTTTAATCATATAACCACCCTAGTACATTATATGATTATATTTAAAGTTAATAAATTTAATTAGTCTATTCGTCAAAGAAGAAATCATCAAAAAATTGGTCGTCCGTAATTCCCTTTTTATCCTTTTTCTCTTCTTCATAATGTTTATTTTCATCTATTGGTTCAATAAGTTCTGGTTTATTTTGAACTAAATTAGATTCAGCTTTTAATTTTTCTTGCCTTTCTTCTTCTTCAAGTTCCGCTATTTTAGCATCTATTCTTTTAACCAAATCATCTACATTGAATCCACCACCATTATTTGATGGTTTAGAAGGGGCAAAAGGATTAAATGGTGTATCTGAGCCTCCAAATGGCATAGGTGCTCTACCTCCAAATGGACTATCTTCTGAAGAGGAATTACCATTAAGCATTCCATTTATTTTTTCTTCTCTTTTCTTATTTACAAAATTCTTTAAATCAAATGTTTGAACAGGCGTTTTAGATCTTTGCGGATATGCTGCTTTAGGAAAATTATGTCCCCAATTCATTTGATAATTAGGAGTTAATTTTGTCTTAAATGGCATCGTTCTAAGTCTTAGTATTATTGTTTCCCATTGCTCTAATCTTTGTAAATCACTTACTGTTACAAGTGGTGTTGAAGATGTTTTTTCTTTTTCTTTTGATTTTACTTCTCCACACATTTTACTTATCTCTTCAAGAGCAGATAATTCTGTACTTATTAGGTATACTATATTACCACAGTTACCTTTTATTGTTTCTCCATTTTCTTTACCATATACCTCATATAGTTGGGCAAAGTTTTGAATTATAAATGTAAATCTTATATTTCTTGAACGAGCGGCTGTAACCATAGTTGTTACATCTTTAAGTGGTGGCATATTTGCAAACTCATCTAGGATAAAATTAGTTCTATGATTTAACTTTCCACCTGATTCTTGCGCTACTGAAATAAGTGTTTCATAACATTGTTTTAAGAATATTGTTACTAATGAATGATAAGTAGTTTTTTCATCTTGTATAACAATAAATACTGCTGTTTTTTTTCTACCAATATCTCTCATATCAAAATCATTATTTGATAACATTTCTGATAGATTAGCACGTGATGCGAATAATTGTATTTTTTGCTTAAATACTGATAATATACTACCCTTTGTCTCACTTGGAGCCATTAAAGTAGATGAGGCTTTAGTATATGCTGTTCCACTTGGATCTTTATAACTAAAATAATCCTTTACATATGTTGTATTTGCAAGTTTTTCTTCCCCAACTGTAGTCATTAAACTAATACTATTTAAATTAATTTCTTCTGGTTTTGCATCTTCAAACAAAGCACAAGCAAGACCTGCAAAATAGTCTGCAGAAGTATTTTCCCAGAACGGATCTTGACCTTTAGCTGATGGATCATGAAGTATATTGGCAGCCAAATCCTCTAATAACTCTACTGATTTATCTATATTTCCATCTTTATATAACGAATAAGGTAAATACATAGGATTCCAAGCATTACCTTGTTGTGGATCACGGAAGTTTAAAAGTACTATATTGTATCCTAAACTCTTTAGATAGTTTGCTGTATTTTCATATATTTCACCTTTTGGGTCAGTAATTATCATAGATTCATCATGTTTTGCTAATAAATTTACCATAGGTAAAACTGTAGTTTGGGTTTTACCTGCACCTGTTGAACCTATTACTAAGTTGTGATATCCACCATTATCTACCCAAACTTTCTTAGGAGTCATTTTAAGTGGTATACCTGCTGCATCTGCTTTTGGTGACAATGGGTCTACTGGTTTTACATCCAACCCATTTTCTATTTCTTTATCTTTAGCCCATCTTGCATAATTTTTTTCCTTCTTTTGACCTATAGTTAAACCAATACCTACATCGTCTTCTTTTTCTAAAAAGACAGATTTAACTCCGGCAAAAGCAGCTACAATACCAGCTATAAAAAATACCATTGTAGCAGCAAGATTTTTTAAAGAAAATCCTAAAAACAAATTAATAGTAAACGATTCACCAGCTATAAATTCTGATACGTTTGCTACTGCGAGTGCTACAACACATAGCCAAACAAATGCAAATATACAGAATATTGTAACGTCCTTTGCTTCAGCTTTAAATTTTAATTTCATTATCTCACCTTATTCTAATTACTTATCATAATTTGTTATATCTACAGTATAATCATCTAAATATACCTTATAATTCATCACACCATTTGTCACAATTATAAACAAATTGTTATTTTTGTCAGTAATATAATATTTCTGACCAGATATCTTATATGTACTTATTGAAGAAATTGTTGGATAAATTGTATTTACATAATTTACAAAACTATCATAACTTGGAAATTTAATATTTCTATAATTTTCATCTAGCATATTATAAGCTTTTAAAGTATCAGTCGAAAGAATAGAAATATAATCATTTAAATAAATGGTACATAACTCCTGCTTGCTAATATTAAAACTATAATATTCATTCGCTTCATACTTTTTAGGAGTTACTGGTAATTTACTTACATCAATAATTCCTTCGCTTTTTTTAGCAGTAAAATAATCTATAAAAAACAAAGATATAATTAAAACTATTAAAACTATAATTACTATACTTATTTTTTTATTCATATCTATCCCTCAAAAATTTCTCCATCATATGGTTCTATACTAAAAGTCATATTATTTGTATATAAATAAACTATAAAATAATAATTTTGACTTTGACCTACACTATCCATTAATTCTTGTCTATATGTTCCATAAACATAATACTTATAAATACTTTTATCTAATTGTTGATAATACATTTTTCTAGATGAAAAAACATCATTGAAATCAAATTTTTTTATATAATTAAATATATTATCTTGTGATATATTATTTTCTTTTATATATTCACTGTTAATTATATTAATTAAATTATCATAGTCATCATTCTGTGAATAAGTTATATATTTGTCTATACATGAAGAAACTTCAAAAAATTTATTTTGGTCTGTAACTATTTTTATTGAATTATCAATAGTATCTTTTTTATTATAAAAAGATACTATCTTAATAATCATTACAATAATTAAACCAATTCCCAATAAAATCAACATTATTTTTTGATTTTTATCTATTTTATCCATTATATCACCTTTTAATATCCAAATATTTTTTGTCTTAAATTCAATTTGCCTTGCATTTGAAAAATTGTATATCTAGATTGTTCCCAAGCCGTAACACGTGTACCTGATGCATGTTCTCCACCTGCATTTAAGCACTTTTCTACAAACTCTTGATGAGTTGAATATATTGTTTTTACGCCAGCACGATCTGGATCCATATAATAATATCCTCCAGCTCCGGAACTACCATATTCATGTTTTCCTAAGCTTGAATATATCATTTGCATTCCAGCATATGTTCCAGGTAGTCCTATACCATTTAAATCTGCACCTGCAGCCTTTCTTGATTCATATGTTGACTTAATAAAATTAGCCATTGAACCACCTTCTTGATATCTTGCAAGTACTCCAGCATATCCTCTTACACCATCTGCAACAGATGAATATCTAGGACCAGCAGAACATCCCTTACCATTAGTTATTCCTATACCCCAAAAGTTATTTGTAGTACCACAATTTTTAAAAGCCTGTTCCGTTCCAGCCGTAACTACTGCAAGTTCTGGGTTAACTCCGCTAGATATTGCAGCATCATATATTTCTTTAGCTTTTGCTGCAAAATTACTACAAAAACTAGCATTATTTGACCTATTACAATAATCATTCATTTTAGCAACAAATTCTTCTTTAGTTAAATTTGTAGTTGTTAATGAAAACCCATCAACAGATGATATTATAGGTCTTGGATCATCTGCTTTTACATAATTTAGTGGATTTAATTCTGATCCTTTACTTCTGCTAGTACGGATTTCAAAATGAAGATGTGGTCCCGTTGAGGAACCAGAATGTCCAAGTTTACCTATAACTTGTCCTCTTTCTACTGCATCACCAGCCATTACTGTTATTGAATCTTTAGCTAAATGAGCATAATAAGTATAGTTACCATCTGGGTGTTGTATAATTACATAATTGCCATATCCTCCACCATCTGTATTTCCATAATATCCATTATCATTAAAAGATGTTTGAGATTTATTAGCAGGATATACTACTACTCCTGAATTTGAAGCTACTACATTATCATAATTAGCAGCACCTGTACTACTTCCAATATCTAAACCTTTATGTGCTGAATTTCTAAAACTCTCTTCACTATTAAAATCAGAAGTAATCTTAATTGTACTAGGACTACCTTTAGCAAATAATTTACCATTTTCCTCAGTAGTCTCTAAACTTCCTATTGGCCACCAATATGCTATATTAATAGCTTCTTTTACTTCTACTACAGTTTCTTCTTGTTCTCCAGCTAATTCTTCATATTGGTCTTTAGCATCATATATCTCTCTCATCATATCTCTAACCCCTCTTTTATTTTCAGGGTTTACATAATCATAAGCACTTACACTATATACAAATGAAAATAATGTTATAAAAACAACAATAAAATTTATATATTTTTTTAACATTATATCACCTCTTAACAACTATATTTTATTTTCTTTTTTCTTTTTAAAACTAACATAATAAATAATAATTCCACCTACTATAATTATAAAACTAGGAATAATTATATATAAATATTTAAAATAATTTGTATAATCTGATTCACTAAACTCAATCATTATATGATTATCTCCACCTCTTGTTAAATTCCATATATAAGAATTCCCATCTTGTTCTATAGAATTTGTTGAAATAACTTTATGATTGGTAGTAAAAATAAATTTTACAGTATCTAAATTATCATAATAATCAAAGCAATTAAAATTATTTCCTGTATCTATACTTATAATATCATCTGATACTGTAATTGAATAATTTGTATAACATTGATTTAAAATAGATAAACCTTTAATATCATCAAGAAGCATTGATTTATTATACTCTACACCTAATTTATTATCATCACTTAAAGATTTAACACTATAATCTTCTTTTGAAAATTCATCTTTAGTTAACAGTGATTCAAATGATTCTCTAAGTGTCCATCCAGATTCATCTTGAATATCAAATTTTGATTTATCATACTCTAATAAAGTTAATTTTTCCTTTACATTTGGGCCATTTACACTTACTTCATACTGTGCTGAACAACCACATAAAATAAACAATCCAATAAAAAATATTATTAATTTCTTCATATCACACTAATCCTTTTTTTCATATACAACAACACTATAAACTTTGTAGTAATCATATAGAGATGTCATATTTGTTCCTGCTGGATCCATTATATAAATATCTCCTGTCGATGAATCAACATAATCAAGAGCAACATAATGATGAGCAGATTTTCTACCTTTTTTACCCACATGCAAAATGAAATAATACTTATTTGAATCATAACTTGAAATTTTACTTGCCAATGATGATTTACTCATCCCTACTGTAGAAAACTCTGTTTGTTTTATGAAAAAAGGCGCTAAATTTTTAACACTTCCCCAGTATAATCCACCACCACTTGTAAAACTAAATTTTTTAGCAGCTATTCCTGGATCTAAAGAATCAGTTGTAATCGCAGTACCACTTCTAGCTATTTGAATTGATAAGGATGTGACTAAACATCCAATACTACACATAGTTCCACCTGGATTACCTATTTTTTTATTACTCCAGCTTTGTTTACATTGTGTCCAACTTCTAAAACTACCAACAGCAGCAGTGCCACTATTATTTATAGGTGGATTATCTTCTTCTATTGATGTATCTTCATCTAAAAAATATTTTCTCTCTAAGAATTGTTTTAAAAACTCATCATATTTATTACGATCTAATAAATAGCCTAAATCTTCGGTTTGATATGTTTCTCCTTCTGCACATGTTATACTTTGAATACCTATTTCTGAATCCTTTAAAACATGTTCTTGTGTCCTAACACCAGATTCATTTTGACAATACTCATTTACTTGCTTAGATACCATATGTTGTGCGAGAAGTTCCATATCGTGTTGACTTTTAGTACTACTTAACTTATAATTACTCCAATCATAATCATAAGCAAATTCAGCAATTGGTTTTTTCCTTGCTGTTTTTGCTCTATCTTCTTTAGTTAGATTGGAACTAAATATAACATTCATGTCATCAGATTGCATATTTAGTGTAGACATTAAAAGTGGTAAATCAAGATAAACTCCATAATCATCTCTATATGTAGTATATAAGTTATACATTTTAAAGAAAAAATCATATACCATATTCTTATCATAATCTTTACCATACTCACTAATAGTTGGATAAAAATCCTCTAATGAATCCAAATCAGCTTCGTTATATTTTCTTCTTAAATATTTTGTAGTTTTTGTTGAATCTAGTTTTAAACTCTTAAATTTATTAGAATTTGGTTCATATATATCTACATAAGCATATAAATTTGTATTATCTATATTATAATTTATAGCCTCTTCTCCAGATTTATCTTCATCTACTGCATTTACATCATTTGATTTTTTATTAATTTTACCTTCAGCATCCTTTTCTGAAATAGAATCAGCATGTCCTAATTTTATTGAATTCAAAAAAATCATAGATGAAGGAATTATCATAGCAAGTATCATAAATGGAATTAATGAACCTAACAAAGCTATTGATAGATATTTAACAACTTGGTAAGTCATCTTAAAGCTTGAACCTCCACCATCAGATGTTTGCTCTTCTACTTGTTTTTGACCTCCACCCATTAATTTATCAAGTGCATTGAGTGCAAAATTTTTCTTTTTTGCATTTGATATTACCTTTTGACCTAACTCACTATTAACAGCTTTATCTGCTAGTGGTTTTGGTACACCAAGAGATTGTACTCCCTTAGATGCCAGTTCATTAGTTGCTTTGCTATTACTTGTATTAGGTCTTTTTCTTGGCATATTTAATTTTTGTTCCGCTGAAGAACTATTAGAAGGACTATTATTTAAAGTGCTATTTCTATTATTATTTAAATTTTTATTATATGATTTTACCTTTTCTTCTAATCTTTTAGCTTCATTTTGGGCACTTAAATTCTTAACATAATTTTCTTTATTATTTTTTAAGAATACATCTTTATTATTCATTTAAGCACCTCCTAAATACTATAGTCCTCCACCACTACCAAATGAATCTAATTCTTCATCTGATACTATTACATTTATTCTCATTCTTCTACTACCACAAACAAATAATGCTTCACCTTGTTGATATTGTTTTATACTTTCTTTTTCATTATCATTTAAATCTATTAATTTTGCTAAATCATCAACAGCTTGTTTTTTTAGTCCCATTACCAAATAATAAGAAGCATTATCAAATATTGCTTTCCCTTGAGTAATTACACTAGGATCACTAAAATCTGTTGGTTGCTGAGTAATTATTATTGTTCCTGTATTGTACTTTCTTGCACGTCTTTGAATCTGTGCTAAAAAGTCTGCTCCTAAAGTATTTCCTCCACTAAGTAATACATGAGCCTCATCTACCATCATTACAGTATTAATAGAACTATTTAAAGTAAGTCCCCAAGCATATTTAAGTATATTAAAGAATAAAGCATTTCTAATATTTGTATCAGCATTCATTATTTCTCTTATATTGAATACAACAAAATTACTTTGTGGTTTTATTGTTGTATGACCATCGAAATAATACTTAAGTTCTCTTACTATCGGTCTAATTTTTATCTCTAATTTTTCCAAAACATCTTTTTCTTGTGTCTTTTCTGGCATAGATAAAATCCTACCCTTTATAGTAGCATATACATCTTTAAACGTTGGATAATCTTCTGAATGGTATTTAGTAAAATCAGAATTAAAATCTATACCAAATCTTTTATATGTTTCTTGTACTACCTCACTAAACATATTTACGACATCTTCACCAATACTAGGATCATAATACTTTAAAAATGCTTTTATTGTTTGTAAAGTTCTAGTAAACACTGTATATCCAAGTCCTTGTCTCATTTCATCTTCATCAGCATCTACAATAACTTCAAGTGGATTTATCATACCAAAATCTCCACCTTTACCCAAACTAATGAAATCTCCATCAAAGGCATTAGTCATCTCTTCTAATTCTCCTTCTGGATCTATTACAACAACTTGATTATTATTTCTTATATGACTTCTTAAAAGTAATTTAGCAGCTGTAGATTTACCACTACCACTTGTACCCAAAATAATCATATTGGCATTATTTCTATTATGTTCTTTTTTAATTTGATATAAAAATTGATTAAATAATATTACACCACCTGAAAAATCTATTCCAAGTAAAGTAGATAAACCAGGGTCTTTAATACTATCAAATATAAACGGATACATAGCAGCCATAGTTGGAGATGGAATTGGTGTACCAATTCTATCTTCAATATCTTGTTTACCATATATAGGTATAATAGATTTCAAAACTTTATCTTGTTCAAATCTTAAAGGTACAGCTCTCATTTCCATAGCTTCCAAATAATTTTTTACTTGTAATTTTTTAGAATCTAATTCTTCTTGAGTATCTGCAGTTATCATAACATGCATTTGAAAATCATATATTTTAGATTGACTAGCAGCAAGTTCACTAATAAACATCTCTAAAGATTCATAATCTTGACGAATTCTTTCTTGAATTGTTTTATCTTTTTCTTCTTGATATCTTTGTTTTAAATCCGCTAATTCTTTATTTAACATTTTACTTATACTACTAAAAGGAAGTGGTATATGTTTTATAACCACTTTTATACCCGACATACTAGTTAAGCTACTTAAATACCCAGGATAAATAAATTTTGGAAAAGAAATTATAGTTAAAATACAAGCATATTTATCACTTATAATAAATTGATTAGGTTTAAACTCCAATCCTTTTGGAGCAATTTGACTTCTTATATCCATTATGCTAACACCGTCCCAAATGTAGTGGTTTGTCCACCGTTTAAGAAATTATCAAGAATCATTCTTAAATCATCATTATTCGTTTGAAATGCAGTCAAACCTGCACTAGCAAAATTGTTGATTAAATTACGAATTCTCTTTTGAATAACATCATTATCTTTTTCTTTAAATAATAAGAAATATTCTGTATCAACAACATTGTTATTCATAAACATATTAGCTTTATTAATATCTTCCATAATCAATTTTCTTTTCTTAGTATCATTTACCTGATTATACAATAATTGTAATTGAGATAAATATACATTTATGTCCACTGGCCTATCAGCAACAACAATCCAAAATTCATAATCTATAGCATTATAAACATTTTTTAAATTCATAATAATTGCATCTTGCATAGATTGATCAAGTATAAAAATATTTCTAGGCATAATTTTTACACCTGATACTTTTTGATTATTATCTAATACGATAACACCATTTGTAATATTTTTTACTGGCACATCAGTATATTTACTTTTTACTTGTTTCGCCATGATCAAAGCACCAACCCTTCCATATATATCTTTGTCTAGTAGTATAAAATTCCCAAGCATTTTTTATTACAGTTCTTATATTGTGATAATTTGGTACAGGTAATACCAAAAATCCACATATAAGTCCTGGAGCAATAGCAAGTATTGCTACCCAAAACTCTTTGACAGGGAGAATCATCATTAATAATAATGATAATCCAACTCCACTACCAAATATAATTAAATCTACTGTATTGAAAAGTCCAAACATCAACATACTCTTCTTTGAGTTTGCTGGTATTAAATATGAATTTTCCATTTAGTATCACACCCTTTTTATTCTTATGAACCTCCGCCTAAACGTCTATTATTATGAGATTCAACATTTGTTTTAATTGTAGAACGTTTATCTTGATATTCTTTTTCACGTTCGCTAATAATTCTTTTAGCTTCAGCAATAGTAATCTCTTTGCCTTCAAACATAACTTTAGTATCTTCTCTAAGTTCACTAATTTCTTTATCAATTTTAGCCATTTCTTCTTTGGCAGCTGCATGTTTAGCTTCTATATTCTCTGATTCTGTTGCCAAGCCATCAGATTGTGATTTTATTTCAGTTGCAACTGTCTCAACACTCTCACCATTTGCTTTCGCTGTTTCTTCATACGTTGAATATCTTGCAGCAAAATCTGAATGTCCTTTATCATAAGAAGCTTTCTCTTCTTCCGACATTTCATGGAAATCAATATTACCATCTGCATCTCGTACATAATCTAGTCCATCTGCTGAAACTGTTGGAGCATATCCTGCTTTTCCTTGTAACCTAACTTCTAAATGCTCCAAGGCTCCTTGTTTATTTTGATAGAACCCTACAGCTCCTTTTGCTTCAGTTGCAATTTCATCAGTTATAACTTCACCTTTTTTTACAACAGCTTCTTGTAATTTCATATTACCATTTTTATCCTTAACACGTCTGTAGTATTTTATATCATTTTCTGCTACTTTTCCAGCATCTTGAACCAAATGATCCCTTACTGTCTCTAAATAGTCACTTTTTTTGCTTATAGTACCTGCCTTACCACCTGTTATTTCAGATTTTGAAAAATCTACAAGTGCTTTACCACTATCTGCTGTAGTCTTCTTTTTCTTAGCAACATACTCTTCAGCTGCTATACTATCTTTAATTGCTTTTTTTCTATTCTCTTTTTCGTTAACTTGGGCATTTAAATTTCTTTCCGCCAAATCTATATTATGTTTATCCGTTGTTATTTTTCTACCCTGACGAGCTAATCCAGCATTTTCTAATCCCAAAGCTGAAGCGGCACCATAAAAATTTCTTTTTAAAAAACCATCGCCATTTATTCTCGACTCTATCATTTTTCTATTTGCGTCAGCTTGTTTAGACATACCACCTTTAAAACCTTTGTTCGCAGACATTCCTCTTGCTGCACCTCTAATTAATTGTCCTCGAGGCAGCCCAGCTAAAGCTCCACCTACAGCTCCTGTTATTCTTTTTCCACCGGCTGCTTGTTCTTCAAACTTTTTAAGCGGATTTAGGAAGAATTTGCCATCACCATCAAGTTTAATTCCTAAGCCTTCTAATATCTTTGGTAATTGTTTAGCAAACATTAAAGCTCCAATAATTATAAATATTGAAATAAGACGATTTGATACATAAGAACCATCTATTATATCAACCATTTTTCTATCTGCAACTTTACTTATAATAAATACTGCAAAATAAAGTGCTAAAAGTCTTACAAACAAGCTTAAGAACGTTTTAAAACACATTTGATACCATTTCTTAAATAATCCATCTTTACCACTTTTTGGATCTACATAGGATATAATTGGAATAGGTGCCATTAATTGTAAAAATGAAAGCTTAATACTACGCATAGCAACATCCATACAGAAAGTTATTAAAAGGAAAACTATAACCACACCAACTACTGTACTAAACCCATATTTATAATCTATAATATATTCTTTATCTTCTGTTGTAGCTTTAACCATATCTTTTCTAAACATAAGTCCTAAACTACCAGCCTCTACACCTCTAACATAATCTTTTAAATCCTCTTCAGTAAAATTTTTATCGTTAACTAAGCCTCTCATAGAGTCATCTCGTCCATTATCTTCATAATCTGAACTATCTAACCCAGAACATTTCGTATTAAAATGTCTATTTCCTTTTGTATCTACTTCTATTAAATCTGTACAATCATATAACTTAACTAAAGATGTATTAGGTGAGAAAAATGCACTCATTGTAATAAACGACATATCTTGTCCTGCCGTATTTAAAAAATTATCATTACTTTCTGTTCCAAATACCAAAGTAGCAAGAGAATTATCTTCTAAAATTATAGTTTGTAACCTAAAAGCATAATTAAATACATATGGAGTTAATATTAAAAGTGCTAATGAAATAATGATATTTGTTCCAAGTTTAGCAACTCCTTTTGACTTATCTGAAAAATCATCTGGATTTACTATATATGTTATTAAAGAAAGAGTAACTTTAAAAATCATAAAAATTGCTAACAACTTATATATTCTATCAGCCATTTGTGATATATCACCTTGTGTTAAAACTGATGTTCTTGCTATTGAAATTAGTAAATCGTATATTTGTGGTATAAAATTATAAACAACTTTATCTAACAAATAAAACATTTCTCTAAATATACTATCAAACCAAGTAGCTGCTAAAATATACATTGTTACTCCTCCTTAAAATCTTTTATATAAAGACATTTATACACAGTATCATTATAACAAAAAAAGAGCAAATAATCAATAATTATTTGCGTCTTATTTAAGTTTCTATTCAGCATCTGCAATTTGACATGCTTTTTCTGAAGCTTCACCACTTATAAAGCAGTTAAAACAATTCATTATATTTGGATCACTACTAGAAACAAATCTAATAATAATTTGAACAACTTGAATTACAAAGAAAACAATAACAGCTGCTATTAATCTCTTTATAAACATTTGTTGACCTTTCTTTATTTCATCTTCTTTAGCTGCTATTACAGCTTTTCCTAGATCTAACATACCAAATATTATTAATAAAATTGGTACAGCAATCTTAATAATTAAAATTATTGTAGATACAAGATAAGGGAAAGTACCAGAAAAAACTAAACTAGTTCCTCCACAAGTATATTCAGATTGCATTAAAACCTTTGCCGCTAATATCATTCTATTCCTCCTAACACTAAATTAATTATATATTTTTTTTATTTAAAAGTCAATAATCTTGAATTATTTTAATTTTCCAATTACATAAGGATCATTAGAAGTACCCTTACCAGTTGTATATAACTCATTTCCATCTATGTATATAACTATATTATATGATGCATTAGTATTAGCAGTTTCAAATGTAGTTAACTCATTTGAAACATATATAACATCATAAGAAGTATCAGATGATGAATTTAATGTCCAAGTTGATAAAGGCATATAATACAAGTAATTATAATTATTACAAGAACGTGCTGCTGTAGAATTACATTCTGGATCCAAACTTGCCATAAAGTAATCTGATACGTTCACCAATGAGATAACCTCATTCTCTAATATTTCATTACAATCAATTTCTCTACTAATTGAATAATCAGAAGCACTTCTTTTACCTATACAAGCATTGTAAGAAACAATGTGTTGTCTTGCATCTTTTTTTATTTTTTTGACGTTTAAATAATCTTCCATAAGATATGATCTTATCTTACTATCTTTATATATATTTTTACCTACAGTTCTATTAATTTCAGTATTAAATTTGCTATCCCACATTCTAGAATTTAATTCTGTTTCTGATCTAACTAACTTTACTATACCATTAGAATCTATACTCATGATTCTATATTCTTTTCCATAAAAATTAATATAATTTTTAGGCTTTTCACCTTTAAATATGTATTCATTGCCTACTTGATATAGCCCAGCCTCTGTAGTTGTTAAACTCTCCATTAATTTATCATTTAAATGAACTGTTGAATATTTATCACATTCCAAATTAGGAATATAATTCAAATATCCACCTTCATTAGCTTCTACAACTTGACCATTTCTTCTTACAGTAACATTTCCTTTACAAGTTGTATCATCTAATAATTTTTCTGTAGATTTAATAAAACCTCCATCAACTAATTTTTTTATACTAATTACTTCAGTTTCTGATTCCTTAGTTAAATCTATTTTTTCACTTTTTATGTAATTTTTAGCTGCTGCAATCATTTTAGTCTCATACTTTTCATAAGACATCTTTCTATTGCCACATGCTTGAATGATTGCTAAAAAGACTAATAAAACTACAGGTATTAAAATAATTCCCCCAACAGTTATTAAGAACTTTTTATCCATTTTTTTTAATGCATCTATCATAAGTTCCTCCTATATTATCTATTTTTACAAGTACCATCAGTTTCATTAACACCATTTAAAAAGCAATTAACACAATCTATCATATTTCCATTTTTATCATCTGCTACAAAACTAAATAATAGTTTTACTATAGCTATAACAAAGAATACAATAGCTGCCGCTAATAATCTTTTTATAAACATTTGTTGTCCCTTTTTTATTTCATCTTCTTTTTGCGCAGTTATAGCTTTAAATAAATCTAACATTCCCATTATTACTAAAACTATTGGTACTGCTATTTGAATTACCAAAATTACAGTGTGTACTGTATTTGGAATTTTAGGAGCTAATTCTACATTCTTTCCTCCAAAAGCACTTATACACCCTTTTGTTGTTACAGCCATTACAGAAGGTGTATATAATACTGCAAAAGCCATTGCTAAAATTAAAGTTATTTTTTTCTTCATGTTTATTCCTCCTTACAATCATTACTCATAAAACAATCAACACAATCAATTATGTTCGTACTACTATTATCAGCTACTATACTTATTAAAAATTTTGCTATTACAATTACAAAGAATATCAAAGCTGCTATAAGTAATCTTTTTATAAACATTTGTTGTCCTTTTTTAATTTCATCATCTTTCTGTGCAGATATTCCTTTAAATAAATCTATAGATCCCATAACTACTAATATAACAGGCACTGCTATTTGAATTAAAGTTATGGCAAAACTAACTAATTCAGGTATTTTTGCAGGTATGCCAGTAACATTGCCACAACTTACCCTACTCATCTCAATAGCATATATATTGGTAAACGGAATAACAGCTATTAATAATCCCATTAAAGATAAACTTGATATTTTTTTCTTCATTTTATCACCTATTTTTTATTAGAACACTCACCACTTATAAAACAATCAGCACATTCAAGTATTCTACTACCGTTATTATCAGCTACTAAACTAATAACAAACTTTACTACAACAAATACAAAGAATACAAGCGCTGCTGAAATTAATCTTTTTATAAATATCTGTTGAGCTTTTTTTATATCATCATCCTTTTGTGCAGATATAGCCTTAAATAAATCTAACATTCCCATTATTACTAAAACTATTGGTACTGCTATTTGAATTGCTATATATACAATCTTTATAACTTGTGGAATCAAACTTGGAATATTAGTTAATAGATTATCACCACAACTTACAACTGCGTTCTTGTCATAATTATTATACGTATCTGCTTGTACAAAGTCAATAAAAACAACATTAATTAATAGAATTAATAAACAAATTAACACTTTTTTTCTACTTTTTTTCATTCTTTCCCCCTAAACTAAATTTCTGATTGTTGTTTAGAAAAACCTAGTTTCACCAACATTTTATTAAGTTCTGGTAATTTTTTACTTCTTTCATTCAATGGAACTAGATTATAAAAAACTTTAATTCTGGCTTCATATTCAAAATTAGCAACCTCTCTAGAATCTAATAAACTTTGATTTAATACAATTTTTTTACCTTTCAATCCATATAAAGCATTAGCATTAAGTACCATTAGTTTTTCTAATTTTATAATAGATGGTTCTATTAAATATAAAACTTCTTGGCAAAAGCCTTCAGCTACCATACTATTATTTATATCAACAATAATAATATTTTTATCTTTATTTTTATTTATAACAACACCTATATCACTAGTAATAGTTGAAATTAAACGTTTATCTTTAAAATAAGTAAAATCATTTTTATCAACTTCTATACCAACAACACTATAATTTTTACTTAATTCCTTAACCATCATATAAACTAAACTACTAGCCCCAGATTGCTTAGTTATATTTTTAACACCTATTATTCTAGTCCCATAAAACTCTGGTGTTTCTGGAACATCAATAGTGGGAGATATAAATTGAGCTTGTGGATTTTGTTGTTGCATATTTGCATTAGCAAACGTTGCATCCAACCTATGGAATTGAGCGACATCTCTATAACTGTTTGGACTATTATATAAATATTGAATTCCTTCAAAATTTTTAGCAAAATTATAAATTCCCATAGATACTAAATTAGATAAAAAGTTAGGATTGCATGTTGCATCTGTTCCATCCAACAATAAAATAACTTTTTCCATATCTAATGCCATTGATAATTTTTGTAAATTCACAATATCAGTATAATTTTTTATTGCAGTAATGTCAAGTATCATCCTCTGATAAAAGAAATTTTGAAATGTAGCAATTATTTCATCTACATCAAACTCACCATTCATTTCTTTTATTACATCAATACCTAAATTTTCTAACATAGCTTGATTTTTATTTGATATAATTACATTCATAAATTCTCCCCTTTTTAATTATCATATTTTTTTCCATATATAACTGTCTCTCCTGAAACAGGAACGTGAGCAATACTTTCTATAACAGGAAAATTAATATGTACAAAAGTAACTACTGTATAATAATATGAACCATCACTTAAACTTGTTTCATATACACAATAATCATAAGAATTAGTTCCATCGTATACAATTTTAAAAGAACTAATTGTACCATTATTTTTTTTAGTCTCTAATGATTTATATACTGGTAATTCATCACAGTTTTTAATTTTTACAGAACTATATCCAATAGATGCTAAATCTTCACTTATTTCAGATAAGGCATCCTTATAGTCATTGTAATCTTTTTGATCATTAAATACCTCATATTTATCTATTATTCCAATTATTCTATTTTTTACTCTATATGCTTTAGAATAAGATAGCGCACCTACTATTATTAATAATAGTGCTCCTACTATGAATACAACTAAACTAATTAAGGCACTACCACCTATTGACTCATTCATAGATCAACCCTCTTTTCAAATTTTTTATTTTTTAACTAATTTTTTCAAATTTAAACCAGGTAGCAATGCCTGTATCAAATGAAGTATCAATATAAACATCATTTGCATCTACAGAACCTGCAATATGTAATGCTTTATTTGTACGAGCATTTACTATTCTATAATAGTCACCTTCTTGTTTTTCTAAATACCACAAAAAATCTCTATGTATTGGGTCGCTTGGATCGAAAAAATCCCATATTTGAACATTAGCATTTGATAAATCGCCATAGTCACCATCTAATTCCAAATATCTTCCAGCATAATCTGACATAATAAGATAGTGTTTATCATCAGACCATTTAATAAACTTCCAAGTCGTATTTTCTGTTAAATGATCCAAATATGTAACTATTCTTGTTCCATTTGTAGTACCTTTCCAATATAAATGAAGATATCTATTAGGATTTAACCCTGTTGCTATATAATAAGTCCCATTAGGTAATTGATCATCTTCCTTTTCCCCAGGAGGTTTCAAGTCATTAAAACCATATAATTTTCTTGTATTTGATTCAACAGGTAAATTTAATATATCATGTATTATAGGAATATTAAGAAGCATATTAGTTGTAGTTTTATAACTATAATGATTATTTTTAGATTGGCATTCATAAACGCAATAACCCATTTGCCCTTCAGAATATTGTATTGAATTTTCTCCACTTTTTACCAAAGTACAAGATCCTCTTGTATTAGAACACTTAACAGGTGTACTACCATATCCTAGTGCACTTAAATTTTTTATAATTTCATTTTCAGCTAAGACATTATAACCTTCATATTTTTCTATTGAAAGTGTTATAGAATTACTAACCTTAAAAGCTTTATAGTAACTCAAACACATAGCAATAGCGCCAAAAATTATTACTATAAAAACAATTACTATATTAAGAATAACTGAATAACCAATACTCGCCTTCATAATATCCTCCTATTATCCTACCTATATATTATTATAACAACCAAACCTATAAAATGTCAATTATAATAAAAAGAAAAAATGGTCATTTAACCATTTTTACTTGATGATGGACAAGTGACTACGTCACCACATGAATATGCATCACTATTTGTACATTTTTGTATCGTACATGTTGTTGCTTTTCCATCAGAAGTTGAGTATGTGCACACGTTTCCTGATAACTTACCGCCTACTTCGTTGCATGCCTCTCTTTTCGCAGTTGAACTCATCATACGCGTTACTACCACTGTCCCAATTCCAAGTACAATTGCTATTAAAACGATTGTTATTACTGTCATATTTGCTTCTCCTGCTGCCTCTTTCACTAATAATCACCTTCTTCCTCATCTATTCTAAATTCATTATACTAAATATAAACATTTAAAGTCAATACTTCTCTATTATTTTTTACAATACTTTACATTATATACCCATCATTATAGACATAGACATAAATAATACTAACATTACTCCACCACCAGTTACAAATAACATTATCATAGTTCTCTTTTCCATTGATTCTAGTCTTTCTTTATATTTCTCTTCACGAGCTTTATTTTGTAAAACTGAAACAGTTCTTGAGAACATCATTACTTGTTCATGTTTTTCTTCTTGACTACCTAAACTTAAACGATATAAAAGTCTCATCATTCTCATTGAATCTCTAACTGGATAATCATTAGCAAAATCTATGTAAGGTTGTATTGTTGAATCACCTTCATCAATTCTAGCTACTAATTTTTTTAAGCCTGGTCTAAATACTTCTGGAGCTGTATCTATACTTCTACTAAGCGCTACAGGAACTGTATAATGCTGTACAAGTATCTCTAAACTCTTTAAATAATATGGTAGCATTTGATTTATCATATGCAATCTTGACTTATAATAATTTTTTAAATTTGTATATCCACTTTTAAATGTTACAAAACCTGCTATAAAAGCAAAAAGTGCAAACATATAATTTAGCTTATTCATAAAAAGCAACATAAATATTATTACTATCGTAACAAGAATACCATTTCTTATTCTTTGAAAAAATAATTGTTCTACGTCAATATCTTGATCTTTATATTTTACTCTAAGTAAAAATTCATAGTCTTTTTCCATTAGTTTTTTTACAAATGGATTTATATCATCAATTAGTTTTTTAGGACTTACTATGTTATTATATAAAACAATAACAACTGCTATTACCGCTACTATTAAAAATTCCATTATTCAGCACCTACATTCTCATTATAATATTTTGTTCCTGCAAGCAAGAAATAAGTATTTACTATTACTATTATGTGTAGTAATAATCTAACATACCAAAGCTTTAACATAACATGGTAAGTGTCACCTAACATTATTTGTACAAGTCCTATCATTAAGTATAAAACTAAACCAAAAACTAAGAATTTTTTATAGAAAGCTGCTCTATCGATTCTATCTCTATATACATTTTCAACTAACATATCTACATCTTGTGACATGTTTTCTAATGATTCACTAGCATCTTTAGAACCTTCATTTGTAATTTGTAAGAATAACTGATGCATATTTCTTATTATATTGTAATCATATTTTTCATTTAAATACTCCAGTGATTGATTTATTGTACCGTTTTCATAGGCCATATCAATCATCACTTTTACATCTGATTTAACTGGATCTTCCAATACACCAGATGAATATACACCTTCCAAAGATTTAACAAAACTTTGAGTAGTTGCAAATTCCATTATTACATTTGTTGTATATACTTGAATTTGTTCAAATACAAATTCACTATATAATCTTTTACATCTTAAATATCTCAAATAAGGAACAACTGTAACAGCTAACAATCCATATATTATTGAAACAATTAAATCATAAAAATATAGATAAGTTACAATTCCTCCACCAGCTGCAAATAAAAATACTTGGCCTATATATTGTTGAAAAGTATAATCTTGTTTTAATTCTTTTATTTTTTTACTTATTTCTTTATATGTATAGGGTGCTACTTTACTATAAGCTTTCTTAGCTTGTAAACTTACAAATTCGTATGTCTGTTCACCAACTTTACTTCTATACAAAATTATAAATATTATAATAACAGCTGCTATTATAAATGTTAAAAGCATATTAGATTACCTCCTAACCAAATATTATTTCATCTGAATTTGAAACTGCAGCATTATTACTTTGTTTATCAGGTTTTGATTGAATTGTATCAAACTCTATATCATTTCCTAAATCAGTTTCAAAAGTATCATTATATTCTTCCTTAATAAATCCTTCTGGCAAATAAACCCCTTGTGTTTCCAAATATTCAATTAAATATTTACTAGGATTTTTTCTATATATTTTACCATCTGGAGTTTTCCTAAATATTGTATTATATTTAGCTTCATTATCTTCAGTAACATAAAACTCTGTAACTTCAGCAATCTCACGAATAAATCTCTTCGTTTTTTTATCTTGATATCCGCGTATATATACTCCTATTTGAATATACCTATATATTGATTTTAAAAATTGTTCAATATTTTGATTAGTTTCCAATAAACTATACATACGATTTGGGATAGAAGAAGCTTTATCAGCATGGATAGTAGACAATATGTAATGTCCTGAAGAAATTGAATTTCTAACTGCCATTACTGCTTCTGCACTACGAACCTCTGATAACAATATCCATTTAGGATTCTGTCTCATACAGGTAACTAATACATCAGAGTAACTAGCAATATTATTAGTCTTCATAGCTACTATATCCCTATTTGGATAAATCTTATCAAGGTGAAGTTCCAAAGTATCTTCTATTGTAATTAATTTTTCATTTTCATAGGTATTGGATGCTAAATATTTAACGAATTCAGTTTTACCACTACCCGTTTCTCCACAAACAATAATGTTACAATGCCCATGTACGCAAGTTATTAATAATTCATGTATATCAGCAGTAACATACTTATCTGCAATAATTTTACTTTTTTCAAGTCTAATTTTTGCAGGAGTTTTACGAATAACGCATGCTATTCCATTTCTAGCAACAGAATCATGTACGAAATTCATACGTAATTCAGCACTTTCACTATCCAAAAAAGGATGTGCGGCATTAAAACTTTTTCCCATAACGTTTGAACATTGAAACGCCAATTTTTCCATAAATGCATTATTTATCGCAGGATTTTCTATTCTATAGATTCCTTTTGATAATGTTTTTAACCACACTTGTCCATTATTACTATAAGATATATCTGTAATATCATCGTTATCTAAATATTCTTGTATTGGACCAAAGTCCATTTCAGCAAATATATTGTCCATAAGACACCTATTGTATATTAGTATTTTCCTCTTGATTAGTGTTATTTGATGTATTATTATTGTTGTTATTATTATTTTGATCTACATCTTCAGTTATTAAGGCATCTTCCTCAATTGGTATTGTTTGTGCATCTATATAATCTCTTAAAGTAGCACTTCTTACATTAACTTTATCTATATCAGGTACAGTCATACCTCTAGGTACTATTACTAAATTAATATTTAAATATTGAGCCTTCTTTAATAATATATATAAATCTTTACTAAGTCCAAATCCAATTTTAGATGGAGTACCATTTCCTGTTGATGTAAATACATTATTACCACTACCATCATGTACAACTAAAACTTTTACATTATCTAATAATTTACCAAACATTAAAGTTCCGTTTTCATCATTAACTTTCATATAAATATCAATATATGAACCAGGTAATACAGAATTACCCAATGTTGTTTCAGTATTAACACTCATATAATAACCTAATTCTTCTTTATCATGATCTAACATTTCAATCCAGTTTCCTGGTATATTTTCTGCCACATCAATCATATTTGAATAAAATGGTGATCCTTTTGGTATTGTAACATTTACTTTAGTATACTTACCTTCAATACCACCTCTTAAAACATTCTCATCTATCATACTAGCCGCAACTTGTTTATACACAATATCACTTGCAGTTATTTTTGTTAATGGTTCTATATCTTTAGCAGCTACCGGAATATTAACTGGATTTGTTGATTTTTTTATTGTATAACTATATCCAAAATATAAAACTCCTAACGCTACTAAAACTAAAACTATTGTAACAAAATTTTTATTTTTTAATATTTTATTTACCCCAATTACAAAATTATTCATTTTTTATTCTCCTCTCAAAACTTAGTTTCTAATATCGCATCTATACTATTAGAAATATTAAAACTTATAACCTCACCATTTACATTTGTTTCTGGATTGGAATATACCTTCAAACTTACCTTTGGTGGTTCTTCATTTATATCATATATCTCTATTCTATAATTATCTTTTAACGAAACATTTTCAGCAAATCTTCTAACAAAACTTTCAACAAACTTTTCTTCATTAATCTTTATATTACCGTTTGTTCTATATGCTGCTAAATCTATTGAATCCATCATAGATGCCTCAACTGTTTCTTTAAGCAAATTGTAGTTTTGTTGATCCGTATTAGTAACATTTGTTAAAAACCACACAGTCATAATAGCTATAATACCCATTGTTAAAATAGCATACCCCCAAACTGACTCCTTCAAAACCATCACCTCTTTTATGTAACAACAAAACATATAGTTTTCCTACACTAATAATAGTGTATCATAAATTAATGTTTTTAACAATAAGTATTTTATAATTTAAATCGATTTTTTTTGTTTTGATATAGTATTACAACTAAACATAAAACAATAATAACTATAAGCGCTATATAGTAGTATTTTGCATAATAATTAATTACTTTATCTATAAAATCCTCTTTTACAATTATTTCACTATTCTTAGTATCATCTTTAGTTTCTAATGATTTTCTGTACTTATCAGTTTGTTCAATTAACGTATTATAACTAATAACTTGCTTAGTCCATTTATTACACATAGCAAATTCTTCTATACCTCTACAAACATCAGTATTATAATATTTATTATAATTAGGAAGTAAAATATTTTTTGTTATTAATTTTTTCCCATCACAATCCTCACCAACAGCATACACAGAATAAGATAACTTATTTAAATCTTTGTATCCAGACAAAGTAATTTCTCCATTATTTGTATTATCATAAGTATATTTTAAATTATTCTCACCATCTATTATATACATATTAGGTACTATATTGTTTATAGTAACATTAAATAATACTTCATCATTTTCAATATAATAATCATATGAAAAATTTATATTAGTAGCCAAACTTCTTAAATCAGATAGATATGAGTTATTACACTTTGCTTGAATAACACAAATATTAAGAATGAATAACAATATTATCAAGAATATTAGTTTTATCTTTTTCACATTACTCACCCCTCATTAAATATACATATCTATTATTTCTAAGTTCAAATACTATATTTATTTTTTCTGATGCTTCTATATTAGAATTAACTCCTATATATACAACATTCTTACTAGGAGCTTTTAAACTACTTATTTGTTCAAATAAATTGTTTTGTTTATACATATTACCATTTATGTAATACTCTATATGAGCATATCGTGATAACAAATCATAAAAACTATTATAAGTATTATTTTCACTATTATATTCTATATCTAATTTTAAAACACTCTTATCAAAATTAGTATCAATACTAGGTTTTATTATTTCATATGATGTAACACACGTATTTTTTTTAGTGCAATACTCATATTGCAACTTAATACTTTTTTGTAATTCTATTGAAGTAATATTAAAATTAATAGCTTTAAGTGATTTCTCTGTAAAAGATAATGTATCGCCTATTTTATAATTGTATTCTTTTTTATTATCATTTAGTGTTGTTGGATTTAAATCAACTTTCTTATTTTCACTAAGTGTTACATATTCTAAAATCATTTTACTCTTTACATATATGTCTGGAATTTCATATACAATAATATAATTTTCAAAATTACCTGTTAATATATTTTGATTATAACAAACTCCTATATCAGAAAGCTTATCACAATACTTTGATGTATTTGTTATTCTATAATTTTCAATATCAAGAATCATATCTTTCAAATATATTGTCTTATCTTTTAAATATGAACTCAAATCCATATCAATAACTAATAGATTTTTGTTATCTATTTTTAGTAAATATGATCCATTAACAGTATAATTAACTCCATTACTAGTTATAAGTGTTCCCTCTTTTATATTATTTTTAATATAAAAACCAAAATAATAAATACCAAAACATAAAATAATTATAAAAGCACATATGCCTATATTTATTTTAAATCTATTCTCAATATACTTATACTTTATATTTCGTAAATTTCTTCTTAAATTTCTCCTTTTTTCATTTACATCAAAACTAATATTTACTTCTATTTCTTCTTTGTCAGAATCACTTATACTAAGCTTATTTAAATCTGATGAAAAGTCAAATTTTTTAAAATTTAGTCCTATACCACGTGTAAAAAAGAATAAAAAAGTTATTGATTCAGCCATCATAGTTAAAACTAAAAGATCATGTGTAAGTTTAACTACTCTGATATTTAATATAGCGCTTTCCATGCTTTCCAAAACACTTTTACTATAAACAAACAAAACAAATATAACTATAAAAAGAAATGTATTTATTATATAAAATTTATAAGGTTTATTTTTTCTAAACATTACAGTCAATATTATTAGTGATAGAGCCACTACTACAATTGGTATAATAAATAAAATATTAGAAAATAAATTTGATACTAATTCTTGTCCAACTACACTTACTGTAGAATTTAAATATTCAGAAAAAAAACTTAATAAAAGACTTGTTTGATATATTAAATATCCTATAGATATTGAAATCAAAACATGAATTATTTTAAAATATCTTATAAAAAATGCATATGGTTTTCTTAATATCATAAATACCTTCCTATTCTCTAAATAATTATATAATAATTTAGAAAAAATTAAAAGACCTTTTATATACAATACTTGTATATTTTCTAAAAATACTTTATAATACTTATGGAGTGATATGATGAAATACGAAGTAAATATAAATGAATTTGAAGGACCACTAGATTTATTACTTCATTTAATAAAAAAATCCAATATAAGTATAAATGAAATTAGTATAGATGAAATTACTAAACAATATTTAGAATATATAAATAAAATGGAAGAATTAAATTTGGATATTGCTAGCGAATACTTAGTTATGGCAGCAGAACTCATAGAAATTAAATCATCTTCTCTTCTCCCACGTCAAGAAATTGAAGAAGATGAATTCGAAGAAGATCCAAAAGAAAAATTGATAAAAAGATTATTAGAATATGAACAATATAAAAACTTAACTGGTACATTTAAAGAGTTAGAAGAATATAGAAAAGAAATTTATACTAAAGAACCAGATAATATGCTTGAGTATAAAGATTCTAACAACAATACTGATTATGGAGTAGATTTAAACGATTTAATTGAAGCTTTTTCTAAATTTTTAAAAGAAAAAGAATTAGATAAACCATTAGCTACCAAAGTATCAACTAAAGAATATAGTGTCGGTAAAAGAAGTTTTGAAATAAGAAACATTTTGAAAAAAAAGAAAAAAATAGAATTCAGTGAACTTTTTGATATATGTACTAAAGAATATATAGTAGTTACTTTCTTAGCTATACTTGCTATGTCAAGAAAGCAAGAAATAGATATTGAACAAGAAAGTAATTTTAAAAATATAATAATTAAAGAAAAAGGTGTTAAATAATGGATGAAATAAAAGCAGTTATAGAAGGTTTGTTATTTATAAGTGGTGAAGATGGACTTACTTTAGATGAAATTACTAAAATAGTAGAATTAGATAAAGAAGAAGTTAAAAAAGTTATAAAAGATTTATATAATGATTATGAAAATATAAATAGAGGAATGCATATAGAATATTTAGGAGAACACTTCAAGTTAACTACAAAAGCAAAACACAAAGAATACTATAAAAAATTGATATCAGAAGAAGAAAGTTCTAATTTAAGTCAATCATCACTTGAGACTTTAGCAATCATCGCATACAATGGTCCAATAACAAGAACAGATATAGATGAGTTAAGAGGAGTTAATAGTTCATATGTAATTAGGAAACTATTGTTAAAGGGACTAATCGAAGAAGTTGGAAGAGCTGAGAGTGCTGGAAAACCAAGACTTTACAATATAACAAATAAGTTTTTAGATTATTTTGGACTTGGAAGTGTTGAGGAATTACCTGAAATAAAAATTGAAGAAAATAATACATTAGATGATGAACAAAACCTATTTGAATCAAAATATAAAGAAGAAATTTAAAAAAAATATATTAAATTATGTTATTTTATGATATAATTTAATTACTTGCCTGTGTGGTGAAATTGGTAGACGCGTTGGACTCAAAAGCCGACGCGTTATTTAAAAATCAAACTTGTATAAAATTTAAAATTGGTTAGTAATCATAAGGGTTGTT
>CAKPKL010000003.1 GCA_934167485.1 uncultured Bacilli bacterium
CTCCTGGCCTGGTGGGCTCTTTTTATTGTATCAAAAAACCACACCTACTGGTGCGGTTGAAATTTCAATTTAGGAAACTATTAGCTAAAAGCTAGTAGTTTTATCTTATAACATTCAATATTGGAGGTACTAATTGTTTTTTTCTTGACAAGAAATGTTTCAAAAAGAAACCTTCTTTTATTTCATTTATTTGGAAAGCTTCACCTATAAGTGATTCATTAGTTGTATCATAGAATATAAAAGAACCATCTTTTATAATATCCGTTACACTTAATAAAAGTAAATCATAACCTCTATTTTTCTTTATTTCATTTAATTTCATTACATTTTCTTTTGTTTTATTTAAAAATTCTTCTGAATTTAATGTAATAACTTGTGCGATAGCAAGTCTTTTGTTTTCTACTTCAAAAATCTTTAAATCGCCATCTATTATATCCTCAAAAGTTTTTCCTTCTAAATTAGTACCTGCTTTAAACATATTATTAGCATACTCATCAATATTTATAGATGCTATAACAGATAGCTTATGAGCCACATATTTATCATATTCTGTAGTCGTAGGACTTGTAAACTTTAATGTATCTGAAAGAATACCACTTAACATAAGTCCTGCTATATCTTTATCTATTTCAATATTACTTTCTACATACATAGAATAAATAATAGTATTAGTACTACCAACATTCATATTTCTAAAATTAATAGGCATACTAGTCGTAATAGCACCCAATCTATGATGATCTATTATTTCAATTATTTCAGCTTCATTTAATCCATCTACACTTTGTGTTATTTCATTATGATCAACAAGTATTACTTGTTTCCTATTTTTTTCATTTATATCAGTAATTCTGATTAAACCTAAACAATTACCTTTATCATCAACTACTGGATAGTTATTATAACCTAATTTTAAACATTTTTCTTTAAAATCAGCATAATAATCATTTTCATTAAAACTAATATTTCTCATATCAGTTAATAAATTTTTAGCATAGTTAGCTAAACCAATCAACTTAGAAGTATGAAAAGTATCATAACCAGTTCTAATTATATTAACTTTATTTCTTCTAGCTATTTCTATATGTTCATCCTTTATTTCTAAATTACCAACAATTATTAATAACTTTATCTTATTATTTACAGCAGATTCTATTAAGCTATGTCTATCCCCTACAATCATAATAGTATCATTTTGAAGTTCTAAAGTATTTAAAAAAGTCGTACTTCTATATGAAGCAGCTATAATACTTCCTTTTATCTCTTCATCAAATTTTAATACTTCCTGACCATTTAGTACTTCAACAATATTTTTATAAGAAGTATTTAACTTAGTAAAATCTCCATTTATAAGTTCAGCACCTATCATCTTAGATGTAAGTAACCCTTTTAACTTCTTATTGCTATCTACTATAGGTACTCCTGTAATATTTTTTTCATTCATATAAGCATAAGTCTTATTTATAGAATCAAACTCATTTATATAACACTCTTTATAGTAATTTAAATCCTTTATTTGTAATTTAACATCTTCTAAATATTCAGGCACTTCTCTATTAAAATAATTTAATACAAATTCTGTTTCTTTATTTATTTTACCTAGTATCATTGGTTTAGAAGGTACACCCAACTTATTTTTAAGATTAGAGAATGCTATTGCAGCAGTTACTGAATCTGTGTCAGGTTTTTTATGTCCAAATACATATATTTCTCTCATGTTTCCCTCCTTATTCTATATTTAGTATAACAAAAAAAGATTAAAAATTCAATCTTTTTAATCCATTTTATTTATTGTACTAGTAGAATCAATATATCCCCAAAGTTCTCCTTTATTAGTTTCTCCTTCTACTGTTGATTCCGATATTACATTTTTATAGTTTAGTGTTGTAGCATAATTAATTGTAAAACCACCTATTATTCCACCTACTTTATCTTTTCCTTTTACATTGGATTTTGAGTATATATTTGTTAGATAATTATTTCCTTGTGATAACACACCAATTATACCTCCTACATATTCCCCATTACCATTTATCTTTGCATATGATTTTATATTTTCAATTGTATTATCTCCTGAATATCCAGAAACTACTCCAATTACTCCTCCTAATTTATCATTACCTAAAACATCGGCATAGGATACACTATTTGTTAATTTTGAACCGCCTTGAAATTGTCCTACTATTCCGCCTAAACCGATATTTCCTTTTATGGTTGATTCTGATACCAAATTATCTGCCCAGCTACCTTCTATAATGCCACCGACAATACCGCCTGTACATACTTCATTAGAAGAATTATTTATAACAGCATTACTATATAAATTTTTACCAATACCACTAGATCGTAAAGAACCAACTACTCCACCTATGTATTTTCCATTGCCATATATTTTACTATTATATGAATATAAATCAAACAAATTAGCTTGTGTATCTGTTGCGCCTACACCTATTCCAGCTGATTTTAAAGCATTAATAGTAATATCACTCATCAATATGTTTGCTATTACGCTTTTATTTTCTGGACTACCACAAATTATACCAATACTTGAATAGCCTTGAATATATGAATCTTTTATTATTAAATTACTTATTGTAGCTGAATTAGTATGTCCAAATAAACCCAAATTTTTATTTTCATTTGAATCTTCTAATAGTTTATTTATATATATTCCACTTATTATATTATTGTTCCCTTCAAATATTCCTTTAAATGGAAATAATTCATCAGCTGATTTTTTTGTTCCTATTGGTATCCATTCTGTTCCTAATTTTTTTCCATCTTTATCATATCTTCCACCTAAATCAAGTGATGTATCTAGTGATATTGTTTTACCTTCAAATGGTTCACCACTATTTACCTGTTGTGCAACCCATGCAAGTTCACTTGCCTTTGTTATATGATAAATACCATTACTATCTGCTGTTACCTCTTTTATTGTCTTTCCATCCCATTTATCTATTTTATTTAGTTCTTTTCCTGTTGTTACTTTTTCATTATTAGATAGTTTTATATCTTTTATCTGTCCTTGTTCTATTATTACTGTTCCGGATTCAAAATTATAGTTTTTTACATCTACTTTGATTGTTTTATCTTTATATTTTAAATTTCCTTTACTATCTATTATATATGTTCCATCTTCTAATCCATCATTCATCACACTTGTAGCTATTGCTTGTTCTACTGCATCTAAATAAAGTTCTGCACTTCTTTTGATACTTGAATTTTTACTATCTTCTATTATATCTAGTACTATTGGAGTTGCGATTAACGCAATTATAGCTAGTATTACTATGACTGCTAAAAGTTCTATTAAAGTGAATCCTTTTCTTTTCATGATATTCCTACTTTCTTATTTTAACTATGTTTATTATACTAAAAAAGAATTGATTAATCAATCCCTTTATCCTATTGTTACTGTTACACCTGTAATACTTGCATCTGTAAGTCTTGATTCTATAAATGTTTTTGCTGTTGCATCTTTTACTGTAATATTTGTTACTCCACTTTCTCCAAACATATTAGTATACTCTGTTACTTTAGTAAAATCCGCCTTATTTATATTTATTGTTTTTAAAATTTGTGTAAAGCGAAACATTCCTTGCATATTTACCACATTACTTGTATCAAAATTACTTAAATCTATTTTTTCCAAACTTTTACATGCAGTAAACATACCATACATATTTGTTACATTACTGGTATCAAAACTACTTAAGTTTATTTCTTTTAAACTTTCACAATAATTCATCATTCCCTCCATTGTGGTTACCTTAGATGTATTAAAGTTACTTAAATTTAATGTTTTTAAATTAGTACACATAGCAAACATACCAGACATTGTCGTAACATTACTGGTATCAAAATTGCTTACATCTATACTATTGACTTTTAATGCATAGAACATACCTCTCATATCGGTTACATTTGATGTATTAAAATTACTTACATCTAAATATAATAGGCTAGAACAATTTTGAAACATAGCCCTCATTGTCGTTATTTTAGACGTATCAAAACTGCTTAAATTTATATTTTGTAAATCATAACAGTTATTAAACATACTCCTCATTGTAGTCACATTTGTTGTATTAAAGCCACTTAAATCTAAATTTAGTAATTTTTCACATCTTTGAAACAAAGCTCCCATATTTGTTACATTTGAAGTATCTAAATTGTTTAAATCCATACTTACTACGTTTGTATAATAATTAAATAATTTATATGAATTTGGATTGGCTTTTACTCCTCCATCTTGTCCTATATATAATTCATATAATCCATTATTATCTTCATCTTTATACCATGCCATTATACTTCTATTTTGATTCTCTGATACATCAAAACTTCCTATTACATCTACTGGCACTTCATTTGTTGATACTGTTATTATTCTTTCTACTTCTTTTCTTTTGATTGGTCCACCAAAAGCAGCTACATCATCTTTACTTGTTTCATCTACTACCATTAAATAATCTACTGGTACTATACAGTTCTCATCTTTACTTTGTGTTATTTTATTTGAATCATATGCTTTTACATAACACTTATTATTATATTTTAAAGCTAAAGCTACTTCTCCCTTTTTATTTACATATATTGTCCCATTATCTGGTTTTGTTCCTTTTATTTTATCTATTACTTTATCATATAAATTACCTGTTGATTCATTTGTTGTTGCATACATCTCTGCCATATCTACTAGACTATTTATACTTTGGATATTAGATGACTCTTTACTATCCTCTATTATATCTAGTACTATTGGGGTAGCTATTAAAGCAATTATGGCGAGTATTACTATGACCGCTAATAATTCTATTAATGTAAATCCTTTTTTCATTTAATTCCTACTTTCTTATTTTTAACTATATTTATTATACTAAAAAAGAATTGATTAATCAATCCTCTATGTTAATTGTTACTACTTCAGGTGAAAATAATTTATTAAATATACTAAATGGATTTTCATAAGATAATGTTGTTATTCCAGAAGTAACTAAAATATTAGGTTTTTTGTTTATGAATCCATAACAATTCTTAGATAATATATTACCCTGAGGATTAATAAGCCCTCTATTTCTTAGTATTGGTCTTATAACCTTTGGAACTATTCCTCCATGAGTATGTCCACATAAGATTAAATCATATTTTAATTTGTTTATTACAGTTTTATCAAGTAAATTAGATGGAGAATGTAATAATAGTATATTATATTTATTCTTTTTATAAAGATTAAAATTAAAATTATTATTAAAACTTTCTATTTTTTCTCCCTCAGTCATGTAATACTCTATTGGCATAGTAACACCAACAAAATTAATATTGTCTATTACTATACTTTTATTATCTAAATAATAAACATTTTCTATTTTTTTTATTTTATTCATTAATTTTATATTAGCACCAAATTTATTATTTTTTTTATCAATATAGTATTCATGATTTCCTATTGATATTATAACCTTAGATATATTAGCTAATTTTCTTAACCATTCAATTAAATATTTCTCATCAAGTATATTTGAATTATCAATAATGTCTCCTGGTATACAAATATAATTTGGATTTATTTTTCTTAATAAATCTAATATCTTATTTAATACTTTAATATTGCTTTTATTATAATAATGTATATCTGAAATAAGTACTAATTTAGTATTAATATTTCCATTTATATTATATATTTTATTTGTTATTTTCATTTTTCCCACAATAATTTTTTATAAAATTTTCTTTGTATTCAAGTATATTATCTTCCTTTATACTTTCTCTTAGTTCTTCTGTTAATCTAGTTAAAAATCTAATATTATGTATTGAAAGTAATCTTTGGCCAAACGTTTCATTAGCAACTATTAAATGTCTTATATATGCTTTTGTATAATTTTTACAAGTATAACAGTCACAATTTGATTCAATAGGAGTAAAATCCTCTTTATATTTAGCATTTTTAATATTTATTTTACCAAACTTTGTAAATGCATTACCATGTCGCGCTATACGAGTTGGTAGAACACAATCAAACATATCAACTCCTCTTATAACGCCTTCTATTATATCAAGTGGATCTCCAACACCCATTAAGTATCTAGGTTTATCTATTGGTAAATACTCTATTGCATAATCAATCATTTTATACATTGTATCTTTATCTTCACCTACACTAGTTCCACCTATACTATAGCCATCAAAGTTCATTTTAACTGTTTCTAATGCACTCATTTTTCTTAAATCTTCATATTCTCCACCTTGAACTATACCAAATAAAGATTGTCTTTCATTATTAAATACATCCTTACCTCTTTTTGCCCATCTAAGTGTTCTTTCAGTACTTGCTTTTGCATATTCATAACTAGCAGGATATGGAATACACTCATCAAAAGACATGGCTATATCACTATCCAATTTATTTTGTACTTCAATAGATATTTCAGGAGTTAAAAATAATTTAGAACCATCAATATGACTTTTAAAATGTACCCCTTCTTCAGTAATATCTTTCTTTTTATTTTTAGCTAAACTAAATACTTGAAATCCACCACTATCAGTTAAAATAGGGCCATCATAATTCATAAATTTATGAAGTCCTCCTGCTTTATCTACAATATCTGCTCCTGGTCTTAACCATAAATGATAAGTATTAGAAAGAATTACTCCACTTCCAATTTCTTTTATTTCTTCAGGAGATAAAGTTTTAACAGTAGCTTGTGTTCCTACTGGCATAAACATAGGTGTTTCATATGTACCATAATTTGTGTGTAATAAACCATATCTAGCCTTTGTTTTTGTATCATTTTGTAATAACTCATATTTAATTTTCATAATTCACCTCAAAACATATCAATTATAACATTTATACTACAATAAGTAAATATTTGACTTTTAGAAAAAACGTGCTATAATATGTACTCACGAAGGGGGTTTTATATGTTTGCACATAACATTCCTATTGGAGGTATATACGATTATGTAAAAAGATTTTATGCTAATCGTTCAGTAAGTTTTAAAGGTATTACTGTTGAAAGAATCAAAGAGTTAAAAGCATTAGCGTCTTTAGCAGGTAATATACTAAATTCTAACAAATTTAATACTAAGGCTGAAAATTATGCTAGACTTATGAATAGTATTAGATTAAACTATAGAAAGTATGGAATACAAAGTGATGCTGAAAAACTTATTTTATTTATGTTTACAATAGATCCTACTTTTGAAGCAGCTAAAATTGCTGGAGAATGCAATAAAACTGATGAAGTGGAATTTAAAATGATAAACAAATTTGGACTATATGATAAGAATTTAATAAAAATTGAAAACTTCTTTATTAAAAATTTTTTATCAAAAAAATATGAAAAATCTATTAATGATGAAATTGAAAGAAGAGCTTTTAAATAGTTCTTCTTTTTATTAGGTAATCACTAATTTCATCTAAATTCATTCTTCTAGAACCTTTAATATAAATAAAAGTATTATCTAGATCTATTTGATTTAAGTAACTTATTAAATCAATATTGTTACTAAAATGTATCCCCTTTATATATTTAGAATATTTGCCTATTGTTAATACTTTTCTATTTTTTATTTGTTTTAATTTTCTATCTATTTTTTTATGTATTTTTTTAGAATACTTACCTAGTTCTAATATATCACCTATAATTATAATTTTATTAGATTCTATATTTTTTAAATAATTAATACCAGCTATAAACGATTCATAACTTGAGTTATAGCAATCATTTATAATAGTACTACTTCCTATTTTCTTATAATTCATTCTTTTCTCTGTTATTTTAAAACTCTTAATTTTTTTTACTATATATTTCATTTTAATATTAAAATCTAAACATGTTTTAATAGCTAATAATATATCTGGTATAAAGTGTATTCCTGGATTATTAAATACTATATTATATTCTTTATCAGTATAAATACAAAAAGATACTTTATCTATATCTTGCTTTATATTATAAGCTCTAAGTTTATTGTTTCTTTTTAAACCACACTTATATGATTTTGTTTTTTTTAAATATTTATCATCACCATTTACAATTAAATTTTTTTGTTTCATTCCCTTTAATATACTTATCTTTTCCTTGAATATATTTTTTCTCTTTTTAAAATATTCTAAATGTGATGAACCTATATTAGTTATAACAGCATAATCTGGATTACATAATTTTGATAAAAATTCTATTTCTCCCATATGATTTGATCCTAATTCCATAACTATTATATCTATAGAATTATTAAGATTAAATAAAGTCTCGGATACTCCAATTAAATTATTATGACTACCTATATTACTTAATACATTATATTTAAAACTAAGAATATGCGCTATTAAATCTTTTGTTGTTGTTTTACCATTAGAGCCTGTAATTGCTATTAAAGGAACCGGGTATTTATCTCTAATATATCTTGCTGTTTTACACATAGCTCTATACGTATCTTCCACTTTAAAACATTCATCATAAGTACTATCACTATCTGTAATACATGCAATAGCTCCTTTTTTTATGGCTTCGTAAACAAAATCATTACCATCATAATTTTTACCCCTTAAAGCAATAAAAACATCTCCAGCCTCTATTAGTCTAGTATCTGTTCTTATATTGTTAATTATTTTACTCGAGTTACTTGAAATACCAATCACTTTCAACAGTTCACTTAATTTCATTAAATCACCAGTAAATTATATATATATTATATAGAAAATATGAAAAAAATAATCCTAAGAATTATTTTTTTCTTTATATTTTAAAATTTTTTCTATGTAGCATTTACCACATAAAGGTTCATAGGTAGCATCTATTCCATCTATAGCCACAACATCACCTTCCGTTACATACTTACCATTTATAATTCTTGCATTAAATCTTGCTTTTTTACCACATGAACATATTGTATAAAGTTCTTCTAATTCATCGGCAAGTGCGATTATATGTTTAGATCCTTCAAATAATTCTGCCTTAAAATTTGACTTTAAGCCATAACATATAACTGGTATATTATGAATTTTAGCAATTATCCATAATTCTTTTATTTGATCTTTTGACATAAATTGTACCTCATCTACTAATATACAATCTATATTCTTTAGTTTAACTTTTTTTAATATAGAATCATCAGGTAAAATTAAATAATCAACTTTTCTTTCTATCCCTAATCTAGAAACTATATTTTTATCACCTTTTTTATCAATACTAGGTTTAAGTATTATAATATTTTTACCTTTTTCTTCATAATTATAAGCAACTTGTAATAAAGCAGTTGTTTTACCACAATTCATAGCTCCATATCTAAAATAAAGTTTTGACATAAATTACCTCCTCGCTCTTGGATGAGCATTTAAATATATATTTCTAATTTTTTCATTTGTCAAATGAGTATAAATTTGAGTAGTCGATAAATTTTCATGACCTAACAATTCTTGAACACTTCTAAGATCTGCTCCATCTTGTAACATATGTGTAGCAAAAGTATGTCTTAATACATGTGGAGAGATTTTTATTTTGATTCCTGCTATTATAGCAGCTTCATCTACTATAGTTCTTATTTCTCTTTCATTTATCTTTTTTCCAGTTTTGCTAAGTAATAAATAGTCTATATTATTTTTATTTAATTTATTATAACTTTCTTTAAAATACAAATTCAATAAATTTTTACATCTACTTCCAAAATAAACAATTCGTTCTTTATTACCTTTACCTGTTACTTTAATCGTTTCATTTGATATAGATATATCACTTACTTTAATATTTGTAATTTCTCCTACTCTTATACCAGTTGAATAAAGTATTTCAAGTATTAAAGAGTTTCTAATACTTACATAATTTTTATTATCAAATGCATTAAGTAATTTTTCAGTATCATCAAAATTTAAATACTTTGGTAATTTTTTATCTAATTTAGGATTAGCTACAAGTAACATAGGATTATTATCTATAATATTTTCTTTCTTTAAATATTTAAAAAAACTTCTTAAAGAACTTATATGTCTTGATATTGTTTTATTAGTATATTTTAAGTCATATAAATAATTAATATAAAGTCTAATATCTTTATAATCTACAGCATTATAACTACTAATATTATTCTCATTTAAATATTCCAGAAATATAGACAAGTCTCTATAATAACCATCTATAGTCAATTTTGAATAGTTTTTTTCTAACTTTTCTTCATCAAGAAAATTTAATATATATTCTCTCATATTATCACTACCTATATAATTATAACACAAAAAAAGAGTAAAAATCTACTCTTCTATATCATTCATACCACTTGTGAAAGATCCTACTAATTCATTAAATTTTAATATATTATTAGCTAAATCATTTTTATCAGATTCAAGTTTAATTTTATCTAAATTTAATTGAGTTCTTTCTTCATCTAAAGAATCTTTTTGTTTTCTTAGCATATCTTCTATACGATTTAATTCTTCTTTTCTATCATCATAAGCACTTTGAACATCTTTTTCTACATTCTTAATTTTTGCTTTTTCTTGTTCTTTATATTCTTCAAATTCTTTTTTGTCTTTCTCTAAATTAGCTTGATATTCTTTTAAGGTATTTAATCTATTTTCTACCTCTTTTTTTGTTTCATTTAATTTATTTAAAACTTCTGCTTTATATGCATCAATTTCATCTAATTGAGCTTTTTTAGTTTTTGAAACCTCTAATTGTAAAGCCTTTAATTCATCAAATCTTCTATCTATTTTATCTTTCATTTCTGAATTTTTCTTAAAAATATCATAGGCTTCTTGTACGTTAGTACTCATTTTATCAAATAATTTATCTATATTAGTTTCATCTAATGGTTCTTCCTTATATTCAGTTAATTTATTTAACTCTTCTATTGGAGTGCCACCAAAAGTTTCACTAGATTTCTCTTCTGTTTCAGTTTCCACAGTTGAAGCAATTGGTTCTTCTATTGATTCATTTTGAACTTCTTGTTCTTCTTCTGGTTCAACAGGTTTGTTTTCATCTTGATTATCAGTCTCAATAGTATTTGCATCTGATTCTTTTGAAGCCTCAAAATCATTCTGTTGAATATCTAATGGTATATCATTAATTTCAAAACTCATTGGAGTATTATCTTCACTAGATTCCACAGGCTCATTTAAAGTTTCTTCTGCTGTATTATCAATAGCATTATTATCTTCAACTTGTTCTTGTTGTGAATTTAAATTAGCACTGTCATCAGTTAAATCATTAGAAACTACTGTATCATCTGCAGTATTTGATACATCTACTTGATCATTATTTAATGTTTCTGGAGAATTAACTGGTCCTTCTTCTGATATCATTTCTTCATTTTGAGTTTCTTCTACTGGAGTCATTGGTGTTTGTTCATCTAAAGCCTCAGGCACTTCATTAGATTCAACACTCTCAGTTTGATTTTCTACTGGAGCAGCTTCTTGACTAGGAGTTGATTCTTCCATTGGAGTTGTTAAATCAACCTCTTTAGGTTCTTCTACTCTAGCATTAAAACTTCCATATGAATCATCACTATTTTGCATTTGTGAGTTTGAAAATTCATCTAATCCTGACGAATAACCAGAGCCATAAAAATTGCTTGTATCAAAATGAGTATCTAAATCTGATGTAGTAACATTACTTGGAGTACTACTTTGTTCCACATTATTACTCATCTCTTCATTAGCAAATAAATCCTCGTTTTCATAATTACTTTCACCTAAACCATTTATAGAACTATAGTTAAAATTATTTGTATTTTGTTGTTCTTCATTTCCTCCAAAGTTAAAAACATAATCTTCATTATTATTCATATAGCACCTCTTTTTATTCTTTATCCTCTAATATTGGTCTAAAATTTGAATTAAACTCACTAACAATTTGTTTAAATCTAGCACACTTTTGTTCTAAATTTTTTGTTTCTAATTCAATTTTTTTATTTGTTACTTCTTTGTATTTCTCTAATTGATTTCTTTGTGAATTAATTTTTTCTTCTTCCTGGTGTAACCTATCAAGTTCCAATGCTTTATATGACTTAAATTGTTCCTGTTCTTCTTTTAATTTATCTCTTTGAATTTCCAACTCTTTTTTTATAAGTTCTAATTCTTTCAAAGAATTATCAGTATTTATTTTAAGTTCTTCTTCTGCTCTAGTAATTCCATCTCTTTTTAACTTAAAGAATTCTTCTAATTGAAGTTTCTTTTGCGCTACTTCTTGCTTTTGAACTTCCATATAACTTTCAAATTCTTGTTTAGCTCTATTTAATCTCTCTTTTTCATCAAAAAGTTCTTGTTCCTCTTCAAGGTTCAACTTCTTTTTTTCATTTAAACTATTAATATGAGCTTTAAAACTAGTAACATCCGAACTTAACTTATTAAATAAATTATCTAACTCATTAAGATTCACTGACTCTTCTTTTGTATCAATTTCTCTAGTATCATTAAACATATTGTCACCCTTTTACTCTTCACAAATCAATAGATAGTACTCTTCTACCATATTAACACTAAAATTGTATCATTTTTTTATAAAAAAAACAATACTTTAGAAGTAATATTTTTTTATTTTAGATTTTTTTAGGATTTATATCTATATCAAGTACTATATCATTTAACTGTTTTGATTTATCTGTTATAAATTTTAAATTATCATATATTTGTTTTAAATTTTTATATTTAATAATTATTTGAATATAGTATTTATTATATATTTTAGGTATTGTACTTGCAGATGGGCCTAAAATTATTATATCTTTTGTATTTGTTTTTAAGTATTCTTTTATCTTGTTTACCTCTTTAAATAGTTTTTCATAATTAGTTCCATTTAATTTAATTAAACAAAGATTATAGTAAGGTGGATATTTTAATTTTTTTCTTATACTCATATCCTCATTATAAAAACTTAAATAATCATGATTACTAGCGCATATTATACTATAATGTTTAGTATTAAAACATTGAATTATTACTTTACCAGGTTTAGTAGATCTACCACTTCTACCAGCAACCTGATTTAGTAAAGAATAAGTTCTCTCACCACTTCTATAATCTGGTATATTTAATGTAGCATCACCATTTATAACTCCTACTAGTGTGACATCATCAAAATCAAGTCCCTTAGAAATCATTTGTGTTCCGATTAAAATATTATACTTTTTATTTCTAAAATCATTTACTATTCTTTCATGACTTCCTTTTCTTCTTGTTGTATCAATATCCATTCTAATAGTTTTAGCTTTATCAAAAAGATTGTTTACCTCTTCTTCTAATTTCTCAGTACCTATACCAAAATCATTAATTCTATCACTATTACATTCTGGACATCTATTTGGTTTATAAGTAGTATAATTACAATAATGACAATTAAGTTTATTACCCATTTTATGATAAGTAAGTGGTATATCACAGTTTGGACACTTAATAACACTCCCACAATCTTTACAAGTAATAGTAGTAGAATAACCTCTTCTATTTAATAAAAGTATTACCTGTTCATTCTTGTTTAATCTATCCGTTATATCATAAATAAGTTCATTAGATAATATTCTATTACCTTTTTTTATTTCAGTTTTCATATCTATTATTTTTACTAAAGGTAAATTTTTATTAACTCTTGTTTTTAAAGTAAGTAATTTATATGCACCTGTACAAGCTCTAGTATAACTTTCAATAGAAGGAGTAGCACTTCCAAGTATTAATGGGCAATTATAAGTTTTAGCTCTCTTGATTGCAATATCAACTGCATTATATCTAGGATTATTATCTTGCTTATATGTATCTGAATGTTCCTCATCTAATATAATTAACCCAATATTAGTAAAAGGCGCAAATACGGCACTTCTTGCTCCTATTACTATTTTAACTTCTCCCCTTAAAATCTTTCTCCATTCATCATACTTTTCTCCATCTGATAACGCACTATGAAGAACAGCTATAGAACTTTTAAATCTACTTTTGAAAATATTTACTAATTGTGGAGTTAAACTAATTTCTGGAACAAGGACAATAACCTCTTTTCCATTTTTTAAGACTTCTTCTATTATATGCATATAAACTTCAGTTTTACCACTACCAGTAACTCCAAATAGTAAATATGGATTAAATTCATTTAAAGAGTTTAAAACTTCATCTACTACATTTTGTTGTTCTTCATTTAATATAACTTGTTTATCTTTATAATTAGTACTTAGATTAGTTCTATAAACTTCTTCTTTAATCTCTTTTACTATATTATTTTTTATTAAAGTATTAATACTACTAACTGATATTTTAGTTAATTCACTTTTTAATACTTTACCATTTTTTAATAAATCAATTATTTCTTTTTGATTATCATTGCGAGGAATATAATCCTTATTAGTAAGTTCTATATATGTTACAAATTTCTTATTAATATTAAAATCCTTATGAGCTTTTAAAGCACTTGGTAACATAGTTTGATAAGCACTTATCAAATTACATAAAGTACGACTACTGATATATTTACCTAATTCAAGCATTTCTTTATTTAAAACCGGTTCTTCATCTATTACTTCTATAATTGATTTTAATTCATAATCTACATTTATATTGTTATAAGTATTCAAAACAAATCCTTCTAATTTTTGTCTACCAAATGGAACTAGAACTCTTTTACCTATTAAATTACTATTAATATTATCAGGTATAATATAAGTAAATGTTTTATCTATTTTTTTTGTTTTAAGTTCTACAAGTACATCAGCATACATACTATCACCCTACATAAATTATACTATATTTTTTTTAAGTAATAAAGAAAAAAGGATATAAATTTATCCTAATTAAAAATTTTATGCTTAGTAATTTGTTTTAAATATCTAAACTATAAGGACTATTTGCAGTTCCCTCTCCTCCGGTTATATAGACCATAGATGATAGAGTTATAACTGGACGAGACGCAAGCCACGTGGCCACAGCGCCGCTGCCGCCACTAATCCCGCTGCCGTACACATGCGACACATTGACAGACGAAGAAATCCATCTGTTTGTATACCAGAAATTAATATTTAAATCATTTCCTGTATACATTTCTCCCCAACTTGGTAAGACTACATTAAGTGTCACTTCTCCATCTTCATCTAATATACTATAATCTCTTGCGTATCCACTCTGTTTTAATTTAACTGTTGTTGGTATTATCATACTCTTTGCTTTATCACTATACCAATTATAAAAACTGTTTGTTGCATTATTTAAATAGTATGGTAAGCTCTCTCCTGTGTTAACGATGAATTCTCCTTCACCTTTCATTAAATCAAACCTGTTATGATTTGTACATCCTCCTGTATAATAATTATCACCATTAATGTTTTCTTCTCCATATTTCTTTTCTGGTGAATACAAACAACTCGTTGATCCTTCGCCTGAGTCTATACTATAAAATGGTATGTATATTCCAGATCTTATTGCTACTGTATCTGGTAAGTTTCTTAATACATCTGCTCTTTCTACTTTTATACTTCCATCACTATTTATCTCTACTATTCTATATCTTACTTTTGATGTGCTTGTTTTATTACTTACTTTATTTATATATGTTTCATTTATTTCTGTTACATATGGATTACTTGATTCATCTAAATATACATAATCTCCTACTTTTCCTAAGTTAAGCTTTGTGTTCTTATTTAAGTTTCTTTCACTACTTAATATATATGGATTAGCTCTTGTTCCTTTGCCACTTTTTACAAGTACATTATCTTTTATGCTTATTACTGGTCTTACTCCTAATCCATATGTATTTGTACTATACTCTATTGATAATTTACTTGAATTCTCATAATAAGTTTGCCAGTTGTTATTTGATGATGTATTGTTTGGTGTTATAAGCCAAGATAATTCATCTTCATCTAGATATGATCCTCCATCTTGAATTGTCATTTCATCTAAAGCATATATATAATCTTCATATGTTAATAGTCCTACTTTTTCTGTTATTTTATTTGTACAAGATGTCATTTTTGTATATGAGTCTGGGGTTACATCTACTGGATCTATACAAAACTCTGTTTCTTTAATCAAGTCTGTTCTTTCTAATCTACTATAGAAATATTCATTTAACCATTTCTTTACCCAAGATGAGTTCCAATCGTTTGTTTCTCCATAAGCAATAGAAGTTAATGATACAGGTGATACTAACTTAATTGTATTATTTGTATCATTTGTCTCCATTACTTCCCATAGTTGACCTGAGTATAGTACATAGTTATTCATAATTGTTTGTTCATCTTTTGTTCCATACACTTTATTTACTGTATTTCCATTTACTACTACATTTTTCTTTATATGTTTTGTATCACTTTCTATTAAACTCTTTAATGTTTTATAATCGCCTATAGAATCTCTTCCCTCATAATAAAATATATAATCTGTATCATTCATATATACAAATACTTTTTTGTTTTCATCTTCATCTGTATTTTGTATATATCCTTTACTTTTTAATTCTCCTATTGTTATTTCACTTGGAGCTGATTCATTTTTTGTTTCATATTCTGATACTATGTAAAGTTTAGCTGCTCTTTCTATATTCTCTATACTTCTTTCTTTTGCCGCTGCTTTACTATCTGTTATTATATCTAACACTATTGGTGTAGCTATTAAAACTATAATTGCTAGTATTACTATAACAGCTAAAAGTTCTATTAGGGTAAATCCTTTACTATAGGTTACCCCCCCCCCAGGCGTTATTTTTTCTCATTCTTATCCCTACCTTCTTATTTTTAACTATATTTATTATACTAAAAAAATATAGATTAATCAATAACCTATATTTTATATTTACTATAGAATTTATCTATTTGAGATTTTTTATTTGTACTTATTTTATCTTTAAATAACTTATCATATTCATATTTAAGAACTGTTATATGTTTTGCATCTACATCATTTGTTGGATACATTGTTATAATATCATTTGTATTTGGAACTACTACAACTTTTATAAAATTATACAAATCTCCAGCACTACTTCCTATATTTGAAACACTAAAATAATGCACTTCCAACATATCTCTTTTATTGGCTTTATTTTTATTATCTATTTGATCTCTTACTATATTAAATAAATATTCTAAATCAATATTCTTATTAAAATAAACCTGATTATTATCTTCATTACTTGATATATGATCACTTATATGTTCTAAAGCTAGATTTGAATCATAATTTTGTATTTGACTTTTTAACATATCACATCTATCGCCCATTTTAAAATTACAATACATTCCTAATTGTTTTTTCATAACTAATTCAGATATAGCAAGTGAATGACCTTTTATTCCCTCTTTACCGTATAACATTGGAAGAAGTTCTAAGGCTTCATTATACATATTTAGGTGATAATATAATAAATATAATTCTAGCATAGCATACTCATTATCTTTATATTTAATAGCTTTTGAAAGTTCATTTAACGCTTCATTATACATTTCTAATTCTCTATAAGCCTTAGCCCTCATAAGTAGTATTTTTTTACCATTATCGCAATAACTCATAAACTTTTCTGATGCTTTCAAAAAATTAGAATATTTACCAGTTTTATATAAATTAACTAATCTTGTATAAAAATTATCGTTGATTCTTCTTTTACTAAATTCACTATTACTCATAAATTCTCCTATATTTTTAATTTAACTATTGTACACCCATTATTATTATAAAATAATTTATAGTCGATAACACTCTTATTTTTTTTAAGAGTTAGATGTACTTCTTCTTTTAATATGCCACTACCAATTCCATGGACTATACATACTATCTCGTTTTTTAAAACTATATTATCATGAATAAATTCATTTACTTTAACGCGAGCACTATCTCTATCAAATCCATGTAAATCAACACTAGGTAAACTATTTACAAATATTACTTCATTAAGTTCCAATATATCACCTATTTCTACTACTTATAACTTTTGATTCATCAATCGTTATTGGTAAACCAAACCTCATTTTATCTTCTATACTATATAATTTAGTTACATTATCATAAAATTCTTTTTTATCACTAGAATAAAATTTAAAATCATATAAATATTTTTCTTGATTTATATTATATAAATAATCTTCTAATGGTACATTAAACATATTACCTTTAAATACCTTAATATATCCACTATATAAATTATTTATATAATCTTTCTCTAATTTTTTATGTATATTTAAATTTTTTGGATAGGATTTAACACTCTTTAATATTTTTAATGAGGAATCTATATCAGCTATTCTCTCACCAGGTATAAAATTATATAATTTAAAATATAATTTATCTACTTTTTTATCTTTTCTTTTTTTACTCAATAATTTACTTTTATAAATATCATACATTATATCTGGATTAGATATATCTAAAAGTAATTTAATTGTATCATCTTTAGTAGATTTATATTTTTCTTTTAAGTGTTCTAATTCATGTAATACGTATCTTACTATTTGTAAATTAGTATATAGTACGTTTTCTGTTCTTCTATGATATTTATATAATTTATTTAAATCAACAGTTATTATACCTTTTAAGGTGTTGCACAAACACATTATATCTTTTTCATATATTTTTTCAAAAGTTAAACCAGAAAAAATATCTTTAGTAATATAATCAGAATTATTTATTTCATCTAAAACTATATGATTTATTAGATTTTTATCAACTAATATACCTTTTTCTGATAAATATATAATTTGTTCTAATAATTCATTGCTAATCATATTACATCCCTTTTCTACGTGCTATATTCTATCATTAATTAATAATAAAGTCAAAATTATTTAATTTTAACTTTATCAGTTATTACCTCATCTAAAGCTATATCAAAAGGACTATTTTCTATATAAAAATCTTTAAGAAGTTGTTCATCATAACAAACTCCAATATTATATGAATTAGAATCCTTCAAATATTTATCATAATACCCCTTACCAAATCCAATTCTATTTTTATTTGTATCAAAACAAATACCCGGAACTATTATAAGATCTATATCCTTTGAATTTATTATGTTTAATTTATCTAACAACGGTTCTTTTATTTTATATTTATTAATATTTATTAAATCTTCTCTTGAATTTATTTTGCAAAATATCATATTAGAATCATCCAATACTATTGGAAGGCAAACTATTTTATTATTTTCTATCGAGAAATCCATTAAAGAATTTAAATTAACTTCATTTTTAAATGAACTATAAACACCTATAGTTTGTGATTGTTTATACTCTTTTTCATTTAATATTTTTTCTACTATTATTTTAGATTTATAATCACTATTTGTTAAACTATTTCTAAGATTTAAATAATATTTTCTTAATTCAGATTTATTCATGTAATCACCAAAAATATTATAAAAAAAAGATTGAAATAAATCAATCATTTTATATGTTTTTTCAGATTACTAACAAGTTTTAAAGTTTCTTGGTCTATTCTTTCATATCTTTGTTGTTTTTCATCATTAGTTAATTCATTAAAATACTTTTTATTTTTAATATCATAACTAATTGAGTCTAATGTACCACCTGATACTGTATCTTTTTGATTCTTTTTTGAAGTAAATAAAAATGGTTCCTCATCTATTGTCATCGAATAAATATTCCCATCAGCATCTATTAAAGCTACACCAGTTTGATAATGAGCTAAACTCTCTCCATCTACCATATTTAAACAATTTATATAATAATTTAAAATTTCCTGATCAGTCAAATCTTCTCTACCATTTACTCTTCTTACAAATAATCCAGGTTGCATATTTTCATTAAATTTATCTACATAAAGTCCAGAATCCTCAGCTATAACTGCCATACCTGTTTTATTATAATACTCTTGAGCTTTTTTTATAGCATTTTCCTCTGCTGTTTTACCATCTTCTACAACATTTATTTTAACTCCAATTTGTTTAGGCATTAAAACATTTATGTCATCCAAACTAGATAGTCTACGTTTCATTAAATTATATTTATTTTCATTACCTGTTGCGAATAACAAATCCATACAATCACTTCCTTGTAAATATTTTAACATAAAAGAAAAGAAAACTTCAATATATATTTAAAGTTTTCTCGATTAATTATACTCATTCATTACCTAACTTTTTACCTATTTTATAAAAAAGTGTATCTTTTTTATTTAAATCATTATAATTACCATTTTCTACAATAATACCATCTTTAATTACATATATACTGTCAAATTGTTTTAACAAATCTACTCTATGAGTTACTAAAATAACTGTTTTATTCTTTAAACAATCTAAAAGTAAATTTAAAACTATCATTTCATTTTGATTATCTAGTGCAGAAGTAGCCTCATCCAAAATGATTAAATCAGAATTGTCAAAAAATAATCTTGCTAAGGCTATCCTTTGTCTCTCTCCACCCGACAAAAGAATTCCCTTTTCACCTATTTCTGTATCTAAACCATTTTCCAACTTATTATAGAATTCAGATAAATTTAGTTTTTTTAATACTTTGATAATTTCTTTATCTGGAATATTTTGATCAAATATTATATTTTCCCTTAGTGTTCCATCAAATAGTGGAGATTCTTGAGAAACATATGAAATAGAGTCATATAAGGTATTTAAATTGATACTTTGTAACTTATCCTTTCCAATATATACTTTCCCAGCTGTTGGTTTTAAAAGGCCTAATATTAATTTTAATATTGTAGATTTACCACTACCACTAGATCCAACTATAGCAATTTTTTTCTTTGACATAATTTCCATATTTATATCTTTCAAAACTAAATTTTTATTATATTTATATTTTAAAGAATCAATAATAATGTTTTTATCTTTAATTTTAACTTTTTTACCATTTGTTAATTGCATATCATCATCCAAATTCAAAAATTCTATATACCTATTCATCACAATTTTATCAAGTTTATAATCAACATATATAACATTAAAAATAGCGATTGGTTCATAAGCTTTACCTAATAAGGTTATTAATGCTACTACTGATCCTATAGATAACTTATTTGATAATATTGCATATATAAGAACAGTTATTTTTATAATCCCAACTAATAATGCAAATATTGTAAAAAAAGCTTCATGAACTAAAGTTATCTTTATTTTATTATTAACAATTTCGTTTATATTATTATTACATTTTTCTATTTCTTTTCTATATTTTTTATTAATTCTGAAAGATATTAATTCTTGAAAACCTCTGATTAAATATTTATTCATATTTTCTTCGTTTTCTACAATACTTTCCTTTAGTTTATAAAGTTTAATTATTATAATTTTAGTTATTATAAAAACTAATACATACCCTATAAAAACAACTAATGCAATTTTAAAATCAATCATAAATATAAAAACTAAACTAGATATCATTGTAGGCAACAATTCCCTAAAAATTCTAAAATAAAATTCATATACTACATCTCTTGCTGCTACAGATCCATTTTCAACTTTTTGAGTTAATTTACCTAAACCTAATTTTTGATATTTTGAATAATCTATCTTAGATACTTTTTTCAGTGCCGAAAGTTTAAAATCTAAATATAATTTATTTTGTAAATAAACACTTGGATAATTTTCTAAATAAGAAAAAATTATATACATTATCATAAGAAAGCCGTACAAAATTATCATTTTGAAAGTTAAATCTCCCATATTAAATTTATCTAATATAATTTGAAATAATTTAATATTATACGTTCCTAGAACCGATAAAAATATTCCCAATAGAATATATAGAAATATAATTTTTTTATTATTACTCAATGTTTGTTTTATATAATTCATACAATCACCTTACTTTTAGTTTTTATAAATCACCATTATAAAAATATATTTTAAGTGCATCTTCAGTATATTTTGGTTTAGAAACATCTATGTCCAAATACTTACCAATATAATATATAATAAATTGGGATGCTATAAGTAAATCAAACTCAGCTAAAATATATTGTTTTGACTTTTAAAATTATTAATTTTCTTTTATTACATTTTGAATCACAATGTCATTTGGACCAAAGAAAAATATATTGAAAATAAAATGATTTATATTTATTTACTTATTCTATTTGTTCTAACATTTTCTTTTTTAAGTTATCTATATCTGTAAAAAATAAATTAGTTCCCCTTTTTTTTAGTCCAATCATATTTTTAAATAAACTTTTTATCTCATCTTGTAAATCAGTTGGAACATTTAATGGAACTCCATCAACAGTATGTACATGATCTATATATTTTTCTAATGTAGGGAATGCATTTTGAAGAAGTATTGCTGCCTCTTCATCTGCTATTTTTCTAATTATAATTGTATTACAAAATCCATATCGTCCTATTTTCTTATCAATTATCTTTTTATATTTATCTACTTTAGAACTTATTGGTATAAACCATAAAATACTTTTATCTCTAATCGTAAAATAAGTTGGTCTTTTTTTACCTTTTTCATGATTTTGCATTAAACTATCATCATCTACAATATCGAAATATTCATCTTTAATATGATATAAATAACCTGTCTTTATTTCCAAGTACATCATCTCCATATATAATATATCACAAAACAAAAGAAAACTCCATCATACGATGAAGTTATTCTACATTTTCAACCAGGATCATTTATTAGTCGCACCACCTGGAAGCGAAAAACATTGTCGCCTGGAATCATTTATTATTCGCGCCATCCAGAAGCGAAAAACATTTTCACACTTTTCAGTGCAATATAAATATACTACATTTTTATGAAAATGTCAACTATAGTATACATTTATAGTATATTCCCAAAAAATATTATTATTAATTTTTTAAGTAATTTTTGCCATTAATGTTAGAAAAAAAGAAATAAAAAAAAGACCAAAATTTTGAAATCTTGGTCTAATTTATATATTTTTATATAATAACAAGTTACCTTTAAAACTATTAATTTTCTTTTTCTTTTACTACAGCTTGTGCAGCAGCAAGACGAGCTAATGGAACTCTAAATGGACTACAAGATACATAATCAAGACCTACTCTATGGCAGAATTCAACACTACTTGGTTCTCCGCCATGTTCTCCACATATACCCATATGAATATCTGGACGAGTTTGTTTTCCTAATTTAGCAGCCATTTCTACTAATTTTCCAACTCCATTTTGATCTAGTTTAGCAAATGGATCATTTTCAAAAATTCCTTTAGCATAGTATTCATTTAAGAATTTAGCAGCATCATCTCTTGAGAATCCAAATGTCATTTGAGTTAAATCGTTTGTACCAAATGAGAAGAATTCTGCTTCTTTAGCTATTTCATCAGCTGTTACAGCTGCTCTTGGTATTTCAATCATAGTACCAACATGATACTCTAATTTAACTCCAGCATCAGCTATAACTTTATCTGCAGTATCAGTTACTACTTTCTTAACATATTTAAGTTCATTAACATCTCCAACTAGTGGAATCATTATTTCAGGAGTAACATTCATTCCTTTTTTATTTACATTGATTGCAGCTTCAATAACAGCTCTAGTTTGCATTCTTGCAATTTCTGGATAAGTAATAGCAAGTCTACATCCACGATGTCCCATCATTGGATTGAATTCTTTTAATGATTCAACTCTCTCTTTTAAAGCTTCAAAACTCATACCTAAAGATTCTGCTAAAGGTTTAATTTCTTCATCTGTATGAGGTAAGAATTCATGTAATGGTGGATCTAAGTAACGAATTACAACTGGATCTCCTTCCATTGCCTCAAATAATCCTTCAAAATCTTTTCTTTGATATGGTAAGATTTTTTCAAGAGCTTCTTCACGTTTTTCAACTGTATCTGCAGCTATCATTCTACGGAAGTTAAATATTCTTTCTTCTTCAAAGAACATGTGTTCTGTACGGCAAAGACCAATTCCTTCAGCACCAAATTTACGAGCTTGAATTGCATCTCTTGGTGTATCAGCATTAGTTCTAACTTTAAGTCTTCTAACACTATCAGCCCATCCCATAAATGTTTCAAAATCACCACTTATTTCAGGAGCAACAGTTTTAACTTGTTCACCATAAACATTACCAGTAGAACCATCTAAGCTCATCCAGTCTCCTTCATGATATACTTTACCATCTTTTGTTTTAACTGTCTTAGCTTCTTCATCTATTACAAGTTCACCACATCCAGAAACACAGCAAGTACCCATACCACGAGCAACTACTGCAGCATGACTTGTCATACCACCACGTATTGTTAATATACCATGTGCGATATTCATTCCTTCAATATCTTCTGGAGAAGTTTCAAGTCTAACAAGTAAAATATCACTTTCACCATTTTTGCTAGCTTCCATTACATCTTCAGCTGTAAAATAAATTTTACCTGTTGCAGCACCTGGTGATGCAGCAAGACCTTGAGCTACTACTTTAGCTTCTTTAAGTGCTTTTTGATCAAAATTTGGATGTAATAATTGATCTAATTGTTTTGGTTCTACTTTAAGTAAAGCCTCTTCCTTAGAAATCATTCCTTCATTTACTAAATCAACAGCAATCTTTAATGCAGCTTGAGCAGTTCTTTTACCATTTCTTGTTTGTAACATGAAAAGTTTTCCATTTTCTATAGTAAATTCCATATCTTGCATATCTTTATAGTGATCTTCAAGAATTCCACAAATTTTAACAAATTCATCATAGCACTCTGGCATAGTTTCCTTTAATGTTGCGATTGGTTGTGGAGTACGAATACCAGCAACAACGTCCTCACCTTGAGCATTCATTAAATATTCACCAAATAGTGCTTTTTCTCCTGTAGCAGGATTTCTTGTAAATGCAACACCTGTACCACAGTCATCACCGCGATTACCATAAACCATTTCTTGAACGTTTACAGCAGTTCCCCAACTAGATGGAATATCATTAAGTCTACGATAAGTAATAGCTCTATCATTATTCCAACTTCTGAATACAGCTTTTACAGCTTCCATTAATTGTTCTTTTGGATCTTGTGGGAATTCAACTCCAGCATGATTTTTATATTCATCCTTATAAATTTCTACAACTTCCATTAAATCTTCAGCAGTAAGTTCTGTATCAAATTCTACTCCTTTTTCCTCTTTGATTACATCAAATTTTCTTTCAAAAGAGCTCTTTGGAAATCCCTTAACTACATCTGCAAACATTTGAATAAATCTTCTATAACTATCATATACAAATCTTGCATTATTTGTAGCCTTAGCAAATCCTTTTGCTACCTCATCATTTAAACCTAGGTTTAAAACAGTATCCATCATACCTGGCATAGATGCTCTAGCACCACTTCTTACAGATACTAACAATGGATTTTCCATATCTCCAAATTTTTTACCTGTTTCACTTTCCAAAGCTTCCAAATGGTCTAATATTTCTTTTTTAATTTCATTAGAAATATCTTCACCATCATCATAATACTTAATACAAGCTTCAGTAGTAACAGTAAATCCTCTTGGAACTGGAAGTCCAATTCCTGTCATCTCAGCAAGGTTAGCACCTTTACCACCTAACAAGTTACGCATGTCTTTGTTACCTTCTTTAAAGGCATAAACATATTTCGTCATATTATCCTCCTTTTAACATACAAAAATATTATAACATGAATAAAAAAAAGAGAGCAAGTAAATTTGGAAAAAATATGAAAATTTATTAAAATTTAGAACATATGGTTCTTATTTTATGCTTTATAGATATCATCTCTTGATGATAAAATTATATCAAAATGAACTTTTTGTTTTTAACTAAAATTTATTGTATAATTTACAGATATTGTATTTTTAGCTTAACTAACAATTTCTTAATATATAAAAAATCAAAGTGTTATACCTTGATTCTTTAACATATAATATGCAATTATTAAAAACGCAATTAAAACTAAGATAGTAAAAAATAAAGTTAGTTTACATTTTCTTCTAAAAGCCTTTTTCTTTTGAATTGCCTTTTTAGTAGGTCTACCTCTCTTTGCCATAATTAACCCCTATTTATATCACTTTCTAAAATTTCAACTACAGGTCTTACACCATAATATGTAGCATCGTTATATAAAGTACTAAGGCTTTCATCTCCTTTTACAACAGCTATTTCTGTTGTTGAAGTTGCAAAACCTAACCAATAATATCCTGATGTCCAAGTAAGTGTTGAATCAAAAGTTGAAGTTTTAGTTGATGTATTATATTTATATCCTAAAACAAGTGCTTGATCATAATTCATCAATAAAACATTTATTACTCTAACATTTAATTGATCTTTTAAATAGGTCTTATATTCTTCGAGATAAGTCCCAATTAAACTTGATTTATTATTATATACAAATTGATTAATTTTATCATATTTCCAGTAATTAGTATCAGAAAATTTTACGGGTCTATATACAGTTACACCTTCACTTAAATGATCATCACTCTGTACTAAATCTTCTTCATCACCATACTTAGAATCTCCAACATTTAATGGAAATTTTGTAAGCATTGATATTCTACCATTAACATTTTCAATAACATAAAATTTTTCAAGGCCACATGTAACTTCATCACTTAAATCAATTTCGTTATTTGAATTTGAATCTGTAAATGTACAAACAGGAGTATATACAGGTGAACATCCTGTTACATCTTTTGGATCTATTTCATATTTTGTATTTAAGGTACCATAGCCAGTATTATTTGATGTTATTTTTATTTTTATTGTATCAGAAATAGGCTCATTAGTTCTAGAATCAATTAGCTTTGAATCTAGTAATCCATACTCTTTTAAATCTAAAACTGTAATATATTTACATTCACCACCATCAGGTAATTTATCTATATTATCTGCTCCCCAAGTTTCTGCAGATGATTTAATTAAAGCTAATTGATTATCATATAAATCTTTTTTACTATTTTTAACAACTTTTGTAATAGAAGTTACTGATAGTAATGCTAATAATGAAATAATTACTATAACAGCTAACAATTCTACTAAAGTGAACCCTTTATCTTTCATACATAATCCTACTTTCTATAAATATATTATATAAAAAAAAAATACTTTTTGCAAGTATTTTAATCTTTATATTCAAATTCATAATCTAGAATACGTACAGTATCTCCTTCTTGTATTCCCATTTCCTTTAATTTGTCATCTATTCCAAGTTTTCTTAACTTTTTAGAAAATCTCATAAATGCTTCATCACTAGCAAACCATGTCATTTTTAAAATCTTTTCAATTTCATCTCCAGTAACTACAAATGTATCTCCATCTTTATATATTTTAAATGGTTGTTCACGTTTAAATTTATATAAAACATGACTTTCAAATTTTTCTTCTTCATATAAAGGTTGTTTCTCTATTTTGTCTAACATATCTGCTAATTTTATTAAAACTTCATCTATTCCTTTACCAGTTGCAGCACTTATTTCATATACATCTTTATTAATTTCTTTTTTAAATCTTTCTAGGTTTTCTTCTGAACCTGCTACATCCATTTTATTAGCTATTATAATTTGTGGCTTATCTAATATTTTTTTATTAAAATCTCCTAATTCTTTATTAATAATTTTATAATCTTCAACAGGATCTCTTCCTTCAAAGGCACTCATATCAATAATATGTGCGATTACTCTTGTTCTTTCAATATGTTTTAGGAACTTATCTCCTAATCCTTCTCCTAAAGATGCTCCTTTAATAAGACCTGGTAAATCTGCAACTACAAATGATCTATTATCTTTAGTTTTTACAACCCCTAAATTAGGAGTTAAAGTTGTAAAATGATATGCTGCTATTTTAGGTTTAGCTGCACTTATTTTACTAATGAAAGTACTTTTACCTACACTAGGCATACCAACAAGTCCTACATCTGCAAGTAATTTAAGTTCTACTTTTACTTTTTTTTCTTCTCCAGGTTCACCATTTTCACAAAATGCTGGAGCTGGATTATTTTTAGTCGCAAAAGCAATATTTCCTCTACCACCACGACCACCATAAGCAGCCACTACTCTATCTCCTTTTTTTGTTAAATCACCAATTATTAAATTAGTATCTACATCTGTTATTACCGTACCTACAGGAACTTTTATAACTAAATCGTCTGCATTTTTACCATTACATGCTTTTCCTTCTCCATGATTACCTTGTTTTGCTTTATATATTTTTTTATATCTTAAATCAATTAAAGTATTCAAACCTTCATCAGCTTCAAAAATTATATTTCCACCATGTCCACCATTTCCACCAAATGGTCCACCCATCTCAATATATTTTTCTCTTCTAAACGCCATACAACCATTCCCACCACGGCCTGCATTTAATTCAATTATAACTTCATCTACAAACATAAAATCACCTCCTTAATTATACAATAAAAGACTAAAAATTAATAGTCTTTTTATTTCTTTCTTTTTGATATCTTTTTTCATATATACAAATATTTTCATCGTCTTCATAATTGAAACCAAGTTTTTCTAAAAATTCTTCTTCTGAAAATATTAATTCATTATCCAAAATAACAAGATCTCCTTGCCCTAACTCATCATCGATATCACCATTATAATTAATCGCACTACTAACAGGATCAATTTGATTATCAAAATATACTTTATTAGATTTTTCTAATCTTCCTATATTTGATGGATAACAGTCTATCCAAACAAGGCCTTCATCTCTTAATTCTTTATAAACTTGATAGGCATCCTCATAAGTAATATTACCAGTTTCTACTTTTTCAGTTATTTCAATATAAAATAAAGTACCAGCAAATACACTATTAACTTTCTCTCTCAATAAAGGGCGTAAAAATCTTTTATTATTCTTAATTTTAAAACCCAGTCTACCTCTCCCTAATTTTAAAATCTTATTACCAATTTGATAAACTCGAGAACTTCCTCCTTCCCCTATTAACCTTATATCAGAGCAATTAACATTTTCATATTTTAAAACCTCTTTTATTATTTCATTAAAATATGGCATTATTTTTTCTTCTTCTATTCTTTTTGTATTAATATTTAAACTAGATTTTAATATATTTCTCAAATAAATATATTGGTGCTTATCTATATATTCAGTTAATTTATTATAAACTTCATCATTCTTTTTAAATAAATCTATATAACTTATAAGTTCATCAAAGTTTAAAACAATATAATCGATATTATTATATATATCTAAAAAATTTTCATTACAACAAGCATCATATATTAAATAGTTTAATACATTAATAGAACTTTTATTTTTAAAACATGCCTTTAAATATTCATTTAAATCTATATTATTTTTCTTTAAAAAAGATAAAATATTTACGCATAAAATCTTACTAAACCCTAAATTTACTAATTTAATAAAATTTTTTGGATTAATAAAATTTATATCAATTTTTAATAGTTTTTTTATAATATAATTTAATGTTATGTTTTTATAATTTTTTACAATAATATCTATATTCTTCCAAAACAAATTATTTTCTATAACAAAAGCACAATTATAATCGTTTTGAAAATAATTTAGAAAAACTTCATTACTTTTAGATTCTAGTGCTTTATTAAACTCATCCATAAAATCCCCTAAATAATTATACTATATTTTAAAAGAAAATTATATCTTTTTTATACTATTTATAAATTTCATATAATTACTTTATATTGTTTTAAAAAAAATTTCTATGATACATCATAGAAATTTAATAATTTTGTTTCTAATATTTATTTTAATTTAGATTTTAAGACAGTTATAACAGGGCGAACGCCATTGTTGAACGCAAGATCACCTTCACCATCTTCATTGTCAACATTGCCATAATTTAAAACACCATAGTAGCTCACAGCCCAAGCAAGATTATAATTGCCAGAATATGCTGTTCCTGTCCAATACCCTTCTATATTAGAATCCGACACGTTGCATCCATAACTTGTACAATTATGTGTATTATCAAATAACCATGCATATTTATTTGTCCCAGCATCTCCTTCATATTCTGATTCTGAATTCGTATGTAATATATAGTATTGACCACCAGCATTCCATGTTGTGTTTTCAGTAATTTTTGCTATTTCACTTGCTTCTATTAATCTTGGACTTAAACTTGCATCCCATGTACTTGTATCACTTTTTAGTTGTGCGATTACTGTTAATGGACCTTTGTTATTATTTCCAACGTCACCATAATCACTTTCTGTTCCTCCTGCTGCTATATAGTCATCTTGTAATACCCATGCCACCTTTGTTGTAGTATTATGATCTAGGATTAGATTTACTTTATCTCCACCATCATCATTGAAAGTATAAAACTTCATACATCCATCTTTAACACCTGTAATACTTTGAGATTCTGTATAATTATCACAAGTCTTACCTGTTGTTACATCAAAATATACTACTCTTCCATTATAATATATTATATTGCCATATGTATAATCTACATCCTTGTCACTTACACTACAATTTTCTAAATAAATATGCCCTTTATTTGATATTACTACATCACATATCGTTTTAGCTCCATCATAATCTACCTTTATTGTTGTTTCTCCTTGAGTTAATATTTTACCATCAGTAGTCGTGTATTTTCCACTTGGTACAGTATTTCCGTTTAGTTGTGCTTTTGCTACTGAGTTTTCTACTGCATCTGCATATAATTCTATACTTCTTTTTATACTAGAATTCTTACTATCTTCTATTATATCTAGTACTATTGGTGTAGCTATTAGGGCAATTATAGCTAATATTACTATTACTGCTAATAACTCTATTAATGTGAAACCTTTCTTCATGTTATCCTCCTATTCTAAATAAATTATACTAAAAAAATATAGATTAATCAATAACCTATATTTTTTATTATTAATATCTTGTTCTATCTTTTATAATGTTTTTACTACTTAAATAAGTAAGAATAAAATATCCGCCATATATAAATACCAAAAATAAAGCTGTCATAATAATTGAAGGTAATAATTTATCATTTCCAAATGTTTCTAATATAAATGTACAAAACTTTATACCAAATATCGAATGAATTATAGCAATTATTAATGGGAATAAAAAGAATATTCCTATTTGTCTAAATAGTGCTTTATTAATCAATTTCTCATCAGCACCTAATTTTCTTAAACAAATAAATCTTTCTTTATTATCAGCTTGTTCTGATAGTTCTTTAAGCGCTAAAAGGGCTGCACTTGAAATTAAAAATATTATTCCTAAATAAAGTCCTATAAATGTAACGAGTGCTCCAAGTCCAACTGAAGAATTTTTTATATCTATTTTAGTATTATAAGAAAGATATGTATCAACATTATAATGTTGATCAATTATATTTCCTAGTTTTTCATCATAATCATCCTTATTACCAGGCTTATAATTAGCAAGCATAACACTTGATTTTAAAGCACTTTCATCTACTACTTTATCTGGTACTATAATTATTCCAATATTAGTATGATTTGCTCCTATATCTACAAAACCATCTTTACAAGTATCATATTTAGGATATAAATAACTATCAAATATTTTTATTTTTTCTTTTAATTTAAGTGCTTTATTTCTAATTTCATTTATAGAATCATAATCTGAAATTATTATATATTCATTATCTTTTAATGTATATGTATCCTTATTATAGTATTTAGCAACCTTATTATAATCACTTAATTTCATAATTATTTCAGGGTTATCAAGTTTCATATACTTATATTCTTTGCTTATTTCATCTCGAATACTACCTAAAGTATTTGCCATAGTAAGATTATCATCTACAAATCTATTAACTGTTATACTATCTTTAAAATAATCATTTTCATTTATATTTAAATTTTTTAATGTCTCTTCTATTGATACATATGAATCATCTATTATCTCTTTAGCAATTTCATTATCATAACCTAAATTTCTTGATTTTATAATTTCTATATCAACAGGAGCTAAAGAATTAAGATTTGCAGTCATTGAATTTTTTAAACTTAATGATGAAGATAATACGCATATAGTTATAAATAACATAATAGATATTATTGTCATTGAAAATACTGTTGTATTTACTTTACTACTTATTTGTCTTAAAGTAAAACAGTTTAAATCTTTATAATATATATTCTTAATTGACATAGTTATTTTTAATATTAAACCAGACAATGACCAAAATATAAAGAAAGTAGAGATTAAACCAAGTGTTATTGGTATAAATATCATATTAAAGTTTGTTAATTTTTCTACTCCACCTGTAACTAAATAATAAGCATATCCAAGCATACATGATGATATTATAAAGATAATAATACAAAGTATCGGATTTTTTATTTTAACTTTCTCAGATTTTTTATTTGAATATATTAAATCTATTAATTTACATTTACTAACACTTATAGTATTAAATAAAATAACTAATAAATACATTATACCAAAATATATCAAAGATTTAATACAAGCACTCCTAGAGAATACAAATTTAAATCTAGTCATATCTGCTTCAAATAAGCTTGCTACTAATATACTCATAAATTGTGATAAAAATATACCTAAAGCTAAGCCAACAACAAGAGATACAATACCAATTAAAAGTGTTTCTATAAATAATATTAATGATATTTTTCTTTTGCTCATACCAAGAGTTAAATAAACACCAAATTCCTTATTTCTTCTTTTCATTAAAAATCTGGATGCATATATTATTAAAAATCCTAGTATAAATGAAACAAAGACACTTACGCCAGATAAAAGATTAGTCATAAGATCTATTATTTCATATGTTCTCTTAGTTACATTCAACATAACAGTTTGAGAATCTATTGAATTAAAAACATAAAATATTGCTACGCCAAGAACTAATGTAAAAAAGTATATAGCATAATCTTTTATACTCTTTTTAATATTTTTTAATGAAATCTTAAAGAGCATCATTTAAATCCCCTCCAAGCATTGTTACAACATCAATTATTTCATTAAAAAATTCTTTTCTTGTTTTATCGCCTTTTCTAATTTCATTAAATATTTTTCCATCTTTAATGAATATAACTCTAGAAGCATAACTTGCAGTAAATGCATCATGTGTTACCATAAGTATAGTTGTTGAAAGAGATTCATTTAAATAATTAAACCTTTCAAGTAACATCTTTGAGGATTTAGAATCAAGAGCTCCAGTTGGTTCATCTGCAAGTACAAGTTTTGGTTCTGTTATAATTGCACGTGCACTTGCAACTCTTTGTTTTTGTCCTCCACTCATTTGATATGGATATTTGTTTAGAATATCACCTATATTTAATTCCTTAGATACTTTTTTTATTTTCTCATCTATTTCTTTAGATTTAACATTTTGTATCGATAAAGCTAAAGAAATATTTTCATATGCAGTTAAAGTATCAAGTAAATTAAAATCTTGAAATATAAATCCTAATTCTTCTCTTCTAAATTTATTTAAAGCATTTCCTTTTAATTTAGTAATATCTTCACCTGCTACATAAATATGTCCTCCAGTTACCCTATCTATTGTAGATATACAATTAAGAAGTGTAGTTTTACCACTACCACTCGCACCCATAATAGCGACAAATTCTCCTTTTTCTACCTCAAAAGAAATATTATTTATAGCTTTTGTTAAGCTAGATTTGTTTCCATAATATTTTTCTATTTTTTCTATTTTTAAAACATTTTCCATAAAATCTTCCTTTCATAATTAAATTTTATTATAAAAAAGAATATTTGTCGTAAGTTTAATATTACTAAATATTACAATTTTGTAATATTAGATTTTATAAAAATCATTTTTACCAAATATAATATTTATATTTGTATATTTACCTTTAATTGAATCTATTTCTATTTTATGCCCCAATTTATCACATAATTTTTTTGTAATGTATAATCCCATACCGGTTGATTTAGTAGAACCCCTACCATTATTCCCAGTAAATGATTTATTAAATACTTTAGGTAAATCGCTTTTCTGTATACCTATTCCATTATCCCATATAGATAAAACCGCTTTATTATTTAAACTAGTCCCAGTTATTCTTATTATAGAATTATCCTGCTTCTTATATTTAATACAATTATTAATTATTTGATTTATTATAAACTCTAACCATTTTGAATCAGTATATACTTCTATATTTTTTATATTAATATCAAGTTCTATATTATTTTCTAATATATCATCTTTATTATTTAATAAAACATTACTAACTATCTTATCTAAATTAACTTTCTTTATTAAAAAATCTTCTTCAGTATAATTACTTCTAACATAATAAAGTACTTGATCTATATAATTATTTAATTTTTTTATTTGTTTTAAAAATTTCTTATCTATATTAGAATTATTATGACACATTAATACTAAACTAGATATTGGAATCTTTACTTCATGAATCCACATTTCTACGTATTCTTTAAAATCATTTATATTAGAACTATAATCATTTACTTCTTCAAGCATAGATTTATTTATATCATACAAACTATTATAAAGTATATTACCTTCATAAAATTCTGGTTTATTTAAAGTTTCTAAAATTAAATATTTCTTATCTAATTTATTTAAATTATTTATAAATTCATCATAGAACTTTTTCTTTCTATAATAATTTATAAGTATTATTGATATAAAAGACATAATTATAATAAATGAAACAGAAATTATTAAAGATATGCTTGTTTTAAATACTAATAACATCAATAATACTATTAAATAACTTATTATAAATATTATGATAGAATATACTAAATCTTTTAAATATTTTATTAATTTCATAATAATATATACCCTTGCCCTTTTCTTGTTTCAATTGAATTATCATAACCTAAACTAGCTAACTTACTTCTCAATCTACTTATATTTACAGTTAAAGCATTATCATTAATGTATTCTTCATTATTCCAAAGATTTGTCATAAGTTCATCACGAGTTACTATTCTATTTTTATTAGATAATAAATAATTAAATATAATCATTTCATTTTTAGTAAGTTCTACAGTTTCTCCATTCAAACTAAGATTTCCCCTACCTATATCAACATCTATATCATGATATTTTAAAATATCTATAGTGTGTTCTAATCGTTTAAATAAGTTTTGTATTCTAAGTAATAATATTGTTGGGTTATATGGTTTAGTTATATAATCGTCAGCTCCATATGACATAGATAATACCTCATCTGTTTCACTTACTCTACTTGTAAGCATAATAACAGGTACATTAGACTCTTTTCTAATACTTTTTAATAAAGACTGTCCATTAATACTTGGTATATTTATATCTAACAAAACTAAATCTGAATTACTTTTTAGTATCTCTTCTTTAGCATTATTAAATTTTTTTAATACGATTGCATTATATCCATCATTTATTAATAAATTTTTTAGTTCGCTTGCTATCATTTCTTCATCTTCTACTATTATTATTTTCTTCATGATTCACCTCTTCTTTTATTATACATTAAATATTAAAAAAAGCACAATTAAATGTACTTTTAATTTAATTTGGATTTTAAAACCTCTATTACTGGACGTACTCCATGATAGTCCGAATCATCAACGGTAAAGCGGTTATCGATCAAACCACTTAAATCTACATACCATGCATAGTTAATATCTCCAGCACTAGAAGACACACTCCAATAACCATGCATATATGATGTTGTTGTTGAATCAGCATTATTTAAACATCCATAGTCTGTACATGATATATGTGTTCTATCATATAACCATCCATATTGACATCCTGTAGTATTTCTTCCCTCTGTGCATGTAGAACTTTCTGTTGTTGTTTTACTATCAAAATAATAAAAATCTGTTGCAGTTGTCTCATCCCACTCTGTGTTTCCTGTTATTTTCGCTATTTCATTTGCTGTTATTATTCTGGCTTTATAATTATTATAATCTACTGTATAATCAGTATTTGTGTAATTTGATGGAGTCTCTGTTCCTTGCCATAAATATGTATCTGTTTTAAGTTGTGTTAATACTTCATTTGGTCCTGATGTGTTCCGTCCACTTGAGTTCCATGCAATAAGTGCTGTAGTATTATGATCTAAGATAAGATTTACTTTATCTCCCCCATCATCATTAAATGCATAAAATTTCATACATCCACTATTTACTCCTGTATTACTTTGTGTTTCTGTATAATTTGAACACTTAGTTCCTGTATCCACATTAAAGTATACAACCTCCCCATTTTTAAATGTTTTTATTTCTACACCATTTATTGTTATTATTACTTTGTCAGTTGCTTTTGACAATATCAACGTTCCTGTTGTTTTATCCCAGGTATATTGTGCCCCTATTACTGTTATATTATCAGGTAAATTATATCCTTCTGGTGCTTTAAAAATTAATGTTTTTGTCTCTATATTTTTTATTTGTACTTCATTCTTACTATCACTATTTATATTTGTTAGTTTAAATTCTATATCATACAGTTTTATTTTAGACAACAAATATTCATTTTTATCTTCATCATACTTAATATAATATCCAGACATTATTAGTGTAGTATCTCCTATTACTGTTCCATCTGTTATAAATATTATTCCACTTGTTGGTTTATTACCTTTTACATCTATCTTTATTTCTGTTTCACTACATTTATTATCTACCAATTCGTTTGAGCATATATTCCCATTATTCATGATATAATACTTTCCATTTTTTATTACTTTACCATTTAAATCTTCTAATGATATTGCTTGTTCTACTCCATTTAAATAATTTTTTACACTTATTTTTATACTTGCTTCTTTACTATTATCTATTATATCTAGTACTATTGGTGTTGCGATTAGGGCGATTATCGCTAGTATTACGATTACTGCTAGTAATTCTATTAAAGTAAAACCTTTTCTTTTCATATTATCCTCCTTCTTTATTTTACTTTTGTAAAGATACCAAAAAACACAAAGAAACCTAGAGTTTTATTCTCTAGATCTTTGTGTTTATGTATTCTAATAGTATTATAGTATAATTAGATACCCCCCCCCCAGGCATTATTTTTATTGTTTTTTCTTAATGATATCTTCATATACTACCACTACCTTTACTATATTTAGTATATATTTTTATACACTATTTGTCAATATTTATATTAAAAAAATATAGGTTATTGATTAATCTATATTTTATATAAAAGCTATTTTAATTTAATAAGTACATATATACTTTCTATTAGTGATAATACCTCTGATATAAGTAATAACAACCCTGCTGTTGTTGCAATTGTCATAATTGATGTAAATGGATTAATTATTAATAATATACCTAATACTATCATAAGTATAGTAAGTATTACTAACCATATATATTCTGTTAATATTGTACTTAAATTAATAGATAATTGTAACTTAAATAAATTACTAACTATTATCCATATACCTAATATTATTGGAAATATATTTATTAAGTCCATTCTATATATAAATATCATTATACCTGATATAAGTGTAATTAAACCTAATAATAAATCAAAACTAAATAATCTAGATTCATGTGACATTGTAAAGTATGAAACAAAATAACCTATACCATTTATAAACATAATAATAGAAAATATTATTACAAATACTTCTAAAGATTTTAATGGATTAATTATTAAAAATATAGAAAGTATTATCATTAAACTAGATATTATTATTGAATAGCTTTCACATCTTTTTATATATTCTTTTATCATATATTCCTCCTATATTTAGGATACCATATTTTTAAATTTTTATTAATATACAAAAATTATATAAATGTAGTTTATTATACAATTATATTTCAGTACTTATTAATTTTTTTATCTATTTCTAATAATTCTTTCACTTAATTCTCCAAATCTTTTAAAGTAATTCCCCAAGAGTTTAAATGTTTATATATAGTTTCTGTTGGGATACCTAATATATTATAATAACTTCCTTCTATTTTATCTAAAAAGTTAGATACCATTGTTTCAAAAACAAATCCTGATACATGTAATGTACTTGGTTCATTTTCTATATAATAATCTATATCACTTTCACTTATTTTTCTTAAAATAATTTTAGTACTAACACAATCAGTTATTATTTCATTATTATATTTATTAATAAGTGTTATACCTGTTATTACATACGAAGTATTTCCAGAACAAAGTCTTAAATTATTTTTAGCTTCTTCTAATGTTTTAGGTTTTTCTAATATAATACCATCTACATATACTACTGTATCAAGTGATAGTATTATTCCATCATTTATTTTATCTTCTACGCTTTTTGCTTTACCAAAAGATAAGTCTTTAACATATTTATAAACATCATTATAATTTTTTGACTCTTCCTTAAAATTACTTTCTATATTAGTATGTTTTAATCCTGTTGTATTTAATATTTTACTTTTAAATTTAGATGTACTAGCTAATATTAGTTTCAATCTATCACCTTTTCTAAGTATATTCTATTATTAAATGAACCTCTTTTTAGTACTTTTTGATGAGCTATAAGAGAAACATCTTCTAAAGTTTTTCCTTCTATTTTAGCAAGTGCTGCTATTACTTCTAACATATCAGCTAATTCTTCTAGTCTATCCTGTCCATTTGCACTTATTACCTCGTTATATTCCTCATAAAATTTTTTTTCTAACTCTTTTTTATATTCATCTTCATTCAATACTTTTATAACAGGATTTTCTCCATTACCTTTTATTATATCTGGTATTTTATCTCTTACTAATTTATTATATATTTTATCCATAGTATCACCTATTTAATTATAACAAAAATAACTATTTTTGAATAGTTATTTTGAACTTTTTACTATAGATATAAATAATACACGTGTAGAATTATTAGATGCGAAACCTTTATAGTTATTAGTTAATTCTACTAGTGCTTGAGCCTTACTACTATAGTTTGCAAGCTTATTAGCAGTATTACTTAATTTATTTATTCCTTCACTATTAAATGCACTAATACCTTTATCTAACTTGTTTATACCATTATTTAATTTATCTACTCCATTATATAATGTATTAAGTGAAGTTTTTATTGTATCCATCGCACTATCTCTTACGTTATTAGCTACTTCTTTTGATACTTTTTCTGCTACACTTCCTGCAACACTAGAAGCAGTCATAGAAGATACTGTAACAGATACTTCTTTTGATATCTTCTCTGCTACATACATTGAAGTTGATTGTGCAGTATTTTTAGCTGCTATACTTGAATATTTACTTATAACTGGTAAGTATTGATCAGATGCAATAATACTACAACTATTTGCTTGTTCTGGCGTCATTGTTCCTCCCTGGCTTTGTATTGACTTACCAATTTCACAAGCAACATAATCATTATATTTTCCTGAATCTTGTAAATATTCCACTACAGCTTCTTCTACTTGTGATTTTACTATATTAACTACCTCTGGATCATTAGGATTTAAATTATTTTTAACTGTATTCCAAGTATTAAGAGCTATTTCATTTTTATAGTCATCTGTATACATAGATTCTACTGTACAAACTGATGCATCTTTAATAGAATTAATTTGTTCTTGACTTAAAGCATCTCCTGTAAGTTTATTAAGTGACGCTATTGAAGTTTCTAAACTATTTTTTAAAGTATTAGAACCTTTTGTTACTTCTTTAGAACCATCTTCTATTTTATTCATATTAGTTTGTAATGCATTAACACTACTATATACTGTATCCAATTTATTAAATATATCTAAATCGCTATTATCTAATAATTTAGGTGTAGATACTATATACATATTACCTAAACTAAATTTTTTAGTATCATATGTTATTGTAATTTCATCCATTCCTTTTAAACTATTTAAACCAATACTATCGTATAGTCCAGGAGATGATATACCTACTAATATATTTTTAGTACCATTATTGATAACTTTTCCATTTGTTATACTTATATTAGAACTATTATTATCTAAAATAGTTCCTACAGTTACTACAAATGGTGTATACATATCAGTATAAACTCCATTTACTAGTACTCTATTTTTCTCATTATTTGTAAATGTTAATTTAATTTTAACACTACCACTTTTACCTATCATATCTTTACTATTCATCTTTTTACCATTTAAATAATAGGTAATTTTAGTATCTATTGGAAGATTCTTATCTATTTTACCTCTATAATATATATCACTTCCTTTAGTACTCCATTTTATATTATTATTTTCTATTTTAAATTTTTCTTCACCATTTATATTTAAAATATCAGTAAGCATACTCTCATCATCTATTGTACCTGTTTCTTTATTTACTAAATGGTTTACTACCGTAATATTAGTAATTTTTCCTGACGTATTTAAATTTGTATAAATTGTTTCACTTTTTTCTAAAGCAAATGTTGTTACTGGCATTAAGAGTGTAAGTGCGAGTAACATTTTTAATTTATTTTTCATATTTAACTCCTTTCATATTTAATGTAGTTTTCATAATTATTTTATCAAATACAAGTAATAAACTTGGAAGTATTAATATTACTGTTAACATGCTTATTATTGATCCACGACTTAATAATTCACATATTGAACCTATCATATCTATTTTTGTATATACTGCAACACCAACTGTAGCTGCAAAGAAACAAAGAGCAGATACTATAATTGATGGAACAGTTGTACTTAAAGTTTCCTTCATAGCTTCATATTTATTTCCTATATTTTTTCTATCATTTAAGTATTTTGTTGACATAAGTATCGCATAATCTATAGTCGCACCAAGTTGTATTGTTCCAACTACTATAGAAGCTATAAATGGTAAACTTGTATTTGTAAAATATGCGAATGCCATATTTACAAATATAGCAAATTCTATAGAGAATACTAATATAACTGGAAGACTAATAGATTTTAATACAAATAACATTATAAAGAATATAACTATTATTGATATATAATTAACCATGCGGAAATCATGGTCTGCTATTTCTACTAAGTCTTTCATAAGTGGGCCTTCACCAGCTATTATTCCTTCATCATCATACTTATAAACTATATCCTTTATTTCATCTACTTGATTATTCAAATCATCACTAGCAATCTCATATGAAGAATTTAATATTATAAGTTGATATTTATCATTATCCATAATACTTATTAAATCATCTGGAATCATTTCTACTGGAAGTCCAAAATCTAATACTGTATTAGGAGCTAAAACTAAATCTATACCATCTACGTCTTTTAACTCTTTAGTTAAATTTTCTATTTTATTTGCTTTTATATTTTTATCTACTAATATAATTTCTGGAGAAACTATATTAAAGTTTTTTGCTAAATTTGTATTTGCTACATTAAAAGCTAAATCATTTGGTAATGATTCATCTAATTTATAATAAACATCATAGTTGTTATTACCTATATAAGCTGGTATCATAAGTAATACAAAAATAATTATAATTAATATATTGTGATTAATTGAAAATTTCTGTAATCTTTTAAAACTTGGAAATATATTCTTATGTTTTGTTTTTTGTATTAATTTATCAAATACAAGAAGTAATGATGGGAAGAGTGTTAAAACTGTTATAACTCCACAAATTACTCCTTTAGCCATTACTATACCAATATCACGTCCGAGTGTTAAATCCATTGAACAAAGGGCTAAGAAACCAGCTACTGTTGTAAGTGATGAACCTAATACCGATACAAATGTATCTTTAATAGCAAGACTCATTGCATTCTTAATGTCTTTATTTTCTTTTTTATATTGTTCATATTTATGATATAAGAATATTGAAAAATCCATAGTTACCCCTAATTGCAATATAGCTGTTATTGCTTTTGTTATATATGATATTTCTCCTAAAAATACATTAGAACCCATATTATATATAATAGCAATCCCTATATTACCTAGTAATAAAAATGGTATTATATATGAATCTGTTGTTATAAAAAGTATAATTAAACATAATATAACTGCTATTGTTACATAAATAAATACCTCACTATTAGATAAATTCATAGTATCAAGAACCATTGCTGTCATACTACTAATATTATTAGGATCAGTAATTTTTCTTAAATCTTCTAGTGCTTTTATAGTACTATCTTCACTTGTAGAACCATTAAATGTAACCATTATAATTGTACTATCACCATTATATAATTTATCTTGTAATTCATCAGGTAATATTTCCTTAGGTAAAGTAGTACCTATCGCATCAGTTACACTAAATACTTTATTTACTCCATCTATTTTTTTTATTTTATCTTCTAACTTTAATATATCACTACCAGAAATATTATCTGTTTCAACAAATGCATATGATCCAAGACCAAACTCATCAGTTAATACATTTTCTCCTTTAATAGTGTCTATATCTTCTGGTAAATATACCAATATATCATAATTTGTTCTAGTATTTACATAACCTATTATTGATGGAATTAAAAGTAATAAGCAAATAGTAACTACTAAAACACTATGATGTGTTATAAAATCTCTTAATTTTTTCATATTGAACTCCTTTCACTTAAACATTTTATTCTTTTAAAAATAAAATTACATCAACATATTTATTCTTGCGTATGATATCCAACAAATATATGAAAATGTATGTACATTTAAACTACTTTTGTTGGATATCTTTACAAACGTATAAATTAGTGTATAATTATTGTTGGTGATAATATGGATAAAAAAATAGATTTAAGAGTAATAAAAACAAAGAAAAATTTATATAATAGTTTACTTATTCTTATGGGAAGCATGCCATTTGAAGATATAAAAGTATCTGATATATGTGATAAATCATTAATAAATAGATCAACTTTCTATGCTCACTTTAGTGATAAATATGAACTATTACATTCACTTATATCAGACTTAAAAGAAGAGTTAGTTTTAACTTTAGAAAAAAATCAAGGCATAGAAAATCCAAAAGATTATTATATGAAAATGATTGAATTATTTTTAACTCATATAGATGATAATATTAATACATATAAAGCTATTATAAATAATAATAAAGATAGTATAGTTATGGATATGGTAACAGATACTTTAACAAATGATATTAAAAACAAACTAAAAAAAGAAGCTACTGGTAAAATACCTGTAGAGTTTATTTCTAAATTTTATATAGGAGCTGTTATAAGTGTAGGTATTGAATATTTAAGAAATCCTAAAGCAAATTCAAAAGAAAAAGTAATTGAATATTTAAATCAATTACTTCCTGATAAAATATACTAATTATTTAGTATTTTTTATTTACTATTTTTTCTGTTATCGCACATGTTGGTATATCACCTACTACATTAAGACAAGTAGCTGGTGGATCTACTATCCAACCTATAGTTGCTATTATTGGAAATGCTTCACTACTAAATCCATAAAGAGATACTATTAACATCTCTCCTATAAGTCCTCCACCTGGAATTCCACTCATTACAACACCCGATAGTACAGCAATAACAATAGCTATTAAATATGTATCAAGCCCTGTAAAACTTTTACCAAACACAGTAAATAAGAATGCTATTTTAAGTATTGAGGCCATACTAGAACCTTCCATATGCATAGTTGCTCCTATTGGCATAACAGTACTACTTACATCTGGATCCATATTCATATTTTTAGAACACTCTAAATTAGCAGGAAGACTTGCTAAAGATGAACAAGTACCAAGAGATGTTACTGTAGGAATAAATGAATATTTAAGAAACTCTTTTATACCTTTTTTACCACGAGCTATATAAGAATATAAAGAATAAAAAATTATGAAATAAAGAATAGACATTATATAATATAAAATCATACTTTTAGCGTAACTACCTATAATTTCTTTACCATATTCACCTATTAAAGATGCAAAATAAGCACAAAGTCCAATAGGTGCAATATACATAACTATATGAATTACTTTAAGCATTACTAAAGATAAAGAATAAAGTCCCTCTTCTATTTTTTTACTATTAGTAAGATTAACTCCAAATCCAAATAAAATAGAAAATATTATAAGTGGCAACATACTACTTTTAGATAGTAATAAATTAAAATCACTTACAGTAACCATATCAACTATTTTATCTCCTATATTTATACTTTCTCTTACCCCCTCACTTAAAGCTATACTAATACCATCACTAGGTGAAAATATTTTAACACCTATAAGCATAAATATTGAAGCTATCATACTAGTTATTATAAAAACTAACAACATTACTCTAAAAGTCTTATTTAATTTTTTAAAACTTTTTATTCTAGATATACTACTAGATATAGTAAAAAATACAAGTGGAACTACTATTGTATAAAGTAAATTTATAAATATAGTACCAATTGGTTTTAAATTTATCGCATTATCTTTTAATATAATACCAATTACACATCCTATAATTATTGAAACTAATAAAATTATTGGAAATTTATAAGTCTTTATTATTTTTTTCACATATTACCTCCTGGTAAAATATATGTCAAAAAAAAAATATTAGACTAATTACTAATATTTAGTGGGTTCAATTTAATTATATCACTAAAGAATTCAAAATAAAAGACTATTATTATAAAAATTAAATGTGCTATAATTAAAGAGAGCCTAGAGTAACTCTCTAGTATTTTTTTATTTTGGAGGTGTATTATGACAAAATACGTATTTGTAACAGGAGGAGTTGTATCAGGACTTGGTAAAGGTATTACTGCTTCTTCTATTGCTCTATTATTAAAATCACGTGGATATAAAGTTTTTATGCAGAAATTTGATCCATATATAAATGTTGATCCAGGTACTATGAACCCTATTCAACATGGAGAGGTATTTGTTACCTATGACGGTTGTGAAACTGATTTAGATTTAGGGCATTATGAAAGATTTATTGATGAGGAATTAAATTTTACTTCTAATATAACAAGTGGTAAAATTTATAAATCAGTAATTGATAAAGAAAGGCATGGAGATTATTTAGGTGCTACTGTACAAATGGTACCACATATTACAAATGAAATTAAAAACAAAGTATATGAAGCTGGTGTAACAAGTGGAGCTGATATTGTTATTACTGAAATTGGTGGTACTGTAGGAGATATTGAATCACAAAGTTTTATAGAAGCATTAAGACAAATTCAATATGAAAAAGGAAGTGAAAATACATTCTTTGTACATTGTACTTTAATTCCTTTTATATACGGTTCTAATGAACTTAAAACAAAACCTACACAAAATAGCGTAAGAGATTTAAGAAATATGGGAATTAGACCTGATGCACTTGTATGCCGTGCTCCTTATGATACAGGAGAATCTATTAAGAAAAAACTATCTTTATTCTGCTCAGTACCGGTTAGTAATGTAATAGATTCTATAGATGTTAAAAATATTTACGAAATTCCAATTAATTATTATAATCAAAAAATTGATGAAATTATATTAAAACAATTTAATCTTCAAATAAAAAAAGCAAATCTTGATTATTGGAAAAAACTTATTAAAACTGTTGATAATTTAAGTGATGAAATAGAAATTGCTCTTGTTGGTAAGTATGTAGAATTACATGATGCATATATTTCTGTTGCTGAAGCACTAAGACATGCAGGATATAAATATAATACAAAAATAAATATTAATTGGATTGACTCAGAAACATTAGAAGATTCTAAAGTTGATTTAGCAAAAGTTTTCAAAAATTCTAAAGGAATTCTTGTTCCAGGAGGATTTGGTTCAAGAGGTATTGAAGGAAAAATAAAAGCAATAAAGTATGCTAGAGAAAATAACATACCTTTCCTTGGAATTTGTTTAGGTATGCAACTTGCAGTTATTGAATTTGCTAGAGATGTATGTAGAATTAAAAATGCTTCTAGTACTGAATTTAATCCTACTTGTGAAGATGCTATTATAGATTTAATGGCAGATCAAAAATCAATTGTAAATATGGGTGGGACACTAAGATTAGGTAACTACGAATGTACATTAAAAAAAGGCACATTAGCATACCAAGATTATAATCAAGATAAAATATTAGAGCGTCATCGTCATAGATATGAGTTTAACAATAAGTATAAAGAAATTCTAGAAAAGAATGGAATGGTATTCAGTGGTATAAATGAAAAAGCTAATTTAGTAGAAATAATTGAATTACCTTCACATAAACATTTTATCGCATCACAATTTCATCCCGAATTTAAATCTAGACCTACAAGACCTCATCCCCTATTTGATTCATTTATAAAAGCAAGTTCAGGCAAATAAAAGAATTGGATTATTCCAATTCTTGTGTATTATTTTCGTTATTTTTAATAGAATATTTAGTAGATAATGTATCACTATTGACATTACTGTTTGATTAATGGTATATTATTTGCAACAGAAGTTGACTTCGGGATTTTACCCGTACTCGACTTCTTTTTTTCTATATATTTCAACTAAGTTACCATTTCTTAACATATTATCAAAATAATTTTAATTATTTTTCTCATAAATAGCCCCTATTCTATTTGAGGCCATTTTAACTTTATTATATTATTCTTTTTTTATAAATTTCTATAGAAACAATAAAGCTATTATTATCATTATCCTTTACTTCCATTAAAACAATAAAGTTATTTTTTAAATAATTACCTTTATCGGTGTACTAGTATACCGCTTAGGAGTATATAATAAGATGACATAGTTCTAAAACCGGCTACTGTTAACACCATAAATAGCCTTCGTTTCAATACCATTTAAGATAACATAGTTCTAAAACTATCAACATTATTATTTCTATCATCTATATGTTTCAATACCATTTAAGATGACATAGTTCTAAAACATAGATATATATGTTTAATTGATTATAAATGTTTCAATACCATTTAAGATAACATAGATCTAAAACAATCAATACCGGCTTCATCCATAATTAATAGTTTCAATACCATTTAAGATAACATAGATCTAAAACAATCAATACCGGCTTCATCCATAATTAATAGTTTCAATACCATTTAAGATAACATAGATCTAAAACCTCAAATCATAAATCTATACCCATATTATCATAGAGAAAATAATATTTTATAAATGGTATTTTTCTATGTCTATTAAGTTTATTATAACATGAATTCATCTAAATCTTCATCAATAATTAACTTTTTTTCATATTCAACAGTTGTTCCATAAGTTTGTGAATCTATTAACAATAATTTTATTTCGTTATAAACGGCATATTTATAAAATTCAATTAATTCTGTTTTATTTAAATATTGCTTTAAATTAACAAATATTAGGATATTTTTAGTATTTAATGCTTTTTCCAAATCTATTAACAATAATAGATTATCTAGTAACTCATTATTGTAGTTGATAGATAATTTAACAAGCTTTGTTAAATTATCTATTGTTACATTCTCTTCAATATTTAATGGTAAATCAATATTATTTAGTATTCTTTTATATAATTTAATAATTTTATTATATAAGTTAAATAAATTGTTTCTATCACTCTCATCTATGTTTTCATTAACATACTTTGATAAATCATTAATATACTTTTTTGAATCAAATTGAAAATCAAAAAAATTTATAAATATTTTTATTTTACCATTTAAATTTTTTTCTTCATCTTTTTTGAAAAAAGAAATATTATCTGAATATCCAATATTATATATAGAATATAAGTCATTAACAAAACGATAAAAGTAATTTTTGTTTTCTATTTCTATAACATTAACACTATTTTTTAAATCAATAGTATTATCTATATAATTAACCTTCATATTCATAATATAATCAATCTATCCTCACTATTAACTATTTTAGTGTTACTTTCTCCTATTATATTTTCTATTTGTGAATATTGTTTTTCTGTAACAGTTAACACTTGTATTAATCCTTTTTTAGGAGCATTTTTTCTAAGTCTTTCAACTAATATATTGGATTGCTGAGAATTAAGGACAAGTTTAGAGTAAACAGATTCTTGCATCATAATAAAACCTTCACTCAATAAATATTTTCTAAACTTTAGATAATTTCTTTTATCTATTGCATAAATATTTGGTAAATCAAAAAACACCATTGTTCTCATAACTCTATCCCTCATAATAAATAAATTCCTTATACCTATTTATATCGTTTATAGAATCTAATGTATTCTTAACAAAAAATTTTATTATATCTTTTAAAGTGTAATTCTTTCCAAGATATTTATATGTATTGTTAAATATGTTTACTATATCTAATTTATAATTGGTATCTAATTCTCTATCTTGATTATAATATACAAAATTATCAATAATTACTCTAAATGGTTCCATTAAATCACAAGTTAGATTAAATTCATTAAATTCATTTTTATGGTGTATTCCAAGTTGTGTTAAATAACCATTACTTACAACTTCTTTATTAACTGTAGAAAGCAAAATAGCATAACCATAATTAAGAGCTGCGTTAATATTGTCTTGATGATTTCTAACAAAGTGCATTCCATATAATGCGTTAAAATATACTTTTGCAGAATGACCTTCTCTATTAGTTTTATCGCCTGGCACTACATCATCAACATAACTTAAAACAAGTTTATATTTATCTGAGTTAATTTTTTTCAAAAGACTAGCTTGATTAAGTATTTTATTTTTTACAATTTTTTCCCATAACAAATCTTTTTTAGACACTTTCCAAGATATTTGCTCTTTTATTTTCTTACTAGTATTGTGTCGTGAATAATAAGAAGATAGTTCTCCAAATGGATTATGTTTATCATCACAAAAAATAATATTTATTTTATTATCTGACAATTCTTTTAAGAGATAAGCAGAAATAGATACAGATATTGAATCTACAATTATTGTATCTATTTCTGATAAATGAATATATTTTTCATCATTGTCTTGTTTTACAACTAAAAACCTATTCTTATAATTTATCTTTGATTGTCTAGTAATTACAACTGTTCTAAAACTCATACGTAGTTTCCTTTATACCAGTTACTGATTGATTATAAACTATAGCGTGTTCTATAATCCTATTACATTTCTTTCCAAAAGCCATAGAATAGTTTTTATCTAAAAATTTTAAATTGGCATTTATACTATTACACCTTAATAACCCTAATAGTTGAATTACTAACATTTCTTTATTTTCTAAAGTACAATTAATATTATCATCTATAATTTGTCTTAATTGTTCTGCTAAATTATTGTATAGTTTATAAGTTGTAGCTATTTTATTATAAATAGCTTCTATTAATGACTTAATATTCTGCTCATAACTTACATCATCTATAGCATTTTTCTTTTTATTCAATAAACGATTTAGAGTATTTTTGTATTTTATCATGTCTGATTTATTAATAGATAATTCTAACGAATTACAAACTTCAACTTTATCTGTTGCACCAACCAAACTACATATTTGTTCATTCCAATCCAACTTAGTAAAGAAAGGAATAGGTTTAGAAATTATTTTATAATTATCATTATCTTCTAATGATAATAAATTTTTAATATATTGTTCTTTTAATAATTCATTTTTAACTTTATCTATATAAATAGGTATTCCTATCATCTTTTGCGATTCTTTTCCATTTTTAGTAAATCTTACAACAATAGCATAAGATGGGTTTAAACTTGTATATGACCCATATAATTTAGTAGGCATATTACCTTTTAATGGTACTCCACTTTGTCCTTTTTTATTCTTTGTTTGATTATATAACTCACCTGTTTTTATTTCTGTTTTTTTACTTATAAGAATATCATTTCTATAATAAGTATTTTCTATATTTCTGTTAAATTCAGAAGCCTCAAACAATACTTCTCCAGTTTTCTGATCAACTAAGTTTCCAGTAATTTTATTAACAACATCACTTAATTCATTATCTAATGAATTAATAACAAAACCATAGTTTAGTTTTTTATAATCTTTCATTTTTATTAAATATGCATTTATTTCTTTTACCATATCATAATTTAAATTTTTCTTCATGAATTTTTCTTTATATTCACCTAGTACTGCAGTTAAATATGCATCAAAAGCATGATGATAATCATTTAAATCTCTAAATTTATATAATTCATATCTTTCTCTATAATTATGAGATAAATTAGCTTTTAAATAAACAATTTTGGTATCATATAAATTCTTTATTATGTTGGCTACATGTTTTGTTATTTGTCTAGTTTCAACTAATTGTCTATTAATAAATCCCTGAATATCTTCATCTTTATATGCTTTTCTTGTTAATCTATAAAACTTTTTAGCTGACATAAGATTTATTTTTTTTAAATGTTCCCACCATCTTATCATATTTGTCGTCCTATAGTTTTCTGGTAACACTAATTTATCTTTTTTATTTTGATTATAATCTCTATAAACAAGTGCTTTATTATCAATTGAATCATCCTTAATCAAACTTTGAGGTAATATATGATCAACCTCTACACTATTTGTTTTTAAGTCTTCTATATTAATTGATTTACCAGAATATAAACATTTTCCTTCTTGAATGAAATACAAAAATAATTTTACAGAATCTATCTTTTCTTGTTGTTTTAATTCTTTTTCTATTTTTAGTAAATTACCATTATATTCATCTACATTTTTCTTGGCTTCTGCATATATTTTTTCTAGATATTTCTTTCTATCATCTCTACGCTCTTTTTTGCCATCTTCTCTTGCCATTTCTATCATAACAGTTTTAGGTTTATATCCCATTATTTTTATTATCTCGTCAACAACTTTTAATGATTGATATATTCCCCTTTTTATTGCTGGAGAAGTTGCTAAATTTTCTACTAATGAATAATTTAATTTAATATTTCCACTTACATTATTCTCTTCATTAATTTTATCTTGAAATTTATATTTATCATTATTTATTATTTGAATAAAATTCTCTTCTGTTTCATACATTAAATCTATAATTGATTTATTGATACCACTTTTTTCATCTTTATAATAAATATCTTTTAATAGTTTTCTTGATAGTTCTCCCCATCCACTATATTTTTTATTAATTATTTTGTTTATTTGACTATCATTTAATTCAACATATTTATTTCTAACTTTTTTCTCTAATATATCTTTATCATCAAAAATAGTTATCCATTCTATTATTTCATCAGCAGCTTCTTCATTATAAGAAGTTCCAACAAATATTCCATCATCTCCATAAAAATCGATATATGATTGCATATTATTAGCAAACTTACCATCCGCAGAATAACCGGTAACATTAATATCATTTTCAAACATTTCAAAATCTTTTGAAGAATGAATATATTCTTTGAATTTTTTATCAGTAATTGAACCTCTAGTTTTCATAAATAAATCAGTAAGTATTTTGTTTTGAATATCATTATCTATTTTATTTCCATTTATTTTAATTTGTTTTAATTCGTTCAATACTTTAAATTTACAATAAAGTATGGAATTATTAGCTAAAGCGTCTTCTTTTAATAAATAAGTACATTTTGATGTCATTCTTTTTATAAATTTCTCTGCCGTTGTTTCTTTATCAATTACTTCATCAAAGTTATAAGGTGTTATTTTAACATTATCTTTTCTTTCTAACCATGCAAACTTACTTTTTTTATTTAATGGACCAATATAGTATGGAATTTTAAATTCTAATAATTTTGTAATTTTATATTCATCATTTACTTTATCTAATAAAAACGGATAATATTTACCTTGATTTTCTATTATTTTAATTAATTCATTCATATTTATTTGATAAGGATATTTCCCATTTTCAGAATTAGTAATTCTAGGCAAAAACTCACTATTTTCTAATCTTAATTTATTTTGATTATATTTTTCTATTAAAGATACATTTGTAATCTTATCAAATAATTCAGGAAAATAACTATCTAATTTCTTTTTAAATTCATCTACTGTTATTTTATTGTGTATATACTGTTCATATATGCAAATATATTCTTTATCTTTCTTAGTAGCTTTCTTACTTCTAAACATTTCATTATATTTTTTTCTATTATAATTGAACATTTCCTTCAATAATTTTAAATCCCTTTGATGTTCTTCATATTTATCTGTCATTAAATAAGAAATACTTATATAATTACGTCCTTTAAATATTTTTTTTAGAAAAACCATATCATATAATTCTTTTAATAGCTCTAAAGTACTTAACTCATCACCTAATAATTTTTCTAAGTCATCATATTTATCATCAAAATCTGTACCACTAAAACTAATAGATATTTTATTTTCACTATCAATTGCAAATAAATCTTTAACAACAAATTTACCACCTGTTATTAATTTTCCAAATTCACTAGCAAATTTTTTATTTTCTGAAATATCATATAATTCTTTTTTTAAATTTACTTTAATATCATTTTTAGATTTATCCATTATTATATTTTTTAATTCTTCATAATCAATTTGATTTAAAATATCTTCAGAAATATTAAGCCTGCTAACAGTTTCTGATAGTTCTCTAAATACATCTTTTAATTTACCAACTAAATTTAAATCATTTGCATTGAATTTACCATTATATAAAAAGTTTCCTCTGTATTTAATAATATGATGTATTGCTAAATATACTAATCTTATATCTTCTTTAGAATCATCATCAATTAATCTTTTTCTCAAATGATAAATAGTTTTATATTTTTCATTATATTCTCTTATCTTAGCTTTTTCATCAGTGCTAAGAAAAATTGTTTTATTTATACTATCCTTTTCATGATATTTAGATTCTTGTAATTTTTGAAAAAAATTAGGATCTACTTTATTTATTTCACCTTTAAATTCTTCTTGAAGTAATCTAATTCTCTCTCGTCTTCTAGCATATCTACGTCTAGTACTACGAAATCCTCTTCTTCCTTCAGCGGTATTTGCAGTATCAAAAAGTCTTACTCCCCATAAAGCTTTTCTGTTTTTTCCTGTACCTTTTCTAATTATTTTTTGAGTTTTATCTTCTACTACTGCCCAACCTACAGAAGTAGTTCCTATATCTAAACCTATATTATAATTTTTCTTTTCCATTTGACAAACCTCCAATTTTTTGGTATTATTAAATTGTCTTAATACCATTTAAGATGACATAGAGAGTTAAAATAAAGCTTTTAAGCCTAAATGCTCACTAAGTGTTCGAACGGTTAGCCGTTCTTTTTTTTGTGTCACTATTAGTATATCATATTTTAGTAAATAATAATAGATAAATGTTTCATTAATAGTGCAAAATGTTTAAAGCAAACGTAATAGAATATTTAAATAATTTAATAAAAAAAGATGAATTTTTAAATTTTCATCTTTCTTATTTTATTTACTTCAATAAGTAAAAATAACATCGCTAAAAAGCACACACAACTAAGAACTAAAACTATAGATAGATATTTATCTTTTTCTTTCATTAATTTATCAATCATATAAGTATTATATCTTTGTACTGAATTTTCTTCTACATCATACAAATAATAACCCTCATGACCTGTCATAGTATTAGTCGCATATATTAAATAATAATCATCTAAATCTTCTACTTTATATGCGGTTACTTCTTCTCCATTTATTTTAATTTTTTTCTTAGTATAGGAACTTTTCTTATCTTCATGAATATATAAATTCATTCTATTAAACTCATACTCTTTATATATACTGTATTTATCAGTTTTTGAATCATATGCATACAAACCTATATCCCCATCACTATTTTTTAATCCAACTAAAGTTATCTTTGTAACTTCATTATATAAAGTAGGAATATCGAAATCTGATATCTTTACAGTATCTTCTTTATAACCATCTTTTGTACCAATCAATTCTCTTTTTTTGATGACTCTATACTTCTTACCATTTATTTCTACCTCAATAGGATCTTTTTCTTCCATATTAGCTGTAATCTTATATGTCTTTTCATTTCCATTTTGAGCTATTACAACAATATTTATAGTATTAACGCCTTCACTTACTTGTACCTCTCCTGCACCTTTTATAGATGCACTATTATGTTCAGCTACTGCTTTAACATTAATTTTTTCAGTTCCAGGAATAAGCTCTATAGTATATTCCAATGTATCCTTATTAAAAGCTGTGTTTAATTCATATCCATCAACACTTAAGCTTTTTAAATTATTATTACTACTATATGTTTTATTTATTTCAATTGGTTTTGTTGTACTCTTTTTTATAACATTAATTGTAATAGAACGACTTCCAGTAAATTCATTACCATCGCCATCTGAAACCTCTGTAGCATTTACAGTTATGGTAGCACTCCCTACTTGATTAGCTGTAAAATATAAATCGACTGATGAATTTTCTAACCATTTTGAATCACCACCAGCAAGTACATTACCATTTGATGACGTTATATCAAATCTACCAGTTAATCCACTTGCTTCAACTGTAACTTTAACACTATTTCCTACATAAACAGTAGTATTTGCATTTATACTAAAAGCATCTACTTTATTTACTCCTATAAAAATAGTTAACAAAAGTAAAAATAATATATATTTTATTTTTTTCACAATTTACCTCCTATTGATTGATTGTTCCAGCACCCATAATCATATTTTTTATTTTTACATAATCTGTTGCTTTTACTTGACCATTATGATCAACATCAGCAGCTTCTAAATATGCACCTGACAATGTAATACTTCCCATTATTTTATTTTTAATTAAAACATAATCTGTTGCTTTTATCTTTCCATCGCCATTTACATCACCATAAATAACTATTTCATACTCTTTAGTTTCTGAACCAATTGTAATAATTACTTTATCACCGGTTGCGACAACACCAGATTGTTTATCTTGATTTAATTTATTTCTCAAACTTACAACTGCATTTGAATTAGCATTTGTAATTCTTGTTCTAATAGCTGATATATCACTTCCTACATTAAATCCACTTAAATATTTATCATTATTTTTAATACCAGCATTATTTAAAGTGGTTGTAACATCTATTGGATCATCTATCTTTGTACCTGTTAATATAAAGTTTATTTTATAATATTTAATATCTCCATTTTGAGCTGTTACTTTAAGAGTTTTAGATGTGTTTTCATTTATATCAAATGTTCCTAATCCACTAATTGTTGCAGATCCATTTACTGGTTTTGCTTCTATTTTAACCTTAGGAGTATTAATATCTACATAATAATTATATTCTTCAATATCACCATCAAAATCCGCAACTTTCTTATCATTAATAACTATTTCACTTAAATAATTATTTGGCCATCCACTTCTTACACTTGCATCTGGAAGTGCGGTAGATGCAGGCATATCACGATATACAGGAATAAAGAAAACATAACTTAAATCAAGTAATCCATTTTCATAATAAGCTCTATATGTAGAATGTCCCTCTGTTGATGGAGCTGATATATCTTGCATATATTGATGAGTGTAATTAGCATGATTTGGAGTCTTTCCGCTTCTTACTAAATAGTTATAAACTACATCAAACTTTTTAAAATACCCTGTATCTTGGCCATAAGATAGATAATTCTTTTTAATCCATTTTGCTCCACCTACTATAGCCCTATATTGAGTATTCCATGGCTTTAATACATCTTCTTCTGTACCTGCAGCAAAATCAAGTCCTCTATACACAGGGTTTGATCCACTAGTAGCACCTATATTATAAAAGTTATACATACCATTATATTGTCCATTAATTGCAGTACCAGGAGTAGCTCCATTTGAAACTTCTCCTTTAGATAAAGACGCTAAATATATAGGACATACACCACTTTGTTTACCAGCCTCTAAAAATGTATCAGTAAAACTTGCTAAATAATCTGAACCAAATATACTTTTAATACTTTCTTTCATTTTATCATCACTGGAACTTGTGTCATATGCCAAAGACTTAAATTGAAAAATATACATATCTCTTAGAAAATTTCTAGGATCCAAATAATAAGATATTGTTTGAGTGTTTATTCTATACCAAGGATCACTACCTGTTACATCATCAAAAGCAATATAATAATCATCCTTGTAATTAAATGAACTAGGTCCTACTTCTAGATAAGCATAATTATTTGACATACTTCTTCTAAGTAAACTTCTAGAACCATACCACTCATTTTGTACCACTTCTTCAAAAGTTAATTCAGTATCTATAGCAACGAAATTCCAGTTAGGATGAGCACTTTTTAAGAAAGCTAAATTATCCCAATAACTCTCAGGAAAACCAGCATTTTTAAATTGATTTTTTAAATAATCATTAAGAAGTGAATCCTTCTTTAAATTAGCATTACAAAAATATCCTTCATAAGTCTTTCCTACACTATCGAAATAAAATGTAGCCTTAACATAGTAATCACTACATAAATTAGTATCTTTGGTTGCTACCTGTTCTCCATTTTCTATTATAGTTACTACATCACCAGTATCAAGAGCATACAATCCACTCGATACAGAATTTAAATTTTTATCTTTATAAAAACAAGATGAACCATTATAAACTTTTCCATTTATTGGGCATTTAGTATTAGCCGGATTCATAACAGTTGCTTTATAATCAGCTTGTACATGATCTATAAATAAAAGAGATGATATAACAAAAGTAACAATAAATAAATATTTATATGCCATTTTCATTTATACCACCTACCTTCTATTCCATTATATCAAATTATATAAAAAATGTATAGTATAGGTACCTTATTTCCATTATTTACATGTATATATTTTTACATTTTTACTACCATACTTTTTATTTTTTATAAGTTCCAATATATCATTATCTACAAGTTCACCTTCATACTCACATATAACAATACCATTTTTTGATAGTAAATTATATCCTACAATTTTATTTAAACAATCATTTATAAGATTTAATTTATATGGAGGATCTAAAAATATAATATCAAATTTAATATTACTATTTTTAAATAATTCTAATGCATTTTTATAATCCATTTTAAGTATATCAATATCATCTTTCATATTATTTGTATTAGTTTTTATTATATTTATTAATTCTATATTATTATCAATAAAATAACATTTAGAGGCTCCATTACTTATAGCTTCTATTCCAAGAGAACCACTACCAGCAAAAAGATCTAGAACAACACTATTTTTAATATGATTTTGAATCATACCAAATAATGATTCTTTTACTCTATCCATAGTAGGTCTTGTACCATCTATATTAAATCCTATTAAATTCTTACCTTTATATTTTCCACTTATAACTCTCATGATATCACCAATATAATTCTATCACATTTTAAATTTATTTTAAAGAAGAAATAATCGCACTCACCATCTCAAATGTAGATAATGCTTTATTAAGTCTATCACTAGGTCTTAATTTATAATTAGTTTTTAATTCCTCTACAAAACTAGAAAACATATCTGGATCCCTATTAAGAACTTTATACCAATATGAATTTTCATGTAAGTATTTTAAGTACATAGGATTACTTTTTAATTTAAATTGTAAATCTAAAGTCATTAATCCTCAAAATGTTTATAAAGAGGTCTTGGTTTATATTTAGGTTTAGAATCAGTACTACTACCATCCTTCTTAGAAAAATCTTGTACTACTCCTAGTACCCTTTGTACATTGCCAATTCCCTCCTGTATTCCATCTAAATCAACATTCTTAAACCAATTAACAACTTCACTTAAAGTAAGACCTGTAACACCCGTCTTTACTGCATTATTCGTAGTTGTTTTTGTTTCTTCTTTTTTTAAATATTCATCCCATATTTCATTAGATTCTCCATACAAATCATACATTTCATAAAATTTTTGCCATGTCATAGTATTATTTTTTACATAAGTTATAAGTTTTGGATTCTTTCTTACAAATTCTTTAAATTCCTCTTTCTTCATATAACCACCTATTAAAGTTTATGAAATTTATATTTAATTATTAACAAAAAAAAGTGTTATTAATTACCTATACAATATGGGTATTTAACACCTTTTATAACTACTTTTTTAATAACATTTAAATCATCTATAGTGCCTTTTGCTTTTACTAATAAATAATTACCAGTATGACCTATTATATAACCTTCTTTATAAACCTCAGGTAAAAACTCTACTTCTTTTCCTATAAATTTATTAAAATATTCTTCTTCTAATTTTTTACTTAATATAAGTAATCTCTTTACCCTTTCTTTCTTAATAGAATTATCTATATGATTTGGCATATCCTCCGCTTTAGTTCCCTTTCTAAGTGAAAAAGGAAAAACATGTACTTTTGAAAATCCTATTTTTTTTATCGTATTTAATGTTTCTAAAAAATCCTCTTCTTCCTCACCAGGAAACCCTACAATTACATCAGTTGTAATAGATATATTAGGTCTAATACTTCTTATTTCTTTTATTTTATTTATAAAATATTCTTTATCATACTTTCTATTCATTAACTTCAATATCTTATCGCAACCACTTTGAATTGGAATATGCATGTGATCTACAAGAATTTTGCTTTTAGATAAAGTATCCATAAAATCATCATCTAACTCCGTTATCTCTATACTAGAAATTCTAAGTCTTTTAAGTCCTTTAATATTTTCTATTTCCCTTAATAATTTAGAAAAAGTATAATTATTTAAATCACTACCATAATGTCCAGTATGTATACCAGTAAGAACAATCTCTTTATGACCATCATTTACTAAATTAGTTATTTCACTAATAACTACCTTAGGATCTTTACTACGAACTTTACCCCTTGAATATGGAATAATACAATAACTACAATAGTTCTCACAACCATCTTCTATCTTTACATATGCTCTAGTTTTATTAAAATTATTTAAGCACATATCTTCAAATCCTTTTTCCATAATATTCTCTACATCAATAATTGGTTTTCTATTCTTCTTATATTTTTCTATATAATCTACTATCTTACTTTTACCACTATTACCAAGTACTATTGATACATTTAAACTCTCTAATAATTTATAATTTACCTGAGTCATACATCCTACAGCTATTACAATACTATTTTTATTGTTATTTATAACATGTCTTATAGTCTTCAATGATTTATTATCACTTGTATTAGTTACTGTACAAGTATTTATAATATAAATATCTGAATCATTTTCATTACCCTCTATATATCCATGATTTAATAACTTATCTCGCATTACATTAGATTCATAACTATTTACTTTACAACCCAATGTATAAATATAAAACTTCATAACATCACCTACTCAATTATACAATAAAAAAGATATTATTTAAATATCTTTCAATCATTTTAAATAATTAATAGTGGCACTAGTAAATGGAGTATTACTGTCACCTACAGTTATTTTATCAAATTCTTCTTTAGTACCATTATAGTTCACTGTTGTAAGTCCTGTATTTTTAAACGCTTTAGCATCTATCGCTTTGACATTTGTAGAAAGAGTTATTTCTTTTAGTGTTGAAACTGCTATAAATAGGCTATATGGTATACGTTCTACTTCTTTACCCACTATTACAGAACTTAATCCAGTCCCTTTAAATACTGATCTTGAAGATGTTCCTTCTTGTGTTACCTTCCATCCAGGTTCACAATTTTTAGCATTATAATATACTTTTTTTAATTTGTCACATTTCCAGAAAACATTCCATCCCATTGATTTAATATTCTCTGGGATTACTATTTCTTCAAAATTTAATGTTCCAAAATAATTATAAAATAAATAATGTGGTAGACTTTCTACGTTTTCCCCTATTACAACTTTCTCTATTGGATTCTTCCAAAATATTGAATATACAATACCTTTTTCTGTATCTCGATAACTAGAAGAATCAACAGATATTGCATTATAGTATAATTCTTTTAATTTAAAATTACATCCTACAGCAGATCTTCCTAAATATATAACATTCTCTGGTATTGTTACACTTCTAAGTCCTCCATAACTTATTGATAAATTTCCCATATAAGTAAGTGTTTGAGGTAATATTACTCTTTCTAATGCATACAATCCTTCAAATGCACAGTTATCTATTTTCTCTATTCCACTAGAAATTATTATCGTTTTTATCGTTTCATTGAAATTTATAAGATCACTTGCATCTTCAAGTGTATCAAACGTACCTAAAACAGTATAAACCTTATGTTCTTCACTTATCTTACTTGTATCTACATTTGGTACTCCTACTGCATATACCTCATAATCATTTACTTTTCCTGGTACCATAAGCACCGTATCATTACCTGTATACTCTATTAACTGTATTTTGCCTGTTTCTAATACTATATATTTCCAATCTCCTACTTTGTATACTGTTGTTCCATTTTCTTCTATTGTTTCTTCTGTACCTGTTATACTGTACTCTATATCCTCATTTTCTTTTAATTTATATTTTTTATTATTTGCATATATATACTTTACTCCATCTAATGTAAGTTTATATGATTCCACTCCATTATCTCCAAATACTATAAAATCATCATATCCTGTTGGTGTTTTTCCTTTTATACCTATTCCTATTTCTTTTAACTCATCTAGTGAATAACTATTGTTTGCAACATCACCATTCATTTCTTTTTTTGATATTGTTAATTCAGCTGCTCTTACATAATTATTTATACTTTGTTCATTACTTGAATTTTTACTATCCTTTATTATATCTAATACTATTGGAGTAGCTATAAGTGCGATTATTGCGAGTATTACAATTACCGCTAAAAGCTCTATTAATGTAAATCCTTTTTTCATATTTTTCCTCTTTCTATTCATACTTCCGAGTAAGGTTATTGTATAACTAGATACCCCCCCCCCCAGGTGTTATTTTTATTCATATTTTTTACCTACTTTCTTATACTAACTATCCTAATTATATAAAAAGATTGAACTATTGTCAATCTAAAAAAATATTACCTAACCTTAATTTTTTCATTTTTTGTCTCTATATGAATTCTTTGAATAATTCCCAATGATGCGATTAAAGATAGTGTAAAACTTCCACCATAAGATAAAAATGGTAATGGTACTCCAGTTAGAGGAATAATCCCAAAAAGTCCACCTAAATTTATAAAAATATGTAAGAATATGTAAGTAGCAACCCCTATACATATATATTTATTACTTATCTTTTTTGTTTTCATAGATAATTTTAATATTCTATATAATATTATTATGTATGCGATAAATATTAAACTACATATTAGTACTCCATTTTCTTCTGCGATGATTGCAAAAACCATATCAGTATGAGGTTCAGGTATATATGAATATTTTTGTGTACTTTTACCAAGCCCAACACCAGTAAGACCCCCATTATTTATAGCTATATATGCATTACATACCTGATATCCAGTTGATTCATATTTCGAACATGGATTAAAAAAATCAAATCTAGAAAGTTGAGCTTTTGATAAAACATATCCTGCAAAATTCAACATGGACAAAAGTCCTATTACACCTATAACTCCAACTATTAAGGTTGATTTAAATTTTTCCCCACTAGATATAGGACTTGAAAAGAATAAAACTACAAATATACCTAAAAGTATAATAGCTGTTCCTAAATCCTTTTGTAAAAAAACTATCACTGGAAAAATAACACCAAAACCAATTATTTTCCAAATTATCATATCATGTTTTTCTTTCATATCAGATAATTTTTTTGAATATTTTTCAAACAATAAGCTTAGTGTAAGTATTATTGTAGGTTTAGCAAATTCACTAGGTTGGACTTTCATAAATTTTAAATCAATCCAGTTTTGAGCACCTCTAGTGGAAACACCTTTTAATACTAAATACAAATTCATACTTAGTACTACTACATATACAATAAGCATCCAATATTTATAATCTTTTGTTTCTACTTTAAATATTAATATTAAAAAAGCAATTAAACTTATAAATAATATTACTGAATGTTTAAAAAAATAATAAAATAAATTAGCATCCCTATTAACTACAGCTTCTCTGCTAGATGCAGTAACTATATTTAAAGTACCGAATATAATTAATATAAGTGTTGTAAATAATAATATTTTATCCATATCAGCAAAAGTTTTCTTTATTTTTTTAAACATATTATTTACTCACCTACCTTATATATTAATTTTAACATATATTATAAAATTTAACAATAACTAGGTATTTTTAATTATCAAGATGAATGTAAAATAATATGATATATTGACTAGATTGGAGGGTTATTATGTATTACTATGGTGGATATCAAGGATACGGTGGATATCCTTATGGTGGATGTGGAAATACCTGTGGCGGAGGTTACGGTACAGGATATGGAGCAGCTATCATATTAGTTTTATTTATTCTTTTAGTTATTGTAATTGGTGCTCGTGCTTTTGATGGCAATAGATAAATCTTCTAAATAATTAAAAATCTCTAGTTTTCTAGGGATTTTTTGTAATTATTTACTAATATTTCAAAGTTATTATATTTTATTAATCTAGTTTTTATGATATAATACTACTTGGAAGTGATTTTATGTTTAAAAAATTAAATATATTAGATGAAAAAGACCCACATTTAAGAAAATCTAGTGTGGATGCTAAACTACCTTTATCTAAGGAATATAAAACTTTAATAAAACAAATAATAAAAGAATTAACATATAGTCAAATAGAAGAATATGAAAAGAAATATGAATTAAGACCTGGTATGGGACTTGCCTTTAATCAACTTGGTATTAATGAAAAAGTAATTGTTATTGTTTATGAAAACAAAGATGGAATATTTGAAGAATATGTAGTTGTTAATCCAAAAATAATAAGTTATTCTGATGAAATGATTGCTGCTGAAGCTGGTGAAGGATGTCTAAGTGTTAACCGTGAGGTACCAGGACATGTTAAACGTCATGCTAGAGTTACTGTTGAAGGATTTGATGTAGATGGTAATCCTATTAAAATAAGAGCAAGAGAAGATCTTTCTATAGCTTTTCAACATGAAATAGATCATTTAAACGGTATTTTATTTTATGATAGAATTGATAAGAATAAACCTTTTTATACTGAAGATGAATTAAGATTAATATAGGAGGTATTTATGAAGGGTGCGCTTAAATACATTGCTTTATTTTTAGTAGCTTGTATACTTTCAATAATAATTTATTATAGTATATAAAAACAAAACTTTAATTAGTTTTGTTTTTTATATCTTATTTTTAAATATTTATTATATAAGAAATATAGTAATTTATTATTTACATAATCAAATTCACCTATAAATTCTTTTAACTCTCCACCAAGTCTTTGTTTAAATAAATGAATACCATATATTGGATTATCCTGAGTAGGAGCTCCCGTTGTACCAAAGAAATCTATTACTTTATATCCAGATTCATTAGCATCTTTTATTATTTCATAGTACAATAAATAATTAGCATTTAACCATCTTAATTTATTATGATTACCACCGTGTACTGTCCATACCATATCTTTATATTTAGCAGTTATTATAGATGATAGTACTAATTCTTTTTCATTTATATCATTAATTTCTACCAATTCTTTATTAAGTTTACTTAGTTTATTTTGTAAATCTTTTATTAAATTTTGACTTTTTGATACATTTTTATTTTGTACATTTTCTAATTTTTCTATTTGTGATTTAATATCACTTATCAAATTATTATATGTATCTTTTAATTCATTTATATTTACTTTTAAAACATATATATCACTCATGTTATGGTTATTAAATATTTTATAAAATTCTTCATAATATGATTTTTTACAAGGAGATATGTGTTCTCTAATACCAGTTTCTACCATTGTTGTATAAAATGCATCTATATCTTTTATATCTCCTTTATACATATTTAAATTATATTGATTACCTTTATTTAATATTTTTCTTGTTGTTGGATGAAATGAAGCATAAACATCTTTTATATTTTTATCAATATCTAATCTAAATGTATATCTTGGTTGATTATGCTCAAAGTTCTTATTAAAGCCTTTATGTTTAAATCCATTTCTTTGTAATTCATCTATTACATAAGCATATTTATCTATTTCTAGATCTGGATCCATTCTAAAAAATATATCATGATTTTTTTTAGTATATTCTTTTAAATAATTACAAAAAGTAGTTATTAATTTCTTATCACTATAATCTAGTATAAATCCTCTTGGACAATACATATAGCCAATATTATTTAATATTTTCTTCTCTAAAACTAAAGCACTTGCTACAAGCTTTTTACCCTTTCTTAAACCTACATAATGAGGAATAAACTCTTTTGATTTTTGGATTTGTCCAAAATAATAACTTTGCATAAAATGTGATTTATTACTATTAAGTACAAAGTCCTCATATTCTTTTTTATCAATATCTTCTACAAATTCATACATATTATTCACCATATTTATTATACACCCTTTTACTCTATTTAAATCTTTTTTTATATTAATTTACATGTTCTAATGAATCCCATTTAAAGAATCCTAGTATTCCATACCTATTTCCTACTACATAAGGATAATCAGTACCTTCTTTTATATCAATAACATATCTTATCCAACCGCTTGCTAAATCATAAACATTATCACTTTCTATACTAGTAGCTGAATATTTTCCTATTATTTTAACTTTATCGCCAATATTATACTTAATTTCCTTTAATTTATATTTAGCAATCAAAGTGGTATCTGAATTAAGTTCTTCAAAGTTATATTTACTATCGTTTTTGTACCACCCCAAAAACTCATAACCATCTCTTTCTAATTTAGGAAGATCATTTACTATAGTCCCTTTTAATATTTTAGTTTTTTCAATTTTATCATCGTAATCTTTAAAAGTTATCTCTATATACTCATTTTTTGCCCATTTAGCAGTCAGTTCTATATCTCTTGTTACTTCACTATCAAAATTATACTTTATACCATCTAATTGCCATTCTACAAATACATATCCATCTTTTATTGGTGGTTTAGGTTCATTTACTTTAGAATTTTTACTTACATATTTATCTATTAATACCTCATCTGTCCCTGTTTCAAAAGAGACTGTATATTTATCTTTATCATATAAAAACACTATTATAATTGAAGCTATAAATAAAACTATAATTGAAATAATAATTATTAGTCTTTTTCTTTCCATAATATCACCAAACCCGATTAACATTATATCATTTTTATAGAATTAAAGTCAAATACTTGAGTATATTGTAATATGAAAAAACTATTTAATATACTTATATTTTTTATTATTATCTTTTTGATACTTAAAAACTCTATAGAAATAATAGAAAGTATTAAGTTTTCCTTTAATATATGTGCTAATAATTTATTTCCATGCCTTATACCATTTATGATAATATCAAATATTTTAATAAATTATAATTTTGTTCAAGATATTAGTGATATTTTAAGTAATATAACAACTAAAATATTTAAAGTAAATAAAAGTTGTGCTTTCGCACTTATTATGAGTATGATAAGTGGTACACCTAGTAATAGTAAATATTTAAAAGACTTATTTAATAATGGATTAATTAATGAATATGATATAAGTAAATGTTTATGCTTTTGTCATTTTACTAATCCTATTTTTATATTAGGAACTATTGGTTATAGTTTTCTTGGTAATAAAAGAATTGGACTTATAATTTTAATTAGTCATTATTTAGGTAACTTTATATCAGGTATATTAAATAGAAATAAAAAATATAAAATTATAAATTTAGAACACAAATCTAATCTAAATAAAAAAGTATTTATAAATGTGTTAAATGAATCTATTAAGTCTACTATAGATACTTTATTACTTATAATGGGTATTATAACTTCTTGTCTTATTATTACTGGTTTAATTAATAGTATTTTTAAAATAAATAACGATTATAAATTTATCTTTGGAATACTTGAAATTACTCAAGGACTAAAATATTTATCTTTATCAAATATTAATATAACTCTTAAAATAGTTATTTCTACTTTTTTTATTACTTTTGGAGGATTCTGTATACATCTACAAATATTTAGTATATTAGATAATAATAAAATAAGGTATTTACCTTATTTTATAAATAGAATTTTTACTGGTATTTTATCTTCTTTTATATCTTTAATTTTATTTAAGTTGTTCCTTTAATAAAATAAACTAAATTAATTCCAAAATCTTCATTAGGATAAAGTTTATTTTTTATAGGTATTTTTATTACCATAAATCTATCATTAGATGTATTTATATCTAAATATTCATCATATATTGAAGGGTTTGATACTTTAGATCCTTCTTTTAATGAATAAGTATAATTTCCAAATTTTATTTTTTTCTCTTCTACTAATAACTTTATAACCTCTCCATTAACAAAAGTAAAATTATAACATAATAACCCTTCAGAACAAGCTTCATGATCTACCATGTTATCCCTATTAATTTTTGAATTTAATGCATTACTTAAATTACCTTGATTTATAAGTAAATTAGTTTTTATATTATTTTTAGTATAAGTATTTTTTAAAATGACAACAATATTAATAAGTAGTATTATAATTACACAAGATAAAGCACATGTTGTAACGAGTTCTATTAAAGTAAAACCTCTTTTATTCATTTTATTCACCAAACCTTACAGTAGCATAAACAGAATTTTCAAATTTAGCAATCAATCTATATTTCTGTGTACCTTCTTTTTTTATTTTTGATATAAAGTTTTTAAATTCATCATCATAAGTAACTATTTTATCTTTATCAAATTTATTTGTAGCAATTATTATTTCACTAATACCTTCTAACTCTAATAGTTTCTGGCAACGTATTTCACTTGTAAACATATCACAACTCTTTAAATTTACATAATTAGTACTTGTTACATTATTATTTATAAAATCTAATGCTTTTGAATCATCTAAAATATAATTTTTTACTGTATTTAAAGCATACATAGCCTCAACTGTATTATATTTATAGTTTTCATTATATCCATTACTTAAATTTATAAATTGTATTGTTGTAAATAGGAGAATACCTGCTACAAATGTAGTTACAACTAGTGTCTCTGCCAACATAAAACCTTTATTCTTATTTTTTTTCATAAATATCCCTACTCTATCTTGAAATTATTACAACATTATTATATAATATATTTAGGATAAAATCTAGTCCTGAAAGTTATAAAAAGGGTGATAAAATGTTAAAAACTTTTGATTTTGATAAAACTCCAGTAGTTGAAATAGTAAATGAAATATTAGTAGATGCATCAAAAAGAGGTGCTTCAGATATTCACTTTGATCCACATGAGGATGCACTTAAAACTCGTATAAGAGTTGATGGTGAATTGATGGATTATACAGAAATACCTAATTCTATCGCGAAAAACTTAGTAACGCGTATTAAAATTATTTCTGGTATGAATATTACTGAATCAAGATTACCTCAAGATGGTGCGATTAAGGCTAACTTAGAAGGTATTGATTTGGATCTTCGTGTGTCTGCTCTACCGACTAATAAAGGCGAGAAAATAGTTATTCGTATTCTTGATTATTCTCTAAGTTTAGCAGGACTTGAAAGTTTAGGATTCAGTGAAGAAAATTATAAAAAAGTATTAAAATTAATTTCTGTACCTAATGGTATACTTCTTGTAACTGGTGCGACTGGTTCAGGTAAATCTACTACTATTTATTCAATATTACAAAGACTAAATAAGGAAAATACAAATATTATATCTGTAGAGGACCCTATAGAAATGGATATTGAGGGTGTTAACCAAATACAAACTAATAGTGAAATTGGACTTGACTTTGCTACAGTACTTAGATCTATTTTAAGACAAGACCCAAATATCATTATGATAGGAGAAATTCGTGATACTGAAACAGCAAAAATTGCAGTTCGTGCTTCAATTACAGGACACTTAGTATTATCTACAATACATACAAACGACTCATTAAATACAATTGAACGTTTACTTGATATGGAAGTTGAAAGATACTTACTTGCGAGTGCACTTACTGGTATCATATCTCAAAAATTAGCTAGAAAATTATGTCCACATTGTAGAAAGCTTAGACCCACAAATGATTATGAAAAAAATATAATAAAGAAAGTTCTTGGAAAAGAAGTTAATGAAATTTACACAGCAGTTGGTTGTGATAAATGTAAAAACGGTTACAATGGTCGTATCGCAATACACGAAGTACTTATGATTGATCAAAATATTAAGGATGCAATAAGTTCTAATGTTAAAAAAGAAAAACTAAGACATTTGGTTTATAATGGAGATGTTATTTCCCTATTACAAGATGGTATGATTAAAGTTCTAGATGGACTTACAACGCTTGAAGAACTATTAAAGATTATTGAACTTGATGATGATGAAACATTACATTCAACAGGATTAGAAAATGCTATTGAAGTAAATGAATTAACTAAGGAAGGAAATAAACAACAACCTGAAGAACAAAAACAAGAAATTCCAAAACCACAGACAGTTGTCGAAAAAACAATTAAAGAGATTCCAAAACAAGTTGCTGTAGAAAGACCAGTTCAAGTTGAAAATAAAAGTAATAATCAAGTTAATGTTGTACCTCCTAGACCTCAAATTATTAAAGAAGAACCTAAACCTGTACAACAAGTAAGACCTAATATAAATAATGAACAAGTAATACAAAAAGAGGTTAAACCAATTGAAAAACCTATTGGGCAGCCAGAGCCTTCTAAACCACAGCCAAAACCAGAAGTAAAAAAATCTATATTTGGTTCAAAAATAAGCCTATTCAAATAGACTTATTTTTTTATAAAAAAAACAATATTTAAAATATTGTTAATAAATCTATTATCTTATTAAAATCTACCTTTAATAGTACTATTACAATAGCTGATACAGCAAGAAATGGACCAAAAGGTATTTCATGATTCTTCTTTGATTTTAATACTAATAGTGAGATTGGTAAACCTATTATTGCAGCTAAAAATACAGATACAATTGACATTGGAAATCCTAGTACAAAGCCATAGATTGCCATAAGTTTAATGTCTCCCCCACCCATCGATTCTTTTTTGAATAAAAAATCTCCAAATAATTTTAGTAGCAACATAAATATAAAAGCTCCTACACCTGCTAGAAGTGACATTCCAACAACTTCTATGCTACTCATAAAAAATTTGATTATTATTAATATTCCTAAAGATACTATAAGTACACTATCTGGTATTATCATAGTTTGATAATCACTTATTATTATTATAAGTAGCATTGAAATAAATACTATATAAAATAAGCATTCTAAAGAATAACCAAATACTACAAAGCACAAAGCAAATAGTATTCCACTTGTAAATTCAAATATTGGATAAAACCAAGAAATTTTTTCACCACAATTTTTACATTTACCACCTAAAAATAAAAAAGAAAGTACTGGTATTAATTCCATTGGTTTGAGTTTATGATTACATTTTGGACAATGTGAACTAGGATATAGAATAGATTCTCCCTTAGGTATTCTATATCCTACTACATTGTAAAATGAACCAAAGACTGTGCCAATTATAAAGAACATTATAATTAAAGCATAATACATAAAATCACCCTAAACTTTGTACTTGTTGATACATATTGAACATTGGAACTACTACAGCAAGTAATATAACTCCAACTGCAAATGTTAAAAATATAATTAAGAAAGGTTCTACTAAAGCTTTTATCTTAGAAACTGTATTTTTATGTAAACTTTGATAATAAGTTGAAACCTTACTCATCATTTCTGCTAATTGACCTGTCTTTTCACCAGTAACAATCATTTCATAGGCTGGAACTGGAAAAGCCCATTGATCTTTGAATGCTGCAGAAATTTTATCTCCACGTGCTAAATTAGCAACCGTGTCTAATATCATCATTTTATAAATTTCATTATTTGTTACTTTATTTAAAATTTCCATACTATCTGTTATATAAACATTATGAGATAGCAATGATGCAAAAGTTTTAGAAAACATAGTTACTTCATTATATATTATTACATTTTTTAAAACTGGTATATGCATAAATATCCATTGTAATAATGTTCTTATTATTTTAACATTTTTATATAAATAAACCGTTACAGCTAAAACAGCTACCATAATAACTAAAATCCATATAAAATTTCCTTGTATGAAATTACTTACACTTATAACCATTAAAGTAAATGATGGAATAGTTTTAGCATCCATAGATTTATATATTTCAACAAATTGTGGTACTACATAAACCATTACAAAAGTAACTACTGCAAGAGTAAATACAAATACTATAGTTGGATAAGTTAAAGCACTTATCATCTCTTTTCTTGTTTCCTCTGCTTCTGTATAATAATTAACCATATCATCTAATGCTTCTGGTAGTTCACCTGTAAGCTCACTTGCTTTTACCATGTTAATTAATAACTTAGGAAAAGCTCTTCCTCTTTTCTCAAGAGCAACACTAAAACTTTCTCCAACTGTAAGATCATAAGTAACATCTCTAAATATAGTTTTATAAGCTTTTTTCTGAACTTGTCTTATTAAAATATTTAATGCCTCTACAAGTGGTATACCTGATTTTAAATATGTAGATAATTGAGATAAAATAAATATTAAATCCTTATTTTTTACCTTAACTCTATTACCAGCCATACTTCCATGTAAAGTCTGAATTAATTTACTAGTTCTAATACTATATACAGCTAATCCTTCACCAAGTAAGAAAGACTGAACATCAAGTCTTGAGAATGCTTCAAAATATCCTTTAACTTTTTTACCCTTTTGATTAATAGCTATATATTCCCAAACAATTCTTTTACCTTCATTTTCTTGAGGATCATCTGTTGAGAAATCAACTAGCATAGTTTTAGTATCAAATAATTTTTTATTCTTTGCTTGTTTGACAAGAGCTGCATTTTCAAATTTTTTCTTAATCATTTTAGGTACAGATATGAAAGCTGTAAGACCAGCATTTATATAATAACCTAAATTTTTCTTTTCTAAAACTATATCTTCATTTTTATAACTACTAGTATCAATTTTTTTCTTTTCTTTTTTGTGTCGCTTCTCTTTTTCTAACTTCTTATTTTCTTTTTCTTTAATCTTTTCCCCTTCTCTACGAAGCTTTTCTACATCAACACTGCCTCTTTTCATAGCAAGTTTACTAAATAAAACAACAACCATAATAAGTGGCCATACAATACCATACCACACATACTTAATAAACCTATATATGTATATACAACCTTTAATAAATAGATGAGCAACATTTGTAGCTATCTTTACTAAAAAATTGCTTTTTTTATTAGGTTCTTTTTTATTTTTCTTTCCTCTTTTTAAGTTCAAATAGCTACACCTACCGTTCTTTCTATTCTTATACTAGTAATATTATAACATATTTTTTATAATTATAAAACTTTTTTATTTAATTTCATATAATATTTTAGAAAAACTTATAAGGAGGTTTTTATGAATTATTATAATCCTTACTTCTATTCTATACCTAATATGGCTGCTACTACATCTAGAGTTGGCTTATTTAGTAGATTATTTGGTGGAAATGGAATTACTCTTAGTGGAATACTTAATGGTACTGGAAGAGTTCTTAATTTTGCTAATCAAGCAATACCACTTGTAAAACAAGTAAGACCTATGATTGGTAACGCTAAAACAATGTTTAAAGTTATGAATGAATTTAAAAAAACAGAAAAAAAATCTAATACTAATGACACTCCAAAAAGAACAATAAATAAAGAAGAAACACAAATTAAAGAAAATAATGAAATAAGTAATAACACAATCATGAATGATGGTGGACCAACATTTTTCATGTAAAAAGATTAACAAAAAGTTAATCTATTTTATTTTATGTAAAAAACTTTTACTTTTTAAATATAGTCCAGTATATCTATCATAGTAATCATCTATAAAATTATTGACCTCGTTTACAATATCTTTATTTAAATTCAATTTACTTATTTTACTTATATCAACTAAAGAATACATTCTTACTAATTTAATTGTTTTATCGCTTACTATAGGTTCAAATGTTCTACATTTACTACATAAATATCCACCCTTATCACTGGATAATGTAATAACATTTTTATTGCCACATATACTGCAACCAGTAAGATTAGGCATTACCCCCAAATAATTTAAATACTTAAGTTCAACAATATTAGTAATAATAAGTGGATTAAAATTATCATTAATTTTTATTAATGCATTTATTAAAATATCATATAAACTACTATCTTCACACTGTTTATATACCTGATTTGTTAAATCAAGTAAAAAAGAAGCATAACTAATTTTTTCTATATCTTTTTTTATATTAGAAAAATTATTTATGGTACTAGCCTCACTTAATATAGATAATTTATCTTTTTTATAATAAATTGTAAATGTGGCATACGTAAGATTATCTGAAATACTTCTAAGATTACTTTTTATAGATTTACACCCCTTAGAAATTACTCCAATTATACCGTATTCTTTGGTAAAAATATCAAGTATTTTACTTGTATCTCCATAATTTTTGGAATTAACAACAATTCCTTCTACATCAATTATCATGTATTTCCTCAAATCTATATTCTTGACTTACATTTGGATACTTAATACTATCAACCTTAGAATTAAATTCATCATAATTTCTAATCCATACATCACCATTTAAAGTATTTTGGTAAACTACTTTTAAACTTAAATCCTCCGAATCTTTACCAAGCGCAATGACCTTATAAATATGTCCTTTAAAATGCTTATATACCTTACCTATTTCAATTTTTCTTTCCACTATTTTTCACTTCTTCTTTATATTTCATATAATATTCTATTTTACCTGTTTTTTTAAATAATGCCCATAATATATCCTTCATAGTATCACCTATTTAATTATGAGCAAAATCTAAAAATTTATTCTAATTTTCAAAATCTGTAAATCCAAATTCATTAAGATATCTTTCTTTTTCTCTCCACTTTTTAACAGTTTTAACAAAAAGTTCCAAATATACATTTCTATTTAATAAAGCTTCTAAATCTTTTCTAGATTCTATACCTATTTTCTTTATCATTTCACCTTGTTTACCAATAATAATCTTTTTTAATGAATCTCTATCAACTATTACAGATATTCTTATATTATAACAATTTTTACCTACTTCTACACTATCAGTTACACAAGTTATAGAATGTGGTACCTCTTCATCTGTATTATTAAAAATTTTTTCTCTTACAATTTCAGACATCAAAAATTCTATAGACTTATTTGTTATATTATCTTCTCCATAATACTTAACTGTATCAGGTAAATATTTTTTTAACGTTTCTATTAGATCATCCACATTATTTTTAGTGAGTGCTGAAACTGGTATAATTTCTGCAAAATCATACAAATCTTTATAATCATTAATTCTTTTTAAAATCTCTTCATAGTTTATTTTATCTATTTTATTTATTACAAGTATTACAGGTTTATTAGCCTCCTTTAACTTGTCCAATATATATATATCCCCTTTTCCAAGTCCATCAAAAGCATCTACTAAAAAAAGTATTATATCTGTATCATTTATACTATAATAAGCTTGTCTATTTAATGTTTTACCTAATTTACTTTGAGGTTTATGTATACCTGGAGTGTCTACAAAAACAATTTGTACTTTATCTTCATTATATATACCTTGAATAATATTTCTCGTAGTTTGGGGTTTAGATGAAGTTATTGCTACTTTCTTACCTATAATACTATTAATAAGTGTACTTTTACCTACATTAGGCCTTCCTATTATTCCAACAAATCCACTCTTCATCCTAAATCACCTACCTATATTTTTATCACTAAACGGATAAGGGCATAACTCCTCTACAGTATGTATTTCCTTATCACCTTTATTATTTAATGAAATTATACGACAATTCTTATCAAATAATTCACTAATTACCATACGACAATTAAAACATGGTGTTCCAATTATATCACTATCACACATTACATATAATTTTTTAAAATCATATCTTTTATATCCGTTTGAAATTGCATTTAGTATTGCACTTCTTTCTGCACATATCGTAGCACCATATGAAACATTCTCTACATTTACGCCTTTAAACTTAGTTCCATCTTTCATAATAACTATTGCAGCTACTTTAAAATTAGAATAAGGAGAATAACTATTATTTAATAATTCTAATAATTCTTTTTCCATAATAACCTATATAAATATTTTAGGGATAAATATTATTAAATTTAATATAACAGCTACTACAAATATAACAAAAGTAGCAGCACTTGCACAATCTTTTGCTACCATTATAAGTTTATTATATTCTTTAGTAATTGCATCACATGTAGCCTCAACTGCAGTATTTAAAAGTTCAACAGCTAATATAACACCTAAAATACAAATTATTAATATCCATTCTAACCCATTAATAGAAAATGCAAATCCCATTATAATTTCAAATAATAATCCAAGGCAATATATAATAAAGCTTTTCCCATCACGAGCATACCACATTATACCCCTTAAAGAATTTTTTATAGCGCCTATTACAGATCTTGGAGTTAAATTTCTCATCTTTATATCTTTAATAACCTTATCTTTTAATTCCGTACTCATTTAAAATCAACTCCTGTAAACCAAACATAACACTCTCATCTTCTTTTGTTTGATGATCATATCCGAGTAGATGTAAAAGACCATGTACACTTAAAAAAGAAAGTTCTCTAAGAAGACTATGACCATACTCACTAGCTTGTTCTTTTGCTCTATCTAAGCATATATATATATCACCTAAAACTCTTAAATCTGTTTTAATAAAAGTATTATCATCTTCAAGAGCAAAACTAATTACATCAGTTACACTGTCTTTATTTCTATATTCTCTATTTAATTTTTGTATAGTATTTTTATCTACAATAATTATATTAAAAACTGCATTTGTTATTTTTTGATAATTAAGTGCGAATAAAACTACTTTCTCTACCTCAGATAATTCTTTAATATCCTCGTTTAATTCATTTATGATTTCAAATTGATTCATACAATCACCAATATAATTATATTATAAACAAGACTTTTTTTCAATAAAAATAACTAATTATCTTCATTTTCTATATTAGGATCGAACTTACTTATCTCTTCATATCCAGTTATATTCTCAATAACACTAAAAAATATATTTAAAGTAATTGAATCTTTATTAGTTTTTTTATTTAAAACTTTATAATTATCAATATATTCTCCCTTTTTTAGTTTTTCATTTATCTTAAGTTTAGAATAAGATATTGCCTTATTAATTACATCTTTATCGGTATTGTTTTCATTTTTTACTTTAGTTTCCATTTGAGTTTGATAAAGAAATTTAATGGGTAAAATAACATTTTTTAATAGGACTTTGTCTTTTGTTTTTTTTGTTTTATACTTGTGAAAATTAAAAAGTTCTATTTTTTTATTTAAAAATTGAACAACAAAAACATTATTTTTTTTACCAGTCTCATGTTCTTCATAATATTTATATGGATAAGTAATTTCTACATTATACCAAACTTCACCGTAAACACTTCCCTTAGAACTTACACTATCTTTAATTCCATCATTAAGTTTTATATAACCACTTACAATAACTTCCCCTTTGTTTACATATGAATTAACATCTTTAATAATTTGTCCACTAGAAATATTTAAATCACGTATAATCGCACTTTTAGTAGCAATTATATTCCTAAGAGGTGTTTGATTCTCTATATCATTTGTAACTCTAGGTTCAAATCTTACAATATATTTTGTACCTATAGCCTCTATTTCTATCCAATCTAATTCATTTCTATATTTACTTAATATAGTTTTTTTTATATTTTGTAATTCATTATAATTTTTTTTAAAAGAATATTTTTTAATTCCTAATGTTTTTAATTCTCCAATAAGCATATTCTCCATCTTAGAATCATTAGTAATAACATCTATATCAAATACTATACTAGTTATAGTATATAAACAAACTAAAGATAACAATATAAGAATTATAATAAATTTATTAAATATAATATTATTTTTTAATTTAACAGTTCCATAATAATCTAGAATATTTATTTCATATATAGTCTTTAATTTTATTACATTTTCATAATCAGTTTTATATATTTTAATATTTACTTCATTATCACTTATCTTAACAATATTTAATATCTCTATATCATTATTTTTTAATCTTTTTATAAATCTTTCTATATTATTACCACATACATTTAAATTAAGTTTACTTTTTAAAATATATAATATGTAGTTTTTCATATTTCACCTTAATTCTATATTTGTAAAATCACCCGTTATAAGTATTTCATCTTTCATAAGTTTAGAAACTACCAAATCATTACCTTTAATAATAATATCTTTATAATTAGTTTTTATTATTATCTTCTCATCATCAAAATGTCCAATATCAGTATAATTCAATATATCTATTTTATTTTTTAATATAGTTATTTTAAGTTCATTATCAAGTACATATGATCTAATACCATTTATAATATTCAAGATATCACCTATTTAATTGTATTTAAAAATTTAAAAAAAATACTTTTAAAGTATTCTTTTAAATATGTTTTATTTATTTTTCAAGTAAGCTTATAAAATTTATTTGATTTATAGCTGTATTCTTTATTTTTTTACTTGATACTTTACTGTCTTTTATTATATCTAATACTATTGGGGTTGCAATTAACGCGATTATAGCTAGTATTACTATAACTTCCAAAAGTTCTATTAATGTAAATCCTTTCCTTCTCATAATATTCCAACTTTCTTTTCTATAATTCATTTTGTAAGACTGCAATAAAATTTAATAAACTAGTAAACATATTTTTTAATTCTTGTTTAGATGAATCATTTAATTTTTCTTTAATTAAACTAAGTATGCTAACTGTTCCAATATTTCCATACTTATAGTTTTTACCGTCCTTATAATAAAATCTATAATATACTTGTTGTGTTAAATTATTTAAATCTAAATCATAGTATAAATACATATAATTTTTATTTTCAACAGTCATAATCCTATATTTATCACTAATCTTATTAATATTAAAATCCTTTTTTAAATATTTTGAATCTATCGTCATTAAATTATAATTAATAGCATTTGTCATCATTCTATCATACGATTCTTTAGAAAATAATAGCATTCCTGAATTATTTATTTGATCTTCTATTGGAGATAGATTAAAATTGATTCTAAATGATAAATAAACAGCACTTCCAATACCAGCCGATTGTGCGGAACCACTGATTTCTGTTAATGTATTATCAGTTATAGGTCCTAAAGTTCCAATATTATTCAAAATATTTTGTCCTTCTTCACTTATCACATTATCTGTACTTCTATCTTCTTCTTTTAATACATTTGTAACTAATCCAAGATTAGTTTCTGTAGCTGTTGTATTATAAGAAAAAAAAGTTTGATTAGCACTGCCAAAATTAGCGAGCGCTACTAATAATTTTTTACTTTTTTCACTTGTATTTTCATTATATGTCACATTTTTTATGTAATCAGAAATATTATATTTTATTTTTGTTTTCTTTTCTTCATTATTATTTGTACCTATAAGTGTTATGGTTTGTATATTTGTAAATTCTGAAAAACTTGTGCTACTACTTGAAAACACATAATAGCCATCTTTTTCTTTATAATCTTTTAATTCAATTTTAACTGGATTATTAGCATTTTGTCTTTTATCATTTTCAATTAAAATATATACATTTTTATATTTATCCATTTCAGCCTTTTTTACATAAAAATTTTCCTCTAATTTACTACCTAAAGAAAGAGTTACTGCACTTATACTAAATGGATCTGTATTACTTAAAACATCTTTTTCTAGTTCCAAACTATTAGAACTTTCATTTATTGTCCCATCTTTATAACTAAAATAATAATTCACTATATTACCATTTTTTATATAAACATACCCATCTTCTGGAACATCTCCTTTTACAGGTACATCTAACTCCCCTACCGAATATACTCCATCACTTAATGTTACAGAATTTAATTGCCTACGTGCTATCTCTTGAGTTAATCCATCTATAAATAATTCTTGACTTCTCTTTTTACTTGATTCTTTACTATCATTTATAATATCTAATACTATTGGGGTTGCGATTAATGCGATAATTGCTAGTATTACTATAACTGCTAAAAGTTCTATTAGGGTAAATCCTTTACTATAGGTTACCCCACTCCCATAGGTATTATTTTTATTCATTTTTATCCCTACTTTCTTACTTTAACTATTACAATTATACTAAAAAAGAATTGAAAATTCAATCCCTTATAAATTATTTCTAAACTCTTTTAACGCGTTTAAGAATTCCTCTTGTCTCTTTATTTCCTCAGTTAATTCATTGTAATCTCTAGTATTCATAATATCTAATAAAGTTTCTTTTCTCTTTACTGTAGGATACTCAACATTATTATCTACCCTACCAAATACAGGTGAAATAAAGTCGCTTGTTTTAAATTTCTTAGGTTCTTCTTTAATACTGCTAGTAGAAATATTTTCAATTGCTTCTTTTACCATCTGAGGTGTTACTGATGCTTCTTCTTTGTCTGTTTCAATTGCCTGAATTGGTTCACTAATATCACCTGAAATTAAACTCTCAACAAAATTTACATCAGATGTATCATCATCTACTACTTCTATCTTTCCTGCTTTTACATTATCTACTAATTCTTGATAACTAATGATTGCTTTCTCTTCTTGTTCTTCTTCAAATTTTTTTACTACATCTTCAGGTTTTACATCTATTTCTTGTTGCATTTGTTGTAAAATATTCTCAAGTTCATTAGTAACTGGAGTTTCTTCTTTTTTCTCTAACTCAGCTTCTACTTTTTCTGCCTCAACGAAATCATTTTTTATTTTTCTTCTTTTTCTCTCATTAGCAGTTAATATTAGTAAAATTGCAGTTAGAATAACTAAACCAATTATAATGCATATATATAGGTATATGTTTGAAATTAATAAATTGTAAATCTGTTCCATTATAATCACTCCAACTCATAAGAGGATATTACCTCTATCACATATTCTATTCTACCATATGTATTTATTAATTTCAAAGTATTTTTTAAAATTAATAATATATTTTTTTGCTTATTTATATTATCCCTTTATTTATAATGCTTTTTAAATTTTTTATTTACACTCTCTATACATTTATATAGTTACATTTTTTATTTTACCTTTATCTATTAGTTTTTGAGCATTTTCTTTTGTTATAACTTTTTTCTCAATCATTATATTAAGTGCTTTTTGATTGAATTCAGTTACATTATCTGAAGATTCATATTCATTTTTAAGTTCTATAATTTCATTAAATGTACTCAATGTTTTATCACATATATTTGTAAGTATTGGTGTTTTATTTAATATACCATTTGCCAATTTAGATTCATTAACAATACTAATATTAAATGTTGGCAAATGTAATATATATAATACTATAAAAATATATATAATTGATTGAATTATACCAAGTATAGCTCCTAATATTTTAGAAGGAATACCCAATATAATTGTAAGTGTTAAAACACGTTCAAATACCTTTGTTAAAGTAAGTAATAATCTAAATACTATTGTTAAAACAAAAAATACTACAAAAAATGCGATTACCTCATATACCAAAATGTTTATTACTGTAACATCTTTAAATATCCCACCAAAATTTATAAATGGTAAATTATTATATAGAAAAACGCTTATAGGATTTTTTAATATAAAAGATATAATAATTATAGCAAATATTCCAATAAGTGATACAAGTTCTCTTGTAAAACCTCTCTTAAATCCTAATAAAGCTCCAAATGCGATTAAAATTAATATCACTATATCAACTATACCCATGTTATCATCTCCATTTTAATTATATTATAAATTTAGATAAAAATAAAGCAATTTAATAAAAAATGTGTTAAAATATATTTAGGTGAGATTATGCAAAAAAGTAATGTAATATCTTTTAATGTTAGTAAAAAAACACAAGATATGATGAGTGAAGAACTTAGTTGGTGTATGAGAGATAAAACTCCACAGTATGCCAAATGGCAAGCTAAAGATGGTGATACTGTAATAACACTTTATGAGTCAGGCAAAGTTGTATTTCAAGGTAAAGATGCTGATTTATCTAGTGATTTCTGGATAAGTACAGAAAAAATCAATAGTGGCAGTGTTAATGTTAAAAATAGTTCTAATGATAAAAAGAAGGATAAATTAGATAAAACAAGTTTTGTGAACCCTAGAATTTATAATTCATCTAGTATTGGTTCTGATGAAGTTGGTACTGGTGATTATTTTGGACCTATTGTTGTTACTGCTGCATATGTAGCAAAAGACAATATAAGTTTTCTAGAAGAAATAGGTGTTAAAGATTCAAAAAAATTAACGGATTCCCAAATACTTCAAATAGTTCCTAAATTTATTAAAAAAATAGAATATGAATCAATAATATTATCTAATAAAGAATATAATGAATTCTATACAAGTGATATTAATATGAATAAAATAAAGGCTATATTACATAATAAAGTCTTATATAAATTAAGTAGTAGAATACCTAATTATGAATATATAATAGTTGATGAATTTGCTAAACCTTATGTGTATTATAATTATTTAAAAGATTCTTCTAATGTTGTTAGAAATATAACATTCTTTACTAAAGGAGAAGATAAGCATTTATCTGTTGCTTGTGCTTCTTTAATTAGTAGATTTATATTTATTAATGAATTTAATAAATTATCTAAGAATATTGGATTTGAACTTCCTAAAGGAGCTAGTACTGCAGTTGACTTAGCTGGTACCAAGATAATTGAAAAATTTGGAGAAACTAAGTTAAAAGAAATAGCTAAATTAAATTTTAAAAATACGGATAAAATAACAAAAAAATAGATTTTTTATTTAATCTATTTTTAATTTTTTTTGAAATGACTCACTACTACTTCCTTTTAAATATTTATCAACTATACATTCATCTATTTTTGTATTTTCTGTAGTATAGTGTAAATACTCTCCTACTATTGTATGTAAAAAGTCATAATTAGAATTTAAATCTATAAAAATTTCATCTATAGATTTATTTTTTATATTTTTTATATATTCTAAATCATTATTAAATAATAGTTCTATACCATCATGATCTTTTATAAACAATTTCCATTTATAATAAACTGTTAACATTTCTATCATATAATTAATATATTTATTTTTATCTATATCTCTTAATTCTAATATTTTTTGGGTTATAAAATTACTTGCTACATTTCTTCTTTCTGCTTCAGTTTTATTATTATTTAAATAATCAATGTAATATTCTTTAAAACTTTCTATATTATAATCAAATTTATAAATAAACTGTTCAATTTTATAAGTAGGACTTATATTTTCAATAAACTCTTTTTTACCACTGGCTTCTATTTCTTCTATTATAATACTTTTACTTATAAAATCTAGGCTACTATAATTTTTACTACTAATTATTACATCTCTTAATATCTCTGCATCAAATAATATATTATCAAGCATTTCATTTATATCTATGTATGTTTTATTATTATATATGTTATTGTATATATTTATTTTATAATAATCACTTATCATAAATTTCAAAATAAAATTTCTACTTTTTTCATCTAATGATTCTAAATATAAAACAATTTCTACAATATTGTTTTGATTTATAAAATTTTTTCTAAATTCTTCTATAAATGTTTTAACCATAACCCTCACCTAATTAAAGTTTAACATTATTTTTTATCAATGTAAAGAAAAAAGAATAGAAAATTCTATTCTACTACTACCCAAGCATCTGATATATATCTTGTTCTATGTACACCAAGAGCATCTATAGGGTCATTTATAGCACATGCATAATTTGTAAAATAATCATGACATGTAGCATTATATTTATTAATTGCATCAGCACGTCTTACAACTAATACGCTTGAAGTTCCACCATCTAAATTAGCTGCATTATAAGCTCCATATCTTGCCATAATTTCTACTAAATCTTCCATTCCAGCTCCATTAGTTCTATATGAATTACTTCCTACTTGTAAAAATAGTAAAGTTCCATCTTTTCTTTGTCCTATAGCAGATCTGGCTCCTCCGCCCCATCCACCATTTCCTGATACGATAGATTTTACACCATTTACAATTAAGAATGGTCCCCAAGATACAGCATCTCTAACTCCTTTTTGTATAGCCTCATCAGCTGTTGTATTTTTAAGTAAAACAAGAACGTTATCATCAGTTATACCAATTATTCCTCCAGTAGATGTTGTAGTACCATATTCATTATTTGTGACAACCTGCTTGTCCACAATAGTAATACCAGTTGGATATTCACCAGAGTTAACACCTTGATCAACAAATCCTCCAGCATTTATAGCAATTATTCCATTAAGTCTCTCTGCCATATGGGTTACATATTCTCCAAGTACTCCTACTTGTTGTGTTACTGCTAATTTTAATTTAGACGGATCATAAATAGCTGCCATATAAGCTTGTGCTCCATTTACCTCAAAACTTACTATTTTATATCTCTCATCAGGTTCATGAGTCATTATTTCTTTTTCATATTCATTGTATTCTAATTGTGCATTTTTATCAATTAGACTAGCATCTGTAGAATCTCCACTTTCAATAATGTAATTTTTACTTAAAACTTCATCTATTTGAGCTTGACTATAGAACCATTTACAATAGTGTTGATGATTCATAGTACCCATAGCAGTCGTAATAAGCCATGTTTTAAAACGTTCATTTGGTCCATATAAAAGCATAACAAATGCAAAACAACCAAGTACGTATAATCCCATAAATATTCCCATTACTATCTTTAACCATTTTCTAAGTTTTCTCTTATTCGCACCTCTATTTTTTACAAACAAGATTATTCCTAATATAAGTAATGCAATAAGTAAAACTATTGATACACCTATTCCAATAAAAAATGGGAATCTAATTAAATAATTTGAATTAGCCCCAATCACAAATAATACTTGTAATCCTGGTAACAGTAAACAACTTAATAATATTAATTTAAAACCTAATTTCTTTTTCTTTTCATTCATAATATCACACTCCAATAATAAAGAAACTAATTATTAGTTTCTTCTTTCTTTTCTAATAATTTTTTATATTCATCTTCCAATATATAGATTTCCTTACTACTCATAAATAGAACAACACAGTTATCATATTCTAATAACTTACTTGCCATACCATGTTCTATGTAATCTCCATTATCTAATTTGTTTATTATTGTATAAGCATCAATACCTGGATAATCTTCTGGATTTTCTCTATCATAATTAATATCCATTACATATGCTTTATCAGCCAGATTTAAGGCACTTGCAAAATCATCTGCAAACTCTTCTACTCTTGAGAAAGTATGTGGCTTAAATATAGCTATAATTTTTTTATCTGGATATTTTTGCTTAGCTGCCTTTATAGTAACTTTTACCTCTGTTGGATGATGAGCATAATCATCAATTATTACATTATTACCAATAAAAGTTTCTTTAAATCTTCTCTCTGCACCCTTAAATGTTTTAAGTGAGCGTGCTACCTCTCTAGAATCTAATCTCTCATAATGACAAACAGCTATAACTGCTAAAGCATTAAGTAACATATGCTTGCCAAATAAAGGCAAATCAAAATGTCCATAATACTCATCTTCTACAAAAACATCAAAACTAGTTCCATCATTTCTATATTCAATATCACGTGCTTGAATATCATTATCATCACTTAGACCATAATAATAAATTTGAGGATTAACTTCAAGCAAATGTGTATATGGATCATCACCACATGCAATAACCATCTTATCTGCTTTATTAGCAAACTCCTGATAAGCAAGAATCATATCGTCTATGCTTTTATAATAATCAGTATGATCTAATTCAATATTAGTAATTATAACATATTCTGGATCATATGCCAAGAAATGACGTTGATATTCACAAGCCTCTAATATAAATTTATTAGATTCTCTATCACCATGACCTCTCCCATCACCAATTATATAATTACATCCACCCATATTTTCTAATATATGACTAAGCATACTTGTTGTTGTAGTCTTACCATGACAACCAGACACACAAATAGTTTTAAACTTTTTAGTAAGCTTACCTAACATTTCTTCATACTCATACATCTTTAAACCCATACTAGCTGCCTTAGCAAGCTCAGGATGTGAATCTCCATGTAAAAGTTTTAGTGCTGGAGAATAAATAACTACAGAATCAGAATCTAATTCATCATTTGGTCCTGTATAAATTTTAATACCAGCATCTATTAATTTATCTTCAGTAAAACGATGCTCAGCCTCATCATCATACCCTACTACTTCATAGCCTAGATCGTGCAAAAGAAGTGCTAAAGCACTCATTCCTGCCCCTTTTATTCCTGCCATATAATATTTCATAAATTCTCTCCTAACGTAAAAATTCTATTATAAATGGTCCTAATATCATAAGTAATATTAGAGGGACAATAAATATAACAGATATAATACTAACCTTATTTGGTATTTTATTTATCTCAGCTTTAATATCCATTATTTGTTTATCCCTCAAATAATCAACTTGATTATTTATTGAATCAATAATACTATTCCCAAATACACTAGTTTCCCTCATATTAAGTATAATACTATTAACAGTTTCAGAAGGTATTCTATATCTTAAATCTTCCAAAGCCTCCATAAGTGATCTACCAAATTTCATTTCAGTCAAACTTTTTTTAAACTCTTCTGATAGTTCACTATCTATATTATAACATGTAATCTCTAAAGAATTCTCTAAATTTTTACCAGATTCTAATGTAAGCGCTAAAATCTCAAAAAAATCAAGGGCTTCTTTATCTAATTTTTTTATCCTCTTATTAATAGGATTTGTTATAAATATAAAATAAAATGCATTATAATACAATATAATAATAAATGGAATTATAAAATAATTAACACTTGAAGTAAGAATTAATAAAATAGCTAAAATAATTGTTGTAAATAATCTAACTGTTAAGAATGTAACAGCATCAAAATTTAATTTTCTACAAGAACCTAACAATTTTATTTTAGATTCTATTTTTTCAATATCTTTAACTCTATATATTTTTTTAACAATTCCATTATTCATTATATCACATCCTTATCTTCATAACACGTTTTACTACCAAAATATATGTAATATATATAATAAACATTATACATATCAATAAAATACCTAAAGGTTCTTCAAATAAAGGAGTAAAAAATCCTTTATTAATAATACTTATAAATACCACAAATACTATTGGTACAAATATAAGTACGTACATAATAAGTTTAGAACTACTAGTTAAAGCTTTAAGTTCTGATTGCAATTTTTTTCTACTAAATAAATTTTTTTCTATAGAATCAAATACCTTAATAATATTACCACCTGTTTTATTTAAAACAGATAAACTAGATGTTAAATAAACTGTTTCACTTAATTTAACTCTTTCTGAAAACCTTTTAAATGCCACTTCTACATCTAATCCTAAAGAAATTTCTAAACTAATTTTTTTAAATTCTTTAGCTATTGGTCCATCAAGATCTCTACTTACTAGTTCTATTGCTTGACTAATACTTCTACCTGATTTAAAAGCATTATTCATAACTGAAATAGCTTCTAACATATCATGTTCTATTTTCTTTTTATATTCTTTATATTTAATTAAATATATTATATCTAGAGTATAAAAGCCTATTATAAATGGCACCAACATTTCATATGGTTTTAATATTGTTGAATTGAAAAGTTCTGCTACTATAGCAACTATCAAATATATTATACCTACAACAACTTTTCTAGATATAAATTTCATATTATTTTTATCATCCATATCAAATGACTCAATATATTTATCATATCTTTTAGCTCTTGATTTTATAAATACTGATTTAGATAATAATATAGTAATCCAATCTATAATTTTTAAATATACTAAATACAAATTATCAAGTAAAGATATAGATTTATTCTTAGATGAATTAAGAGTAAATTTAGAAAATCTTCTCTCTAAAATTATACTTCTTATATATTTAATAAATAAAACAACTATTATAATTCCTATAAATAAAATAGATAACTGACCTATTCTTATTATAGAAGAATCATCTTTCTTAACGGTAATATAGATAGTCTCTGAAGATATATTACCTGCATTATCACCTACACTATATTCTAACTTTTTTATACCAGGATTACTAAAATCAAGATCATTTATATTAGTAGTTATTTTATCAGTTAAATCTCCATCTACTATGTCACTTGCAGTTATGCCTTCTAAAAAGTTAAATTCTTGATTTGCTTTTATTTTATAAGTTTTTTCCTTTATATTAATTACTGGAGCTTCTTTATCTATTTTATATTCTCCACTTTGTATTATCCTATTTCCTAATGGACTATATATAGTAAATTCTATTCTATATATACCAGTTTCATTAAATAATATTTCTACTGGATGAGAATCACTCAAATAATTAATCTCACCAGGCTCACCATTTTTAATTATTACATAAGTATAATTAGTTACATATGAAGGAGGAGTATAAGTAACTCTTACGTCTTCATGTGTATATTCCATCTCATTAATACTTAATCCCTCCTGCATAATTCACCACCTATTCAAATATATCTTTTATAGTATCTATACCTCTTGATTTTAATCTATCATAAGTACTTGGAGTTGCATCTGATTTTACAAATTCTCCAATAACTTCTCCATCTGTTGTAATACCAGTTTGTTTAAAAGCAAAGATTTCATTTAATTTAATTTCATCGCCTTCAAATCCTACAATTTCTGATATACTAGTAACTTTTCTCTTTCCATCACTAAGTCTTGAAATATTAATTACTATATCAATAGCATTCTCAATATATTCCCTTATAGCTTTAATAGGAATTTCCATACCTGCCATAAGTACCATAGTTTCTAACCTATTTAAAGCATCTTTAGGGCCGTTTGCATGAAGTGTTGTCATACTACCTTCATGACCTGTATTCATAGCTTGTAACATATCAAAAGCCTCTTTACCACGAACTTCTCCTACTATTATCCTATCAGGTCTCATACGTAAAGAATTTATAACCAAATCTCTAATAGTTACGGCCCCAACCCCTTCATAATTAGAGCCTCTTGTCTCAAGAGAAATAACGTGACTTTGTTCCAATTTTAATTCTGCAGCATCCTCTATAGTAATAATTCTCTCATCATTTCCAATAAATGATGACATAACATTTAGCAATGTTGTTTTACCACTACCAGTACCACCACATACTATAATATTCATTTTACTTTTAACACAGGCCTCAATAAATCTTGCCATATAAGGAGTCATCGTACCATTACGTAAAAAATCATCTATAGTAGCTAACTCTTTTTTAAATTTTCTTATAGTAAGAACAGGTCCATTTAAACTTAAAGGTTCTATTACAGCATTAAGTCTAGACCCATCACTAAGCCTTGCATCAACCATAGGATTTGCTGTATCAATTGTTCTACCTATTGGTTGAATTAATCGTTGTATGGTCCTTATAATATGATTTTCATTTATAAAAGAAACACTATCATCCTTTATAAGTTTCCCATCTAATTCTATATAAATTTCATTAATTCCATTTACCATAATTTCGGTAATATCAGGATCATCTAAAAGTTCAGTAATAGGTCCATAACCATTTATTTCATTGTCAATTAAATTATTTATATAACTTCTCTCTACAACACTTAAATCATAACCTTCTAATGTTTTATCTATTTCACCCTTAACATAACTAGATAAACCTAATTTATTATTAGCATTATTATCAATTAAATTTTGAATTATTTTATTTCTTAATTCATCAAGTAATACCTTATTAGTAAAAGTGTCATAGTCTGGTAAATCATTAAAATTACTTTTATCTTCTACAACTTCAAATTCATCAACAAATGATTTAGCCATATTAATCCCCCTTACTTTCCTTTAGTAGATTGCTTGCTATAAGTTCATATATCTTCATAGCGCTCGTATATTTTCTATATATTCTATCATCTAAAGTAAGTATCTTACCCTCAATTATATATTTATCAATATTTTTAATATAGAAATTACTTGGTATTATATAATTTATATTTTTATTTATTATATTTTTTATATCATACTTATTATAATAATTTTTACCTTTATAATTAGATTCATTTAATATAATTTTGTAATTTGATTTACCCATATCACTTAATATTGATACCATAGTTTTCATATTTTTTAAGTTCATAGAATCATTATTTATTAAATATAGTATTTGATCACTATAGTCAAGTGCGAACAAATTAATATCAGTCAATATATGATTAGTATCTATTAATATCACATCATACTTCATAGCAGCTTTATAAAAAATTACATCTAGTATTTTGCTATTTATTTTTCTAGCATACCTAGGATCTTTAGGAGCCGCCATAACACTTATAAAATCATCATACTTTGTTACATAATTATCTAATGAATCAAACGTATTATTATTCAAATCTTCAAATAAATTATAAATATCTAAATCATATTTAATATTTAAAGTTGCAGCAATATCCCCAGAATAAAAATCTAAATCAATTATTAAAACTTTCTTTTGCATTCTAGAATAAATACCCGCTAAAGATAGAATCGTTGTAGTTTTTCCTACTCCACCTTTTACTGATGTAACTGCAAATATCTTTGCTTTATTTAAAGCCATAAAATCACCCTTTTACTATTCTTTTATCATCTTTGTATCCTTTATATACAACCATTATATCCTGTTTTTTATCGTTTAAACCATACTTATTTTTTATAGTCTTTATAACTGTTACTTCAACGCTCATAGGACTATCAATAATTTTAATATCAGAATCCTTAACGTTTTTACTTAATAGATCATAACTTTTATCATAAACAAGTGTATCATCTAAATTATCTAAATAGTACTTTAATGCATCTTTAGTACTATTATTAATTTTTTTCTCTTCTAATGATAAATATCCTAAATTAATAACCATACCAAGCATTATAAAAAATATTGGTATAAAAATTACAAAAAGTACTAAAACCTGACCTTTATTATTTTTTAACATATATACTCCTATCTACATTAACAATATAACTATTACCCAAGATAGTATTAAGTATAGGTGAATATATCTTAATATCTTTACTTAAATTAATAGTTAAAAAATCATTTTCCTCTTTATAATCAATCTTAATATCTTTATTACTTATATACTCATTGATTTTAGAATATTCCTGTGTTTCATATAAATCAACTACAGTATCTAAGTCATTTTCTAAAGAATACTTTTTAGTAAAAATATTTCCAAAATCAATAATAGATATTATAATCAATACAAGAAGTGGTAAAACAATTATAAATTCTACTAATGCTTGCCCTTTACTATCTTTCATAATATCACACTCTATCATCATATATTATTATAACAAAATATGTAAAAAAAAGATAGATATATTCTACCTTTATTACATATTTTTACATTTGAATTAGTAAAACAAATTAATCTAATTTATTTATAGTACTAGAAGGATCTGCATATCCCCAAAGTTCTCCTACATTAGTTTCACCCTCTAATGTTGATTCTGATATTAAATTTTTATAATTTAATATAACTCTATTATCATAAAATCCACCAATTACGCCACCAACTTTATTCTTTCCCTTTATTTCTGATTTCGAATATATATTTATAAGATCATTTTCTACGGATAATACTCCAACTATCCCACCTATATATTCTCCATCTCCATGTAACTTGGAGTAAGATTTTATATTATTTAATACATTTTTATCTGGAGTTCCAGAACTAACACCTATTATTCCACCCAAATTACCTATTCCATTAACCTTAGCATATGAAACACTATCAGTTAATGTTGAACCTCTTTGAAACTGTCCTATTACTCCACCTAAACCAGAATTTCCTACAACTATAGCTTCTGATGTTAAATTGCTAGAACTAGAATTATCCGTACTAACACCTACGATACCTCCAGTTGCTGAAAGTTCTTCTGTTCCACTATTTTCCACTGTAGAATTACCATAAGCATAGTTTAACTTAGTTTTCCTCATTTCCCCTATTGCTCCACCAACAAACGATGTTTTACCTTTAACCTTGCCATCGTATACATAAATATTATTTATGTCATTTGAAGTGGATAAACCAACAACTAATCCAACTTGTAGATCCGCATAAATTGTGGAATTTAAAATAACTATATTATTAATATTGGAATTTCTACAAAACCCAATAAAAATACCAGCATCCGCATAACCTTCAACATATGAATTCATTATTATTAAATCATTTATAACAGCTGAATCTATAAATCCAAACAAACCAAGCATAACATTCTCATATGAGTTTTCTATTTTACTTGTTAATTTTTTTATATATATTCCACTTATTACATTGTTATTTCCTTCAAATGTTCCTTTAAATGAATTCGCTTGATTTGAACTCATTCCTATTGGTGTCCATTCTGTTCCTAGTTTATTTCCATCTTTATCATATCTTCCACCTAAATCAAGTGATATATCTAGTGATATTGTTTTACCTTCAAATGTTTCACCACTATTTACTTGTTGTGCAACCCAAGCAAGTTCACTTGCCTTTGTTATATGATAAATACCATTACTATCTTCTGTTACTTCTTTTACTGTCTTTCCATCCCATTTATCTATTTTATTTAATTCTTTTCCTGTCGTTACTTTTTCATTATTAGATAGTTTTATATCTTTTATCTGTCCTTGTTCTATTATTATTGTTCCCGATTCAAAATTATAATTTTTTACATCTACTTTGATTGTTTTATCTTTATATTTTAAATTCCCTTTACTATCTATTATATATGTTCCATCTTCTAGTCCATCATTCATGACACTTGTAGCTATTGCTTGTTCTACTGCATCTAAATAAAGTTCTGCACTTCTTTTGATACTTGAATTTTTACTATCTTCTATTATATCCAATACTATTGGAGTTGCTATAAGTGCGATTATTGCGAGTATTACTATGACTGCTAAAAGTTCTATTAATGTAAATCCTTTTCTTTTCATAATATTCCCACTTTCTTATTTTTAACTATTTTTATTATACTAAAAAAATATAGATTAATCAATAACCTATATCTTAGAAATTAAACATTAACCATTCAGTTTTAAATATCATAAGTATCCCTATTAATAACATGAGTATCCCACCTATTAAGTGAGAATATTTTGTATATTTATTTGAAATACCAGTTACTTTTAATGTTGTCATAGCTATAACAAATATTACGATATCGTCTATCATAAACATCAAAATATATAAAAACATATAAATTGAATATTCAAAAGAATTTAAATTATTTATCGAAAGTATTTCTACAAACATAGTAGGAAGTCCTGCAGAGCATGCAAGTTCTACAAAGTTAACTGATATAGCAAGTAACATAATTCCTATAAGAGACATTATAAATTTCTGTTCTGTTTCTATTTTCTTTATTTTATTAATTGTAGATTTTTTTTGTTCTTTATTTGTTACTTGGCATCCTACTGATTTATTTAAACTTTTTCTAAAACTATTTAAATTAACTAAACCGCCTAAAAGAGCTATCACACCTATTACATATTTAAATGTATTTCCAATAGAATTAGCTATTTTTAGTATTCCTAACATAAATACTAAATATACAAGTGCGGATGTTATTAGAAATGTTAAACCTAATATCCACATGTTTTTCTTATCTTTCATATTAAATAACATACTAATTAAAAATATTAATACCCACATAGCACATGGATTAAATCCATCTATAAAACCTATTAATATTGATATAAGTGGTAATGATATACTTTTAGCATCAAACTTAATTTTTTTACCTAATATTGATATTGTTTTATTTGAATTTTTATTATAAATACCATCATTTTGTTTTATACAATCATCTGCATTTTTATTAGAAATAACATCATCAACTATATCACAATAATCTGTTTTACTATATGAATCTATCATATCCAATATTTGATTTTTTGTATCTTCATTAAATCCTATTACATAATCACTTCCAATTATAGTAAGAGGTACTGACGATTCTTTTATATCAAGAGAATCTCTTACTTTAGTGAGTAATTTAGAATATGTACCTATTTCATATTTTTTTACATTTATATTATCTATTGTAGATAAAAATTCTATTTCACTTTTACAATGTGGACACGTATTACTGTGAAATAAGTATACATCTATTCCACTTGCACTTACAAACGGCATAAATAAAAATAAAGATATTATTAAAAATACTATTTTTTTCATGATAAAAACCTTTCTATTTCTTCTTTAGAGTGTTCTCCAATAAGTCTACCTGTTTCTATATTATTTTCTATTTTAATATAAACAGGTAAAATATCTCCAGCTTTATATTCATCTATATCATCCATATCATAATCAAGTGATATTACTTCTATATCTTTATCTTTAATAACATCGTTAAATCTTGATTTCATTATTATGCAACTGCTACACCATATAGCGCTTATTCTAATTATTTTCATACTTACTCCTAATCTTTACCTCTAATAGTGGTATTAAATCCATAGCTTGGTAAGGTTCTATTATAGATCCTTTTATACTATTTAAATCTGAATATATATTTCTTAGATTACAACTTGATAAATCTATATCTTTTAATTTTGTATTATAAATATTTGATAAATTAAAATTAATACTATTAAATATAACTTTATTTAATTTACAATTTTTTATTATAGATTCCTCAAAACTACAATCTTCAAATACACTCTTTATTATATCATTATCAGACATATTTATATATTTACACATAGATCTATCTATTTTAACATTATTAAATGTACAATCTATAAAACTTGTACCATATAATTTACAATTAATAAACTCTACTCTATACATAATACTATTAATAAAACTTAAATTAGATAAATCACAATTTTTAAATATAACATCAGTTATATCTAAAGATTCAATACTCGTATTATTAATACTTACATTTTCAAATATTGAACTATTAATTTTTATATTATTGTTAAACTCAATATTTTTATTTTTAATACTTGTATTACTTATTTCTTCTTCACATGTTATATCACTATAATCTATATTTATTGAAGGTTTTATTATTTCAAACATGTTAATTCCTTATAACAAATATCAAAATATTTCAAAAACTCTTTTATTTCTTCTTTTGTAGTAATATAAGAAATACTTATTCTTATACTAGAAAGTGCTTTATCATTATCTTGAGTAACTGCATATACTGCCTTAGATTTTGTATTAGATGAAGAACAGGCACTTTGAGTTGAAATAAATATATTATATTTTTCTAAAGCATGTAACATAGTTTCGGGTTTTACACCAAGAACACTGATGTTTAAAATATGTGGGATAGAATAATCATTACTATTTATTCTAACTTTTTCATACTTACTTAATTCTTCTTTCAAATATTTATTTAAATTGTTTACATGATTATATTTTTCATCTAAATTTTCTAAAGCTATTCTTAATGCTTTACTTGTTGACACTATTAGTGGTAAACATGGAGTACCACTTCTATATACTGTTGTACTTTTACCTCCATGTATTAAAGGTGTTAACTCTATTTTTTCCTTCTTTATTAATACACCTATTCCTTTTATACCAAAAAATTTATGTGCAGAAAAACTTATTAAATCAATATCTTCTAAATTAACTTTAATTTTTCCTATTGCTTGTGTCATATCTGAATGAAAAAAGCATTTTGGATATTCTTTAATTATTTTAGATATTTTACCTAATGGTTGTACTATACCAAGTTCACTATTTACTGCATTTATTGATACAAGTATTGTATCATCAGTTAAAAGTTCTTTTAAATTTTCTAAGTCTACTTGACCATTCTGATCTAATTTGACAAAATCTACAGTATATCCTTTATCTAATAAGTAATCTATAGGGCCATATATAGAAGAATGTTCTAATGATGTTGTTATAATATGCTTACCCCTGTTTTTATATTTTTCACAAATTCCTTTTATAGCTAAATTATTTGATTCACTTGAACCACTAGTATATATTATTTCATCCTTTTTTATATTTAAAAGATTAGCTATTTGTTCTGTTGCTTTATCTATTAAGTTTTTAGATTCTACACCTAAAGTGTGAAGAGAATTTGGATTACCTATGTATTCTTTTGAGCATTTAACAAAAGTATCCAGTACTTCATCACTTGTCTTAGTAGTAGCGCTATAATCTAAATAAATCATTTTATCACCTCATACATTATCCATTTTAACACATTTATAAAAAATAAAAAAGAGGTTAACCTCTTTTTACAAATAAGCTCCTAGTATTATAGCTAGTAATATGTATAATACTATTATAATTACAAATGAATTATTTTTTCTGCATCCTACTTCAACAGTATTATTGCAGGAACTATTACAAGAATTATTTGTACTCATTATAACACCTCCCTAAATATATGCTCCAAGTATGATTATTAAAAGAATAAATAATACTAAAACGATAGCTGCTCCAGATACACCAGAATTACAACACATATAATCTTTCCTCCTTTTTTTATCTTTTCACAGTATTTTATGAAATTTTTGTAAATATGTGAGCATTTATGTTGAAATTTCAATTTTTATTTGCTAAAATAATAATTGTATGATGATGATGCATCGTATTATAAGGAAAGGAGAGGCAAAGAATATGCCAAAGAAAGAAACAGAAAAGAATACAAAGGGTTCTAAAAAAGCAACTAAAAAAACTGTTTCTAAAACTACTAAAAAAGTTGAACCAAAAGTAGTAGAAGAAAAAAAAGTTGAAACAGTTAAACCAGTTGTTACTGAAAAAAAGAAAGGAAAAGAAAAATCACTAGTTGATAAAATTATGAGTAATACTCCATTTGTTATTTCTCTATGCATTATTGTAATACTAATAGCTACTTTAATATTTGTATTATGTACTAAGAGAATCCCAAAAACTTCTAAAGGTGATGATATAATAGCTACTGTTAAAGGTAAAACTATTACAGCTGAAGATTTATATAAGGAATTAAAAGAAGCAAATGGTACAGATTCTTTAATTAATGTAATTGATTCTTACATAGCTGAAAAAGAAGTTGAGATAACTAAAGAAGATGAAGAATATGTTAAGCAAATAGTAGATTACTACAAAGACTATGCTGAATATTATAAAACTGATTTAGCTACATTCTTAGCAAACTATGTTGGGCTTACAGGTATATCTACTGAAAAAGAATTTAGTGAATATGTTTTAAAAGATTATAAGAAAACTTTAGCAGTTCAAAAATTTATTGGAGACAATGCTAAAGATGATGAGTTGAAAGAATATTATAAAAAGAACTATTCTGATACATTAACAGTTAAACATATTTTAATAGAAGTTGATAGTGAAGCTGAAGATAAAGATAAAGCTGATAAAGAAGCTTATGATGCAGCTGTTAAATTAATTCAAAAATTAAAGAAAACTGATAAAGATAAATTAGATAAGAAATTTGAAGAATTAGCTAAAGATAATTCTGATGATACTGAAACTTATTCAAATGGTGGTTTAATTGAAGATTTTGCTAAAAAAGATGTAGAAGAAGCTTTCTATGAAGCAGCTAGCAAACTTAAAGATGGTGAATACACTACTGAACCAGTTAAAACAAGTTATGGTTATCATATAATTTTAAAAGTTAGTTCAAAACCTGTTGAAAAATTTGATAAAATCAAAGATGAAGTTAAGAAAGCATATGCTAAAGACTTACTTCAAAATGATACAACACTTCAAGTTACTAAATGGGATGAATTAAGAAAACAATATAAATTATCTATTAAAGATGATCAAATAAAAGAAGCATATGAAAAAACAGTTAAAGATGCTAAAAAAACTGATACAAAAACAGAGAAATAATTAATTCTCTGTTTTTTTTATTAGTTCATTTATTTTTTCTAACTCAAATCCTTTAGATAACATTTTTTGTTTTATTTTGTTATTTAACTCTACTCCACTTAACCTATTTTTAAATTTACTATAAATTTTATTAAATTCATTATTTATTATTGAATCATTAACAATTAGATTTTGATTTAATATATCTATAACTTGTTCTTTATTATAGCCAAGATTAACCATTTCATTCATTATTTTTTGACTTAATTGATAATTAGAATATTTTCTATTATACTTAATTTTTTTAATAATCATTTTCTCTAGTCTATCATTTAAAACACTATAATCTATTTTGTTTAATTCATTCTCTATTACATCTATTGGTATATTTTGATTTAATAAATCTATTCTTATTTTATTTATACCATTCTTACTTAAATAAATTTTATCATTAATATATGAGGCACAATACTCAATATCATTTATTAATTTTAAATCTTCCAATTTTTTTATAATTGTATCTTTTTTATCAAAATGTTTTTTATCTAAAAAATCAATTATCTCTTTTTTACTTCTTTTCTTTTTTAATATATATTTAACTGTATCATTATATACCTCATAATAAGTAGTATCATTTTTTATCTTTTTATACAAATCATTATCAATATTTTTTTTATATAATAAATTATTATCTAATAAAACATTATCAAAAGTAACAAGTTCTTCTCCATCTATTATCATTTTATATTTATTATTCTTTAGTTTTATTATTTTATCTATTCTCATACCATCACCAATATAATTATAACACAAACAAATGTTTAATACAAGAAAAAAATAGATAACTTACGTTATCTATAGTATTCTAATTCTATATTACTAGGTGTTACATTAGTATTTACACTTATTACACTTGTATCTTTATTTATTGAAAGTTCAGGTAATTCTAAAGTTTGTTCTATAGGATTTTGCAAAACATAATTAGCATACATATTCTTATTATTGTCTAACCATGTTTTCATTTCATTTAAATTATTAAAATTCCAATATGTATCACAATTATAAAAACCAATACCAGTTCCTTCTATATTTGTTATTCCAAACCTTTTTTTATCTGAATAATTATTTAATACAATAGTATTAGGTTTAGCTATTTCATTTGAATTCAAAATGGATAATAAAGTTGGAAAATAATTATCTGTCCAATTTAAAATATTATTTATATTTAATTTTTTCACACGTCTTACAACTTTTTTATTTTTAAAATCTATATAATCAGAATATTCTCCTACTTTTCTTAATGGCTCGTCTAAATATATATTTGTTATCATCTCTTTATATGGCTCATATGAGGTGATTTTTGAGCCATTTTCAACTTGAAATTCCGAGTATATATTACCTCCATCACTATATGCTGCGGATATTAGAATTCTAATATAATTTACATTTTCAGGGACTGCAAATGTGACTTTAGTATCATCTTTATAATATCCTTGATAATATTGATTATAAGTTAAATCTGGTATTTCTATAGAACTATCATTTATTAAATTTTTAAAACTGTCATACATTTTGAAAATTAATCTAGCATTACCCTGAATTTTTTTATAACTAATAGACATTATATCTAAAGCATTAACTTTAATATAATCAAATAAGGAACTAGGTGGCAAGCCATTGAAATTTTTAACATAAATTTTATTATCCACTACCGTAGTTGGATAATAATTAGGTGCATATTGTATTAAAGAACCATTTACATTAAATAAATTTTTTCCAGTTACTTTTATTGGTATTACATATTTTCCTACATTATTACATGCATCTTCTCCATAACTAGAGCAATTATCTTGTGTTACTAAATCGCCTACACTTTCTATATCTACTGGTGAATCTGGAGTTGGTGTTCCATTTTGAATACTATTTCCATATATTCTATAATTTTCTATTTCTGTTGTTTCATTATTATCTATTAATATACTTGTTCCATTTACTTTTGTTAATCCTGTATTATTACATGTAAACTTATTATTTTCTTTTATACAGTTATATCCCTTTATTATGATGTTCTCAAATGTTGCACCATCTTCATTTACTATTATTCTTCCTCTATCTGGCATATCTCCTTTTACATTTAATACTTTTCCATTATATGTACATTTTCCATCATAACAATTATATATAATTTTTTCTTTTTCTTTTCCATCTAATACTAAATCAGAATACTCTAACAAAGCTGCTTTTTCTATATTTTTCATTGTTGCTTCCACAGATGACTTCTTTGCTGAATCTATTATATCTAATACTATTGGGGTTGCGATTAGTGCGATTATAGCTAGTATTACTATGACTGCTAAAAGCTCTATTAATGTAAATCCTTTTTTCATACTATTCTTCTTTCTATTTATACTTTCAAGTAGGATTTTTTTATTCATTCTTATCCATATCTTCTTATTTTAAACTACAATAATTATAACAAAAAAGATATTAATAATCAATATCTTCTTTATTTTCTTTCATAGCTATTGTTGCTTCATTTACAGCATCATCAACAGTCTTTATTGCATCCGTTATTATACTATAACCACTAGCTGCACCAAATCCATGTGATAAATTTTTAAATTCTTTATTCAACTTTCTCAAATAAGATATTATTTGTTTTTCACTATATCCTACAAGATATATTAAGAATTCATTACCATCTGTACGAATTATTTCACTATTTTGCATTTGATGTTGTATTAATATATTTGCAGCTTCAGTTATTACCTTATCTCCTTCTTCTCTACCATAATTATCATTTATATATGAAATATTATTTAAATCTATAATTATAATAGACTGTGGATAAACTTCTGAATCATCCCAAGATTCTATTCTACTATTTAAATAAGCTCTATTTTTTAATGAAGTAAGCTGATCTATATATTTAATTTTTTCTTCTTTTGTTAAACGTACTTTTTTATTCTTTTTAACATTTTTTAACATATATTTAATATGATTTGAAAAATCTATTACAACATATATACCAAATATTATCAATACAACAAACAATAAATATATTATATTTTTATTGTTATATGCAATATCGCTATAATTTGATGAAATTAGTTTTTCTGCTGAATTATATGATATATAGAAATTAAATAAATTTTCAAAACTCTTATTATCATCTATATCATTAATAACATAATTATAATTGTCAAAACCATTTAATAAGTAACTTATTCTAGTATCTTTAAATGAAGAAGTTTTGTAATAGTTATAATTTTCTAAATCTGTAATTACTATATCTTTAGCACTAAAGTCTTTTAATAAATCTTTCATATTACTATATAGTTTTACTTTAATACCTCTATCAGTTAAATATTTTTCTAAATAAGTATCTTTAATTGTAAGTACTTCTTTACCCGTTAGGGAATGTATACCATCTATTGGAGTTTTATCACTTATTCCTGATACTATAACTAAGTCTTTTTTTAATACACCTACTGTACTATAAATTTGATTACTATAATTTGTTGAATCAGTAATATTAAGCATAAAATCTATTTTATTAGTATTAAAATCTTTTAATAAACTACTAACACTATTATATCTAGTATATGTAATTGAAAGATCTGAAAAATCTTTAAATTTTTTTAACAACAAACCACTTAAGCCAGATATTTTATTGTTATCTAAATAGTTATATACACCATAATCTATAAATCCATATTTATAGTTTTTACTTTTTAATTCTTTTTGATCTACATCGCTTAAATTTTTGAAACTATAATAATTATTTAATAAATTTACATTATATTGCTTTTCATAATTATCCTCTTCCCAAAGACTATAAGCTTTATTTAATATACTGTTTAGTTCAACTGAACCATTTGTTTCTAAAGTTAAATATTTATTTAAATCATTAAATTGGAAAGAAATATTATAATTATTTTGAATTAATTCTTTTGTAATTAATAATTTAGGTAAAATTATTCCATTTATTGGGTTTTCTTGCATTCCATTATCTAAATTAGTTTTAGAAGAATTATAAGCCTCTTTTAATTCTATATAAGAACCATATTCTACAAATTCTACATTTTGGCCTTCAAAATAATTTCCTATTATTTCAGTGTCTGAAGAACAAATTCCAATTTTCAAATTAGTTATATTTGATACTTTACTAAATTGTCTATTATCTAATGTAAGTAAAACTAAATTATCTTTATTTAATACTATATCATTATCATTAATTGAATTTTTTACAACCAATTTATATTCATATTCAACTGTATCTCCTAATTTATATGGAATGAAATTAAAATTTAGAGAATATTTATCAGTTACATATTCTAAATAATCATAAACAATGCCCTCACCTTCATAACTAAATATAGATACATCGTTTAACAAGGCAACATCAATCATATTTCTTTTATTGGAATCAATCCATTTGTTTTCATTTAATGTAAGAGCATATTTATTTTTATAATTAAAAAATAAATATACACCTCCCAATACACTAGCTAATAATACTATTACAATTGCAATTGTTATTAATTTTCCCTTTTTTCTTTTTATATCTTTCATGTGTCACCTACTCCATACAAATTCAGAACTTGTCTTGTATTTATATCCAATTTTTGGATATACCTCACTTTTTTCATTATTACTCTTAACATATATTTCTATATCATAAAATTCTCTATTTTTTTCACTTATTTTTTCTATAGATTTATTTGATACATCTTTTATAGTATCAAATTCTACATCATCTTTTAAATTAACAAGTATTTTTATTATTTTAACATTTGCATAAACATCAACTGAATCAACTGATTCTATTTTTTTTAGTTCATCTTTAACATCATTTATTTCATTTTTTGTAAGTTTGTAATTTTCAATTCCTTCTAATCTATTACTATTAGATCCAGAAAATAAGTTTTTATAAATTAATACCCCTAAAACAATGATTGCTAAAGCAACTACACCAATTACTATATATTTTACATATTTATTATTTTTGGTCTTACTACTTTTCTTTTTCATATTTCACCTCATTAAAAAGCTAGAAGAATTATTTTTCTTCTTGCTCTAATTTTTTTAAAATTTCTTTAGTAACTGCTATAGCTTTCTCTTTTACAATAGTTGCTGATTTTTCAAGTACAGGAGTTCCTTTTTCTATTACATACTCAACTAAATCCTCTGATTTACTTTTTATTTCCTCAGCTTTTCTTTTAGCTATTTTTAATGCTTTCTCTTTATCTAACTCAGAGATTTCATTCATTATATCGTCAATTTTAGTTTGAATATTAGCCTTTACTTCCTCTGAATCAATATTTTTAGCTTTAAGAACTAAATCATTAATTTTTCTTTTTAATAATTCTCTATTTTCTTTTCCAGTTTTAGTAGTGAATAGCATTCCTATTCCTGCTCCAATAGCTCCTCCAAGTAAAAACTTTCCTAAACCACTTTTTTTATTCTTGCTCATCTTCATCTTTTCCTTTCTTTTTTCTTAACAAGACATTTATAAAACTAGATATTGCACCTATAAATTTATCACTTATAGAAGCAGCATAATCAGTTGTTTTATCAATAATATCAAATACTCCGTCTACTTTACTCATTTTGCCATTGACATCATCAATAACACCATCTACTTTTTTTAATGTCTTTATTAATTTTATTCCTAATACTATTAAAATAATAATTAAAATTATAAGAGCTAAATAAAGAGTAATAACAAGAGCATCATCTAAAGTTATAGTCATTATTTATCATCTCCTTCTTTATAAAGAGTTGAATCTATAAAATCTAATAAATCATCTTCATCTAAATTTGTATTATTTTTTACATTATTCTTAATTTCTTCATCAGAAAATTTTTCTTTTTTTACTAACAATTCATCTAATTCTTTACTAATATCATCTGTTAAATTTGATAACACATCATCATTTAATTCACCTATTGATTCACTTTCATCTTCATCTTTTTTTGGTGTATCCTCTGAATGTTTAAAAAGTATAGAATTATTACCGAATAAAGTATTTTCTAATTCATCTTCTAAAGTACCATAAGCTTTATTTCTTATTGATTCTATTGAAGGTTCTTTATCTGTTGGATAAATAATATTATCTTCTCCCTTAGATATAATATCTTCTTTATGATAGTTTTTATCTAAAATTCCATATACAGGTGAAATTATAGGTGTAGGTTTAAATATTTTTTTCTCTTCTACTACTTCTTCCTTAATTTCTTTACTATACAAACTTTTATCTTCGTGTTTAGGTTTTCTTTCCTCATAACTAGGTCTTTTCTCTTCTACTTTTGATTTTCTTTCTTCTTTTCTTTTTAAATCCATATCCTTAAAATCATTATCATCAAAGAATACAGGTTTAGTACTATTCTCACCCACACTGAAATCAAAATTATCATTTAAAGCATCTCCAAAACTTTCACTTTTAATATTTGGAGTTTCTATAGGAACATGAGTAACTTCTTTTTTTATTTGTTCTACTTTTACGTCATCTTCCACTTCTTCTGTAAACATGTTCTTTATTTTGTCAAAAAATCCCATACTTTCACCTTATCCTTCTTTCATTACTGTTTCTTTTTCTAACTGAAATTTTTTATTATCTTCTTTAGTTCCATAATTATTATATTTACCTGTTTTATTTGTAAAGTAATCATCGTTTAACATAAGTTCTACTATATTATGATTATACTTTATTGTAGATAATATATATGAAGCATTCAAAACAGTATCCTTCAAGTCTCTTTCATTTACTACAGCTTCTATTTTAGCATAATTATATACGAAATCTAAATAGTATAAATCGTCATTCTTGTTAATTTCTAAGTATCCATAATGCTTAAATCCATCTTTTGGAGTTATTAATCTTGAATAATATGCTTCTTTATTTTCTTTATAATCAATCTTTGTTTGATAATAATAATTTATCGCATCTACGTATAAATAATAATATGTACCATTACTATACAAGACATCATTTAAATCGTCACTATCAATATAACTAACTCCACCTGGTAAATAATACTTATAACCTTGTCCAATTTGATTAAATAGTTTATTATTCTTTGTTAAAATTACATTTAAAGTATTATCTATATTACTTGTATCTATTCTAACTACAGAACAACCAGTAAGTACAATAGCTAACATAATTATAATTATAGTCTTTTTCATGGTACACCTTCCTAGTTTATTATATCAAATATTTATTTTTTTTTCTACTCTTTATATTAATAAGAATAAATTAATTTGTAAATTTTTGTATATTTATTTTTTTACATCTATCTTATATATTGGAAATCCTTTACTTACAAACTTTCTTTCATACTCTGTTTGTACATTATCTTTTGCCCCATCATTATATAAATCTAAACTTATTTCTTCTATTTTATACTCATAATTAGTAAGGCTAATAATAGAAAACTCAAATAACTTTCTATTATCTGTTTTCATGATGATATGTTTACCAGTTTTAAATAAATTATCATATCTAGTTAAAAATTTAGTACTAGTAAGCCTTCTGTCTTCATGTCTATTCTTTGGCCATGGATCTGAAAAGTTCAAATAAATAGTATCAATTTCTTTATAAAAAACTTCTTCTATATTAGTTGCATCCATTTTTATTAATTTAAGATTAGGTATTTCTTCTTCTAATTTTTCCACAGCTCTTACCATTACACTATCAAATTTTTCAATGCCAATAAAATTAATATCAGGATATTTTTTTGCCATTCCTATTATAAAATCACCTTTACCCATACCTATTTCTATATGAATAGGATTTTGATTATTAAATAATTCATTAAACTTTCCTTTATAGTTTTTATAATCTTTTAATATATAGCTAGAATTATCTATAATATCTGATGCTCCACGCACATTTCTAAGTCTCATTTTACCACCTAATTTATTATACCATAATTTGTGAATATAACAAATATTTTGCATATAATTTTATTGTAGGAGGTATTTATGAAAGATAAAAGAAACTGTGGGATAAATTATCCTGTGTATCAACCACCTGTAATGGTTCCACCAATGGGAATGCCTTATGGAGGTTATCAAAGTCCTATGGGAATTGGAGGAATATCTAGTAATACATATGAACAACAAATAAATAATCTAGAACAACAAATAAATTTATTAGACCAAAGAGTTACTAGATTAGAAAAATCAAGTAATACTACAACTAATTATAATAAATATAACGATTCTAATTACTATATGGTTTAAAGAAACTTTGTTTCTTTTTTGTATAAAAATTTATTTTTTTATCATTATATAGTAGGAGGTATTTATGAATATAGATATAAGAAGAAGTATAAAAGACAATTTTAAAGATTCTAGTTTAAAAGAAATAGAAGAATCTATTAATTCTTCAATTAAAGATAAGGATGAGATAACACTTCCTGGACTTGGAGTATTCTTCGAAATACTTTGGGAATATTCAAATCAAGAACAAAAAAACTATATACTAGAAACAATTCAAAACAATATTAAATAGACTTAGTCTATTTTTTATTTGGAACATAAATTAAAATTTAACATAAATTATATTAGTTTATTGGAGGATTTTTATGAATTGTGAAGATAAAATAAATCAAATTATAGCTAATAGTAAGATGCGATGTGAACTTGAAAAAGCAGGCATTTTTTCATACATTGTTGGCCCTACTGGGCCACGTGGTAAAGGTATTACCATCAAGGGTGTTTATGATAATATGGATGCATTAGAAAAAGAACATCCTAATGGCAATGATGGCGATTGTTATTTAGTTAACAATGATTTATATATTTGGGATTCTGGTAAGAATAAATGGATTGATGGAGGAAATATTAAGGGCCCTAAAGGCGATACAGAAACTTTTAATATTCAAAATACAATTACAGGAGATTCTGGAAGTAAAGCTTCTGTAATTGATACAAAAGAAGGGCTTACTCATAATCTTGATTTTATTATTCCAAAGGGAGATATTGGACCTAAAGGAGAACAAGGGCCACAAGGAATTCAAGGCCCTACTGGACCACGTGGTGAGATAGGTCCTACTGGTCCATCGAATAAATTATCTACTAGTTATGATGCAATACAATTTATTAGTTATGCTCAAGCTAATTATTCAAAAATAATGACATTCCAAGAAACACTTGCAATACCAGAGAATAATAATTATTTTAAACTTGTAGATAATACTAATTTAGAAATAAAAGAAGCTGGAATATATGAAATTACCCTTTGCGGTCAAATATCTGGAGTTGATCAAAACCATGGCGCTATTTTCTATTTATCAAATACAGAGGGTACTGTTATACAAGATTTATCTTTTGAAGTTAAAGCTGGTGTAGTTCCCAGAATGGATTGTTCTGAGTCCACAATAACAAAAATAGAAAAACCTACTGCATTATATGTAAGATGTGGTATTATTGGTGACAGTGCGACAGCTAATATAGACTTTTCTAATGTAAATTTAATTATTAAAAAGTATAGTGTTTAAACGCACTATACTTTTTATGATTTTAAATTACCTAATTTAATATCTAATTTAGTATTTTCATCTATCTTTGTACCTACTTCTATACTTTGACTTGCCACATAACCAAATCCGTCAAAGGTACATTCAATACCAGTTAGATTACAAAACTTAGAGGCATCATACCTTGACCAATTGATCATATTAGGTATAACATATTCACTATTACTAGTTATTAAAAATACTTTATCACCATAAACTAATTCTGTATTTTTAGCAGGATACTGTTTAATTACTTTTTCACCATTACCTATTACAATTGGTTTTAAACCGATATTTTCTAGTAATGATTTAACATCATTTATATTTTTATTTATATATGTACTAGTTTTTATAGAAGAAATATTGTCTTCTTCTTTTTTTTCTTCAAAAATATTTTTATACTTAGAAATATTTTTTACTAATTCTTTTGTTGGTTCATATAAAACAGTAGCCGTATTTCTACTTGGTTGTTTCACTGCTACATATATAATAATTTTAGGATCCTCTTTAGGATACATAAGTGCGATAGATATTATATAATCATTTGCACCAGTTAAATAAGATCCGTTTTCATATATTTGTGCAGTACCTGTTTTTCCTATCAAACCATAACCTTCTAAGTAATATCTTCTACCTGTCATACTCGTTGGGGATATAACACTTTCCATTAAATCTTTTATTTTTGAAATTGTTTTGTCACTTACTAATTTTTCACTTTTATTAATCTCTGTTGCTACTTCTTCTTTTGTTGTCGTATTTATCATTTTTGATATTATATGTGGTTTTACCATAACACCATTATTAGCAATTATAGAAAGTGCTTGTAAATGTTGAATAGGTGTTGTTGATATACCTTGTCCAAATCCAGCTGCCATAATTTCAGTTTCATATTTAAAACCTAATTCACCTTTTTGCTCATTACTTAATTCTATTCCAGTTTTTTTAGAAAAACCATACTTTTCCAAACAACTTCTCAATTTCTTAGCATCCAAGTAATCTTTTATTATATTTATAATAGCTACATTTGAAGAATAATTAAATCCATTATCATATGTTAAATAACCCCAACCATTTTTATCCCAATCATGCATTGTAGTTCCATCTTCAAAATCATAATGACCACTAAGATATGTCTTACCTCCATCGTATGCTCCAGTTTCTATAGCACACATATATGTATATATTTTCATTACACTACCGGGCTCATATGAATAAGAAACAAGTGGATTTTGATAACTCATTTCATTTGATAAACTATTTGGATTAAATGATGGAGATGTAGCACTTGCAAGTATTGCTCCTTCTTTTGCATCCATTACAGATACAATTGACCATTTAGGACTTGATGTATCTTCTATCTCTTTTACCATATTTTCAGCAAATCTTTGTATATTAGAATCAAGCGTTAAATAAATATCATAACCATTTTCTGGATTTTTTCTCTCTTCTGGGGTATCTGGAATTTTATATCCATACTTATCTTGTTGGTACTTTATGTAACCATCACTACCTTGTAATTTTTTTTCAAAATTACTCTCTATACCAAGTTCCCCTACAATAGTAGTATCAAGTGTTTGATATACATCATAATCTGATACATTTACAAGTATAGTAGCAAGTGTTGATCCTTGTGTCTTTATAAATAACGTACTAGTACCCTTTTTTAATCCTGTAATTGTAGTATTATCTATTCTTATTACACTTTTATTTCCAATTTCAATAGTCACACCTTGATAATTATTAAAATAATTCTTATAAGTTTTATATAAATCATAACTCTCTTCTACTTTAATATTTATTCTAGAATATTGTTTAGCATACCCTATTATATAGGATGCAAAATTACCATTAGGATAGTATCTTTTTACTGTTTCAGTAAAAGATATACCCGGTAAATTTAAATCTTCTATTGCAAGTTTAGTAAGTTCAGTTAAATTTTTACCAAGATTTCCAAACTCCACTTGTTTTGATTTACTATTTAATCTAGACAAGATATAATCATAATTATCCTCACCTAAAATACTTGCAAGTTTAGTAGCAGTATATTCTTTATCTACAACATGTTCTGGATGTTTCTCATCAACTGTTCTAGAAGAATCTAAATAAGCTATCATAGTATATGATGTAATATTTTGAGCCAAAACATTTCCATCTACATCGTATATAGTTCCTCTATCAGCTGTAAGCACGGAAGTTACTGTATTTCTTGAAGATGCAAAATTCTTCATATTTATTCCATATACTTCTTTAGATAAACTTAAATAACAAAATTGCAAAAATAAAATGAAGATTACAGTTAAAAACAAACAAAAACAAATTATAGGAGTATTCCATTTAGTTTTTACACTTGCACTCTTCATATTATCACCTATTTAATTATAACATTTATATCTTATTATGTAAACGAAGAAAAAAAGTTCAAATAAATTTTGAACTTTTCTTTACATTATTTAATAACAACAATGTTGTCATTATTATATGCAAGCCCCATTTCTTTTAATACCCCATTTAAATTCTCATACGAAGTGAGCTCATTTACTTGCATAGTTAAACTCTGATTCTTTTTTTGTTGGTTTTCTATTTTATAAGAAACTTTTTCTATATCCATTTTCAAGTTACTTATACTAGCACTAGAAAATACTCTTATAACAATTGTAAGTAAAAAACATACTACACCTAATGTATATAGCATTTTTTCACCTCTTGTAAGTCTTACCACTTTTCTAGTGTTCTTTTTCATATCTACCAACCAATTCTTTCTATTATTCTTAATTTTGCACTGCGTGCTCTTTTGTTTTTTTCTAATTCTTGAGAACTAGGTTCAATTGTTTTTAATACTTTAAATTTAGGTAAATAATCTTGTGGGATTACAGGCAATTTTTTTATATTTTCATCAACATTACTTACCTCTTTAAATACATTTTTACATATTTTGTCTTCTAATGAATGAAATGTTATAACACATATTCTTCCACCTACATCGATTAAGGAAAGGGCATCTCTTAAACTTTTTTCAAAGACATTTAATTCATCATTTACTTCAATTCTAATAGCTTGAAAAACCTTTCTAGCTGGATGCTTTTCTCGTCTATATTTTTCAGGAACGTTATTTTTAATTATTTCTACAAGCTCTAATGTAGTTTCTATAGGTCTGGAATTAATTATTCCACGAGCTATAGAGGGCGCAAATTTTTCTTCTCCATATTTATGAAATATATTAACAAGTTCTTGATATGAATATTCATTTACAACTTTATAAGCATCAAGCTCATTATTCTTATCCATTCTCATATCAAGCCTTGCATCTTGGTGAAAACTAAATCCCCTATCACCTTCATCAAGTTGAGGACTAGATACACCTAAATCATAAATAATTCCATCCACCTTTGTTATTCTTAGTTTTTCTAACTCTTTTTTAATATTTACGAAATTGCTTTTAATTATTTTGTAATTACAACCTACATCTTTAAGTCTTCTATCACTAAAACTAATTGCATCTTCGTCTTGATCAAACGAGTATAAGAATCCATTTTTTATTCTTTTTAATATTTCACTACTATGACCACCATAACCAAGTGTACAATCGACTATAATACTATCATCTTTTAAATTTAAATTATCTATACATTCTTCTAACAAAACTGATTTATGCATATTACTCACTTGCAAAAAGTTTATCTGCTATTGAAGACATATTCTCTTCATTAGTATCAATAAACTCTTCCCAATTCTTTCCACTCCATATTTCTAGTCTCTCATCTACTCCAATTATAATACAATCTTTGTCAAGGCCTGCATAGTCAATTAGGGGTTTTGGGATATTGATTCTTCCTTGTTTGTCATATTCACAAAGTGTTGCTCCTGATAAAAATATTCTCATAAATTGTCGTTTATCTTTTGTATCTGGTAATTCTTTATATTTATTTATAATAACATTCCATTGTTCTTTTGGATATAGGAATAAACATCCATCTAATCCTCTTGTAACTATGAAATTGTCTCCTAAATCATCCCTAACTTTGACAGGTACAATAATTCTACCTTTAGCATCAATGTTATGATGATATTCTCCCATAAACATACGAATCACTCCACTTTTTACCACTTTCTGACACCTTGTACCACAATTATAACTTTTTTATTAGTTTTTGTAAATACTTTTAGAAAAAAAAAGAACAAAAAAAATTATGTAGTGTAAAGCACAACATAATTCTTATTTATTACTTGCTGATGCAATAGAAGTCTCAGTAAACTCTTTTACTTTGTTATTTAGATATGATGTCATAACAAATACAATTATCATACCAAATATAAATATAAATACATAAACAAATGCTAAATCCAATTTTTTAAATAATATTGATTCTTTTTTCTTAGGTTCATCTACATTCACAGTAGTATTTGTATCCATAATACCGCTCCTTACTATATAAATAATATCACATATAAAAATTTTTTTCAACTACAAAAGTTCAGATTTCTTAATAATAAATGTTTTTCCATTTGTATAAAAGGCATAAAAAACTTCATCGATATCAACTTTTCTTGATTTTAAAACACTATTTAACCAATTATAATCTTTTTTTATTTCTTTTAAAACTGTAAAGTCAATGACACCATCAAGAATTAATGGTAATGGATAATCCGAATTATCATTAAAAACAGATAAATTACCATTATTCTCTAACACAGCATATTTTACTTTTTCTATACTTTTAACACCTTGCAACCTTAATTGTATTAATAAGTCATCTAACGAATATCTAATCTTAGACATCTCAGTAAAATTTAATTTCCCATTCTTTATTATTATGGTAGGTTTTCCATCTATTATATCCCTTATTTTTTCATTTTTTAAAGTTATATAACTAATAAGGATTTGTACACCTACTAAAACTAAAATTGGAACTACAGATATTAATATACTCTTATCTGAAGATTCTATTGAAAGTGCTACTAATTCTGCTATTAGTATTGATACAATTAAATCTATTATACTTAGTTGTCCTACTTCTTTTTTTCCCATCAATCTATAAACGAGAATAATAAAAAAATACATAAAAACTGTTTTAAATATCAAAGTAAAATACATAGTATCACCTAATATATATTGAACAATGGTATAATTTTTTATTCAATTGAATAATAATTAATAGGTGATTTGATGAATTATATAAAAAATTTTGGTATTTCTTTTTTATGGTTAATATGCTTTTTCTTAGGTTTAACATTTATTATAACTTTTTTTAATTATTTCAATATATTAGGTGATAAAATTTTAGAAATATTTAAAATACTAATACCTATATTATCTATATTTATAGGTGGATTTAAATTTGGGAAAACTTCAAAAAATAAAGGATGGTTAGAAGGATTAAAATTAGGCTTGGTATTTATTATATTTATTATCATATTTAACTTTTTAGCTCTTGATAGAGAGTTTAAATTAAAAAGCATTTTATTTTATATTATACTTATTTCATCGTGCATGTTAGGAAGTATGATTGGTATAAACAAGAAAAAAAGTGAATAGTATTCACTTTTTACATGCCTAAAATGTAAGGGCTATTGGCTGAACCATTACCATTTGTTACGTAAACATTTTTTGATAATGTAATAACTGGGCGTATTGCAAGCATTGGGTTAGCAGAGTATGCTCCATAACCCATCCCAGTAACGTCCACAAACGACATACTGATAGATGAGCCTCCCCATCTATTTGTATACCAGTAACTAATATTTAAATCATTTCCTGTATACATCTCTCCCCAACTTGGCAATACTACATTAAGTATTGTCTCTACTTCTTCTACTAAATTTTCATAATCTCTTGCATATCCACTTTGTTTTAATTTGATCGTTGTTGGTATTATCATACTCTTTGCTTTATCACTATACCAATTATAAAAACTATTTGTTGCGTTATTTAAATAATATGGTATGTTCTCTCCTGTATTTATTTCAAAGTCTCCTTCGCCTTCCATTAAGTCAAATCTATTATGATTTGTACATCCTCCTGTATAATAATTATCACTAGTTATACTATTTTCTCCATACTTCTTTTCTGATGAATATAAGCAACTCGTTGTTCCTGCTCCAGAGTCTAAACTGTAAAATGGTATATATATCCCATATTTCATTGCTACTGTTTCTGGTAATTTTTTTAATACATCTGTTCTTTCTACTTTTATACTCCCATCTCTATTTATCTCTACTATTCTATATCTTACTTTTGATGTATTTGTCTTATTAACAACATTTTTAACATATGTTTCATTTATCTCTGTTGCATATGGATTATTTGATTCATCTATATATACATAATCTCCTACTTTTCCTAAATTAAGTTTTCTATTCTTTTTTAAATTTCTTTCACTACTTAATATATATGGATTAGATCTTGTTCCTGTTCCACTCTTTACTAATACATTATCTTTTATACTTATTACTGGTCTTACTCCTTGACCAAATGTATTCGTGTAATATGATGTTAATAATAAAGTACTTGGATTTGTATAATGAGTGTGCCATATTTGATTTGTTTCATTATGAGTTGGGGTTATAAGCCATGATAATTCATTTTCATCTAGGTATGAACCTCCATCTTGAATTGTACTAGCATCTTTTGCATATATATAATCTTCATATGTTAATAACCCTACTTTTTCCGTTACTTTATTTGTACATGTTGTCATCTTTGTATATGAATCTGGTGTTACATCCACAGGATCTATACAAAACTCTGTTTCTTTAATTAAGTCTGTTCTCTCTAGTTTACTATAGAAATATTCATTTAACCATTTCTTTATCCAAGATGAGTTCCATTCATTTGTTTCTCCGTATGCTATAGCTGTAAGTGATACAGGTGATACTAATTTAATTGTATTATTTGTATCATTTATCTCTACTACTTCCCATAGTTGGCCTGAATATAGTACATAATTATTCATAGTAAGTTGTTCTGCTTTAGTTCCATACACTTTATTTACTGTATTTCCATTTACTACTACATTTTTCTTTATATGATTTGTATCACTTTCTATTAAACTCTTTAATGTTTTATAATCTTTTAAATTATCTCTTCCTTCATAATAGAATATATAATCTGTATCATTCATATATACAAATACTTTTTTATTTTCATCTTCATCTGTATTTTGTATATATCCTTTATTTTTTAATTCTCCTATTGTTATTTCTCTTGGAGTTAACTGATTATTCATTTGATACTCTGATTCTATATATAATTCTGCGGCATGTTCTATATTTTCTATACTTCTTTCTTTTGCCGCTACTTTACTATCCTTTATTATATCTAATACTATTGGTGTAGCTATAAGTGCGATGATTGCGAGTATTACTATAACTGCTAAAAGTTCTATTAATGTAAATCCTTTTTTCATATGCTTCCTCTTTCTATTTATCCTTTGTGGTAAGGTTTCAGTAAAACTAGATCCCACCAGGTGTTATTTTGTTCATATTTTTTCCTTACTTTCTCACTCTTCTACTATTTTAATTATACTAATTTTTATTGTTTTTGTAAATATTTTAAATAAAAAAAGAAAACTAAAAGAAGCACTAAATTTTTATCTAATGCTTCTTTTGGTTGTTAACTATTTAGAGTCCACTTCATAATCTATTTTTTTATATTATTCTGTTCTAAGTGCAACGACTGGATCTTTTTTACTAGCAATTCTAGATGGTATAATTCCACCTATCATAGTTAATAATGTAGAAATAATTATTAATATTAATGCATGAACAGGATTTAATTTAGCAACATTACTTAAATCTGTTAAACTATATATAATTGAATTTATAGGTAAATTTAATATTTTTGCTATGATTATCCCTAAAATTCCAGATGTTATTCCTATAATAAATGTTTCAGCATTAAATACGCGTGAAATATCTTTTTTTCTTGCTCCTAATGATCTTAATATTCCTATTTCTTTCGTTCTTTCCAAAACTGAAATATAAGTAATTATTCCAATCATTATACATGAAACAACAAGAGAAATTGATGAAAATGCGATTAATACTATCGTTATAGCACTCATAATAGATCCGCTCATAGATGATATCATTTCTGCTTGATCTGTATAAATAATTCTATTTGCATCCTCTTTATTTTCGTTATATTTATCTAAATAATTTAATAAATCTTTTTTTGAGTCAAAATCTTTAGGATATAACATTATCATATAAGGTGTTGTATCTGCTCCTAAATATGATAATATATTTTCTTTTGTCATAGACATTGTTCCACTTACTCCATCTTCATCAAATGGTAAACCAGTAAGTATATTTGTATCTATTTTCTTTTGTTCTTTTACTATATCAGAATTTTCATTTTTTGAAATAACGTAATCAATTAATTCCTCTGTATAAATTATGAAAGATGACTGAACATATGAAGGAAAATCCTCTTTCATTCTTATTATTCCAACGACATTTAATTCAATAGAATTATCATATAAGTCTTTCATGTCATTATTAACTACAAATTTTCCATTATTTTTTATATATAATTTATCATTTAAGACAAGATGTATAGTTTTATTTATTATATTTTTAAAATTAATTTTATCCTTTATATCTATATTTAATAAATTTAATATATCTTCTGATACTCTATTATTTGCATCTACAACTATTACTATTTCATTCTTATTTAATGGCAATCTTCCTGATAATATATCATAATAAGCTTCTATTACGGCATTCTTATTTGTTTTATCAAAAGACTTTGGTATGGATCCAAAAGAAGTATTTGTAGTATCTACTAAATCAATCCCTTTACTTGTCCTTTGAATAAAATTTAATTTAGTATATCTATTATAAGATACACCATAAGAATATTCTTTAGGCATATTTTCTATATAATTTATATATTCATCACTTATATTGTTGTTTCTTACTAAGCTCTCTTTTTGACTTTTTGCAGGTAGTACATAATCAATATCAGGAAATTTTTCCAAATGATCTCCACTTAACTGTTTCATTGTATCTGAATCTATATTCATAGATTGCTCTGATATTATTACTGGCATTGCTGACATTATACCTTTTTCATATTTTTTTACTTGCTTATCAAATCCATTTGATAATGAAAGTATTAAAGCAATTCCAATTATTCCTATTGAAGATGCAAAAGCAGTTAAAATTGTTCTTCCTTTTTTGGTTCTAATATTATTAAAAGATAATTTTAAAGCAGTAAGAAAACTCATACTTGTTTTTTTGTGATTTAACTCTTTGTGTTTTACAATTTCTCCTCCATCATATGAATTTGTATCATCAGTAACTTTTCCATCTTTTAAATTAATAATTCTATTTGAGTAAAGTTTAGCTAAATCAGGATTGTGAGTTACCATTATGACTAATTTATTTTTACTTATTTTTTTTAATAAATCCATAATTTGAATGCTAGTTTCGGAATCTAGAGCACCTGTTGGTTCATCTGCAAGCAATATATCTGGATTATTAACAAGAGCTCTTGCTATGGCAACCCTCTGCATTTGACCACCAGATAATTGATTAGGTTTTTTATTTATATGTTCTTCTAATCCTACCTCACGTAATGCTTTTTTTGCCCTCAATTTTCTTTCTTTTTTTCCTACACCACTTAATGTAAGTGCTAATTCTACATTTGATAGAATTGTTTGGTGTGGGATTAAATTATAACTTTGAAAAACAAAACCTACGCGATTATTTCTATATGAATCCCAATCTTTATCTTTATATTTTTTAGTCGATACTTCAAATATTTTTAAATCACCACTAGTATACTTATCAAGTCCACCTATTATATTAAGTAGTGTAGTTTTACCACTTCCACTTGGTCCTAATATTGATACAAACTCATTTTCTCTAAAATTTATATTTATAGAATTAAGTGCCTTTTGCTCAAAATCTCCCACTTTATATACTTTTGTTATATTCTTTAATTCTAACATCGTAAACCTCCCTTATATTTTTATGTTTTTATAATTTTATTTTGACAAAAAAAGTGAAATTACTCACTTTTAATTGCCTCTGTAAGATTTATAGTAGTTTCATTTAACTTGTTTTCTCTATAATATTTAACTTTTATACTGTCACCTACAGTGTGCTTATATAAAAGATATTTGAAATGAGTTACATCCTCTACTTTTTCTCCATCCAATTCAACAATTACATCCCCTACTTTTAGGCCAGCTTTAGCAGCAGGTTTATTCTCTTCTACATAGTTTAAAACAGCACCAAATGTTACATCACTACCTATTTTAATATTGTAATAATATTGAAGAGCAAAAGTATTTGACAAATCAACTAATTGAACACCTACATAAGGTCTTACAATTCCCTTTCCTCCTTCTATACTACTTATAATTTCCATAACAGAATTCATAGGAATTGCAAATCCCATTCCTTCTACTCCACTACCTATTAGTTTTGAAGAAGTTATACCTATTACTTCACCTTTTATATTACAAATAGGTCCACCACTATTACCACTATTTATTGAAGCATCTGTTTGAATTACTTCCATAAGATATGAACCACTTGTTAGGCTTACTGATACCATTCTATTAATTCCTGAAACAATTCCTTTTGTTATAGTTCCCATATAATCTTTTCCAAGAGGAGCACCCACAGTAAATACTGTGTCACCTAATTCTAGAGTTGAAGAATCACCTATAGTTGCTACATTCTTTACTTTGTCTTTTGATATTTTTAAAATTGCTATATCATAGTACTCATCACCATTTACATACTCTGCATCAATCTCTGTTCCATCATTAAATGTTACACGAAATTTTTTACCAGATTCTATAACATGATAGTTTGTTAGTATATATCCATATTTATCATCCGTTTTATAAACAAAACCTGAGCCTGAAGAAGATGTCCTATCTCCACTAACCTCTATATAAACAACAGATTCATATACATTGTTTATTGCAGTTTTCAAATCACTCACTTCTTCAACAGTCGTTGTTTTAATATTTTTATTTTTAACATTCTGAACTACTGTAGTTTTACCATTAATTTTCATAATTCCAAACATTAAAATCAAACCTATAAAAAATGTACATATACATAAAAATACTTTTGAATGTAAAAATTCTTCTACATTATTATTCTTTTTATCTTTAACTGGTTCTTTTACCTCTTTTTGTGGTTCCTCTATTACTTCAATTGTTTCATTTTCCTTTTCTTCTTTTCCCATATTATCTCTCCCAACTATAACAATAGTATACCTAAATTATGAAAAAATTATGAAATTTTTATTAAAAAAATGAAAAAATAGGTTTAAACCCTATTTTAACATATCTTTTAAAAATTGTCCTGTATAAGATTCTTTTACTTTTACTATATCTTCTGGAGTACCTGTTGCAACTATGGTTCCACCACCACTTCCACCTTCAGGTCCAATATCAATAATATGATCAGCCACTTTTATAACATCTAAATTGTGTTCTATAACAACAACTGTATCACCATTATCAACAATTCTATTTAATATTTCTAAAAGTTTCTTTATATCATGAGTATGTAAGCCAGTAGTAGGTTCATCTAATATAAATAAACTTTTACCAGTTGGTTTCTTTTGTAATTCTTTAGCAAGTTTAACTCTACCAGCTTCTCCACCTGATAATGTTGGAGCACTTTGACCAAGTTTAATATAAGAAAGTCCTACATCCATTAATACTTGTAACTTATCCCTTACCTTAGGAATATTTTGGAAGAATTCTAAGGCTTCTTCTACATTCATTTCAAGTACATCATAAATACTTTTACCTTTATATTTAATTTGTAAAGTTTCTTTATTATATCTCGTACCATGACATACTTCACATGGTACATATACATCAGGCAAAAAATGCATTTCTATTTTCTTTACACCATCGCCCCAACAAGCTTCGCAACGTCCACCTTTTACATTAAATGAAAATCTACCTTTATCATAACCTCTTATTTTAGCTTCCTTTGTACTGGCAAATACATCTCTAATATCATCAAATACACCTACATAAGTAGCTGGGTTAGAACGAGGTGTTCTACCTATTGGAGTTTGTGATATATCAATAACTTTATCTATATTTTCTAATCCTTTTATTTCTTTACATTTTCCAGGAACTAATTTACTTTTATATATATTTACTGCTGCACTTTTGTAAAGAATTTCATTTACTAAACTACTCTTACCACTTCCACTTACACCAGTTACACAAACAAACTTTCCAAGGGGAAATTTAACGTTAATTTTCTTTAGATTATTTTCACTAGCACCTTTAATTTCTATGTATTTCCCATTACCTTTTCGTCTTTTTGAGGGAACATCTATTTTTAATTTACCACTTAAATATTTTCCAGTTAAACTAGATTCATTTTGCATAACCTCTTTTGGAGTACCAGCTGCTACTATTTTACCACCATGTATTCCAGCAAGTGGCCCTACATCCACTAAATAATCTGCAGCAAGCATAGTATCTGTATCGTGTTCCACTACTATCAAAGTATTTCCTAAATCTCTCATTTCTAACAAAGAATTTATAAGTCTTGTATTATCTCTTTGATGCAAACCAATACTAGGTTCGTCTAAAACATATAATACCCCTGTTAATCTAGAACCAATTTGAGTAGCAAGCCTTATTCTACCAGCCTCTCCACCACTTAAAGTACCTGCCATACGGTTTAAAGTTAAATAAGATAATCCTACATTAATCAAAAATTTTAATCTATTTTTAATCTCTTTTAAAATTAATTCAGCAATTTTTTCTTGTTCTTTATTTAGTTTTAACTTTTCTAAAAAATCATATAATTCTCCTATAGATAAACAAGTCATTTCATAAATATTTTTCTTATTTATTTTAACTGATAAAACAGAGTCCTTAAGACGTGCACCATGACACTTAGTACAAGGTAATTCCATCATAAATTTATCTAGCCAATCCCTAATCCAACCACTTTTTGTTTCAATATATCTTCTTTCTAAATTATTTATAATTCCTTCAAAATAATCAGTTGTTTTTCTAGTATTACCATTACCAGATATATAGTTAAACTCCAATGCCTCTTTAGAACCATATAAAATTAAGTTAAGTTCATCATGCGTTAAATCTTTAATTGGTTTAGATAAATCTATATTATAGTGTTTAGCAAGCGTAATCATTTGTGTATAAGAAATAGAAGCATCCATATTATAAGCAACAATACCCCCATCCAATATACTTTTATTTTTATCCGGCATTATTAAATCTTCACTTATTTTTTGTTTAAAACCTAACCCATTACATTCTTCACAGGCACCATATGGAGCATTGAAACTAAAAAGCCTAGGTTCAAGTTCTGGAAGAGAAAAATCACACTCAGGACATGCATACTTTTCACTCATAACAATTTCATTTGATCCTGTATCAACAACACATTTACCGCGAGATAGCTTACAAGATAATTCAATAGCTTCATAAAGTCTACTTCTAATATCATCTTTTATAATTAGACGATCTACAACAACATCTATATTATGTTTTTTTGTCTTAGAAAGTTCAATATTATCAGTTAATTCATACTCAGAAGAGTCTATTCTAACTCTTAAAAAGCCGTCTTTTTTTAGATCATCTAATAACTCTTTATGAGTTCCCTTCTCGCCATGCACAACAGGACTTAGTACTCTTATCTTAGTATTTGGTTCTAATTCTAGAATTTGATTTGTCATTTCTTCTATACTTTGACTAGTTATAGGTTTATTGTGATTAGGACAATAAGGTACACCTATTCTAGCATATAAAAGTCTTAAATAATCATATATTTCCGTTACAGTACCAACAGTACTACGTGGATTATTATTTGTAGTCTTTTGATCTATGCTGATACTTGGGCTAAGTCCTTCTATACTATCAACATCTGGTTTATCTGTTCCACCTAAAAACTGTCTTGCATATGCACTTAAACTCTCTACATATCTCCTTTGACCTTCAGCATAAATAGTATCAAAAGCCAAACTACTTTTACCACTTCCACTTACACCTGTCATTACTATTAATTTATTTTTCGGTAACTCTAAATCTACATTTTTTAAATTATTCTCACGAGCTCCCTTAATTATAATTTTATCCATACAAATCACCTTAAACTTCACTTATAATAATATATCATAAGAACATTTGTTTGTAAAGAGTTTTGACAAAAAAATAACTATCTTTATAATAGTTATTTACAACAATTAATAAAATATTTAAATAAATTGTTTTGTTTTTTATCATAGCTAATCATAGACTCTGGGTGCCACTGAACACCTACAAAAAATTTTTTTCTTTCATCACCTATAGCTTCTATATATCCATCATTACTTATACCCATTATATCTAATTTAGTATTTTTTATAATAGATTTATGTCTACTATTAACTTTTACAATATTAGTTTTAAAAATATTATAAAGAATAGATTTCTTATCTATGACAACACTATGTACATAATTTAATCTTTTTTTATGATTTTTTATATCTAACATATTTCCTTCAAATAAAACACCCATAAGTTGCATTCCTAAACATATTCCAAGTACGGGCTTGTTTATATCATAAATATATTTCAAAGCGTCAAAATCATATTTTTCAAAATCATCTCCACCTTGAAATATAATTCCATCACATAAATTTATGACAGATTTATAATTACTATTTAAAGTTATTCCTATAGGTATTCCATTATTTTCTAATATTGCATTTTCAATATCCTTATATATTATACTTATTGGATTATTTTCATCACTAAAAAAAGATCTTGTAACTATTCCTATTATAGGCATATTATCACCTATATAATTTTATTTTTTTATTAATTGTTTATTACTCTCTTTTACTAAACTTATTCCATTTATTTGATTAAATAATCTTACTATATCTTTACTAGCTAAAAATTCTAAATAATTATCAATTGATTCAAAATCAACTTTATCAACTATATCAGCAAAATCATTCATATAAATTCTAGCATACTCATCTTGATTTAAAAATGTTGCATTTACCATAATATTATTTTCCATAGTTAAAGTTTTAAATCTTTCACTTACTCTATTTTTAGATTTAATTAATCCTAAATAAAGACTTAAATATTTTTTATCTTGCATAGTTAATAAATATTGATCAAATTTTATTCTACAATCCTTCATTGTTCTATATATACTCATTCCAAGATATATAGATGTTTTCATTTCTTTTGTTTCTTTTTCCATATTTTTCCTCCACGTTTCTATATTATTAAACTGCTTAAATATTATTACATATTTTATCGTCGAACTTTGTCATTTTTTTATTATCATTTAGGGGCAAGGTAATAATAATATCACAATTTAATATTTAAGTAAATAAAAAATGATAAATTTTCACAAATTTATCATTTTAATTCTTTTTTTAATTCATAAAGTAAATTTAAAGCTTCAAGTGGAGTCATATTAAGTGGATCTACCTCTTTTAATTTTTTCTCTACTTTAGATTCTTCTTTTGGCATTACCAAATCAAGTGGTAAAGACTCTTGTATACGAATGTCTCTTTTTCTTTCTTTTGATTCATATACATTTAATATTTCGCTTGCCCTTTTAATTAAAGTATCTGGTAATTTAGCAAGACTTGCTACATGTATACCATAACTTTTATCAACACTGCCATCCTTTATTTTGTGTAGGAACGTAACCTGACCATTTTCTTCGTGTGCACTTACATGTATATTTTTTAAATATTTTAAATTGTTTTCTAAATCTGTTAATTCATGATAATGAGTAGAAAACATCATTTTACAACCTATATTATCATGAATATACTCTATTATAGATTGAGCAAGTGCCATACCATCAAATGTAGCTGTACCTCTACCAAGTTCATCAAATAGTAATAAAGAGTCTTTTGTTGCATTTGTAATAGCTCTATTTGCTTCATTCATTTCCACCATAAAAGTAGATTCTCCACTTACAAGATCATCACTTGCCCCTATTCTTGTATAAATTGCATCAAATACCTTTAAATTTGCTTCACTTGCTGGAATAAAACAACCTATTTGGGCCATTATAACTGTAATAGCAAGTTGTCTCATATATGTACTTTTACCTGCCATATTAGGCCCTGTTATAAGTAAAATATTTTTATCCTTAGGCATAATTATGTCGTTTGCAACATACTCACTATCTAATACCTTCTCAACTATAGCATGTCTATTATTTTTTAATAATACTTCATTTTCAAGAGTTAAAGTAGGTCTTATATAATTGTTCTCTTCCGTTACAGTTGCAAAAGATTGAAGTACATCTATTTCACTTATTACCTTAGCAATCTCTTGTAATTTTGGAATATATTCTTTTACTTTATCTTTTATCTCTATAAATAAATCATATTCTAAATTAATTATTTTTTCTTCAGCATTTAATATTAAAGATTCTTTTTCTTTTAGTATTGGACTTATATATCTTTCACAATTACTTAAAGTTTGCTTTCTTTCATAACCATATTCATCTTTTACCAAGTCTTTCATACCTTTTGAAACTTCAATATAATATCCAAATACTTTATTATATCCTACCTTTAAAGTTTTAATACCTGTACGTATTTTTTCTTCAGCTTCAAATTTAGCAATAAAATCTTTTCCGTTTGTTCTAATACTTTTTAATTCATCAAGATTAGTGCTATAACCTTCCTTTATTAAATATCCTTCTTTTATACTTATTGGAGGATTCTCATATATAGAATGTTCCAAAAGTTCATATAAATCATTCAAAGTATCAATATCTTTAAATCCTATGGTATTTAATATTTTTTTAATATCAGGTAATACTTTTAATGAACTTTTTAATTGTAATAAATCTCTTGCATTAGCATTTCCAAAAGCGATTCTACCACTAAGTCTTTCAATATCATATACTTCATATAATAAATCTTTTAAATCAGAAGCAAGTAAAAATTCTTCTAATAGTTTTTCAACAATATCATATCTTGCATTAATTTTATCTATATCTATTAAAGGATTTTCAATATATGTTTTAAGCAAACGTGATCCCATAGCAGTTTTTGTTTTATCAAGTAACCATATAAGAGAATATTGTCTTTGTTTTAATCTTAATGTTTCTGTTAACTCTAGATTTCTTTTAGTATGAATATCCATTTTTAAATAATCAGTATTATTTTTTAATATAGCTTTTTGTAAATGTGATAAATTACACATTTTAATACTATCTATATATGTAACTAAATATTTAATAGTTTTAATAAGTCTCTCATCAGTTATATCTTTATATATATATTCGTATTCTTTTATATCTTTTATATCATCAGTAAAAGATACTGATATATCAAATTGATGCGTTAAAATACTTGTTATACCTTTATCAAAGTTTGATGGCACAATTACTTCTTTTAGTCCTATACTTACTATTTCACTAACTAATTGAGTTTGATTATGATTTATTAAAAAAGCATAAATAACTCCAGTTGTAATATCCGTGTAACAAACAGCATATGCATGGGTAAAATCAATTATACTACCAATATAATTAAATTCATTTTCTTTTAGGGATTCTGAATCCATTACAGTACCTTTACTAATTATCTGTGTTACACCACGTTGTACTATACCTTTAGCATTCTTAGGATCTTCTAATTGTTCACAAATACCTACTTTATAACCTTTTTCAACCATTTTTTCTATATATATTTGTACAGCATGGTGAGGTACTCCACACATAGGTACCTTCTCATCCAAACCTGCATTTCTACCAGTTAAAGTAAGTTCTAATTCTCTTGAAGTAATAATAGCATCTTCAAAAAACACTTCATAAAAATCCCCTAATCTATAAAATATTATTACATCAGGATAATTTTTCTTTATATTAATGTAATGTTTCATCATAGGTGAGACTTTGTTTAAATCTACATCACACAACTTCATAACATATCACCAATGAATATTATAACATTTTAAACACATTTTTTCTATAAAATTAAATATTATAAATTAAAAAAATGAATAAATGTATGGTCTAAAACACTTATTCATCTATTTTATTTAAATAATTTATAACATCATCAAATGTTTCTACTCCTATTATTTTTATCTTATATCCATTTTTCTCTTTCAATTTAATTGCATTCATATAATTTTCATCTTTTGGTACTATAAAAAGATCTGCATGATTTCTAACCGCACTCTTTAATTTATATTCTACACCACCAATACTTCCAACATTTCCTTCTTTATCAATTGTACCTGTTCCAACTATTTTAAGTCCTTTAGTAATATCTTCTTTTATAAGAGAATTATAAATAGATAAAGCTGTAATAAGTCCTCCGCTTGATCCTGATTCATTAGAATCAGTTTTTATTTCTATTTTAGGATTTGTATTATATTCATTTACTTCACATAATATAATACCTATCTTTTTATCATTATCGATATAAGCTTCTTTTTCACTAATTACATCATCATTTACAACTGTAATAGAAATTTTATCACCTGCATTTAATTTATTTAAAATATCTGATATTTCACTTTTACTTTTTACATCTATTTCATTTATTTTTACTATTCTATCCCCAACTTTAAGATTAGTATCAGCTTCATCACTTATGTAAGCTACATATAATTTATTTTCTTTTATTTTTATATCTTTTGAAGCTTTATTGTACGCTACAAAAATCGCATCACTAATAGATTCATCAAGTAAAATTCTATCTCTCATAAAATAAGTTTTAGCATCTTCATTATCTAAAATCATCTCTTCTTGTTTATATACATTCCAATCTTTATTAAATAAAGAAATTAATAAAGTTGGTATAGTTGCCCTATATTCTTTTACATAAGCTAAATTAAAAGATCCACTACTCTCATATCCTTCTATTGTTATTTTATTTGATATATCACTTATACCGCCTGGAGCATCTATATAATAAGGAAACTTAATACAAAATATTAAAATAAGTACTATTAAAGCTATTAAAAATTTATAGTTATTTTTCAAACACTTTTTTATTTTATTCATTTAATCACCTAGTATATATTTATGATATCACTTATATTTTTATTTATCAAGAAAAAAATAGGCATCGCCTATTTAGTTTTTTGTTTTGCTTCTTCCATTTCTTTAGTCATAGGTTTCATAATACCATTTACTAAACCATAACCTTCATAACCTTGAAGAACATATTGTTCAAAATCTTCTTTTGTTTCAAATGTCATACCATAAATTGTATAAGTTCCATCTGCATTGTAATGACCTTTTACTTCTACTTCAGAAATAGTTGAACTTGATGGTGTATTACTTGATGATGTTGAACTACTTGTTGAATTACTTGTTGTATTTGAATTATTTCTTGCTTCGTAATCTTCTTTTGAAACTATATGTCCATTTTCATCTCTAACATATTTTCCAGCTTCTTCTGGTTTTACATATCCACCTATTACTGAGTCATATACATAACCATTAGGAGCACCTGTTGAATCTTTAGTACCAGATGAAGTTACATTACCATTTTTATCTACTACTTGATATTCTGAATTATTTTTTTCATATACCTTACCATTAGATTTAACTTCTAAAGTACCACCTTTTGTATCAATAACGCTTTTACCAACTTCACTTGATTTTTCTTCAGCTTTACTATTTACATAAAGTTTACCATTTTTAGAAACGATTTGTTTTGTATCTATTCCGTTAGTAGCATCTATATATATTGAATCTTCACTTGAAGTAATTTCTTCTTCTAATCCTAAATCACTTATAGAGTAAGTTTCATTTTTACTATTAGTATCATATTTTTTCTTTTTGTTACCAAAATGATTTGCAAGAAAAGCTGTAGTACCTATAACAGCAGCACTTAAAACTGCAACTGAAGAAATTATAATTGCTTTAACTTTTTTACTCCATTGTTTCTTTTCTTTTTTTATTTTTGCTTTTTTCATTTTTTTAGCAGGTTTTGCCTTTTTACTAACTAAACCTTCTTTAGCAAATTCTCTATTTAAATAATCATCTAATGTTTCATTTCTATACATACCATAACCCTCTTTCTCTTCAAAAAACATGTGTTTTTTAAGTAATTGCCATATATACTAACATATTTAATCTATTTTGTCAAATTGTTTATATATCTATTAAATTCACTAAAACTTATATTACTAGGTACATCATCAAAAGGTGTTACCGGCCTATTTGCACCCCCACTTAATTCAATATAGTACTTATTTATAGTATTTATCGCACTTTCCTCACCATCATACTCATATATGCCTATCTTATCCCAATTTGGATGTTCTATATGATAAACTTTATTTTTAGAAAATATTAGTAAAAAGCAATGCATGTGTTCTTCCTCATCTAGGTTATTATAGTCGTTTGATTCATAAATTCTAGTACAATACATTTGTGATTTCAAACCAATTTTATTACATATTAAATGCATTAAATAAACTTGTTCTATACAAGTACCAATTCTATATTTTAATACCTCATCTAAACTAGCAGTTCTATATAATTTTCTAAAATTTTTCATATTACCTATATGAATTTCGTTATTTATATCTAACCAACCATATTGTATATTATCTATCATATATTTTAATATATCTTCTTTATTTTCTATATCTTCTATATTCATCATAATTTCCTATATACCTTTCTATTTTTTTATTATTTATTTCTAATATTACATCAGCTACTTTATTTATAAAATATCTATCATGTGACACAAATAATATTGTTCCATTAAATTCTTTTAGAGCGCTTTCTAATATTTCTCTTGTATCTATATCAATATGATTTGTTGGTTCATCAAGTATCAAGAAATTATACTCATCTTGCATCATACAAAACAGTTTTAATCTAACCTTTTCACCACCCGATAAATATTTAATTTTTTTATTTATATTTTCTCCAACAAATAAATATTTAAAAAGTGCTGAACGTAAGTATTCTAATGACCCTATAAAGTACTTTCTAGCTTCATCTAATATACTTAAATTATCATTTTCAAAAGTTATCTCTTGAGGTATATAACAAATTCTAACATTTGAACCTAATTTTACATTATTCCCGCTTAATATTTCTTTGATAAGTGTAGATTTACCAGTTCCATTTGGTCCTACTAAAGAGGCTCTGTCTTTATAATAAATATTAAAACTTGCTTTATCGAAAAGTATCTTATTACCAAAAGATATACTTAAATCTTTAACACACAACACATCCTTACCAGATCTTTCTGATTCATTAAATTTTAAATTTATATTCTTTTTTTCTTCTGGTTTATCTATTTTTTCTAACTTTTCTAATCTTTTCTTTATTGAATTTGCTCTTCTATAAAATATTTCACCACCACTAGGTCCACAAAGCCTACCATATTCTTGAAGCCTTTTTATAGAATTTTTCATAGCTGTTATCTGTTTTTGTTGATCTTTATAGTCTTTAAATTCTAACATCAATCTCTTTTCATTTTCTTCTATAAAATAACTATAATTACCAAAATATTCTTCTATACCTCTTTTAGTCACTAAAAATATTTTATTTATAACATTATCCATAAAATATCTATCATGCGATACTAAAATAATTGTACCATTATAATTAGCCAAATATCGTTCTAACCATTCTATTTTTTCTATATCTAAATGATTAGTAGGTTCATCTAAAAGCAAAATATTGGGTTCTAATAACAATATACGAATTAAAGCTATTATTGTTTTTTCTCCACCTGATAAAGTATTAAAATTAAGATTTAATATATCATCTGTTATATTAAATACAGGTAATATTTTTTGTATTTTAGTTTCATATTCATATCCACCCATATTCATAAATTTTTCTTGTAATTTTATATATTTATTTATATTTTTATAGTTATCACTGATATCATAATTATCCAACTCTTCTTTTACTTTTAATATTTCACTAAAAGTCGAATATATATAATCTTTAACTTTTATATCACTTTCTTCTGGAATTTGCGAAAGATATCCTAGTGTAATACCCTTTCTTAATGAAATAACACCACTACTTGGTATTTCTATGCCTGCTATTAATTTCAATATTGTAGTTTTACCACTACCATTTGGACCTATTAATCCAATTTTTTCTCTACTTTTTACTGTTAAATCTATATCATTTAAAACTTTATTAAAACCATAAGTTTTATTTACCTTATTAAAATTTATTTCAATCATATTATCACCTCACAAAAAAACTATATAGACATCTATATAGTTTTAAATATATAGATGCAGGCACGACTAAAACTCACACCTGCATCACAATTTTTTTTAATGAGATGAAGGTGTGATATTAGTTGTATACATAATTACTTTACCTATATATTTTTTCATAATATCACTTCCTATTAACAATATATTATAAAATTTTAATTTTGTCAAATATTAAGAACCAGTACTAGAATATTTCTTTACTCCTTTATAAAATATTAATATACAAGGTATTAAATAAAGAAGTGTTATAAGAGGAGAAATAATAAATAATTTATTATTTGTTTTATCTAATAAATATAAAAGTGGATAATAATTAACAAAACCAAAAGGTATTATATATGTAAATATAAATACAAAACCTTTTTTAAATATTCCTATTGGATATTGAGCCATGTGTTTTCCACCATCAGTAAATACATTTCTAACTTCTAAACCTTTAACAGTAAAAAAGCAATATGCAGCAGATAATATAAATATCCCTAAAAATATTAATATTGAACTTATTATCATAAGTATTAAAGTAATTATTTTATATGTATTCCAAATAATATCTACTTTAATAATTGCGAGTATTAATATTACAAGTGCTTGTAATAATCTAGCCATTTTAATAAAACTTACTTGTTCACAAAATACCTGTGTCATAATACCTCGAGGCCTTATTAAGAGCTTATCAAAATCACCTCTAATAATCAAATCATCAAATTGATCCATTCCTCTAAAAAATGATTCACAAAATGAAAAACCAAATTGAATTATACCAAAAGTTAATAATACCTCATATTTAGTAAAACCTTTAATATTATCAAATTTATCAAATATACAAACTATTGTAAAATAATAACCATAGAAAACAATAAATTGTGATATAAATGATAATATAAATGATATTTTATATTGTAATTCGCTTTTAAAATGAACCTTTAAATATTTTAAATATAACCCCATACTAACCTCCTTGTATTACTGCTTTTTTTAAAGCTTTTTTAGTAAGTATTCTTCCTAGTATTACAAGTATTATAATCCAAACTATTTGATATATAATTCCAATATAACCCTCATTCATTGTAATATTTCCTACATATAATCTAAATGGGAAATCACTTATATATCTAAATGGAAGTAAATTTGTTATATATTGTAAAGTTTTAGGAAAGAAAGGTATAGGAATTGCTAAACCTGATAGTAAATCAGATAAAACCATAAATATATTTACAATACCTTTTTCATCTAAAGTAAATATACAAATAATATGATATAGTAATATGAGAAATGTCATAAGTATACTTGAAAGTATAAAAGATAATATAAATAATAATAATCTTGGGAGTTCTATTGAAAGAGTTAAATTATATGGTTTAGGTAATATTAAAGCAAGAAGTATAACTGGTAAAAATCTAAGTGTTACTCTAGATAATCTATCTCCAAGTATTTTAGAAGCCCACATAAAATATAAATCTTGTGGTCTAGTTAATTCGTATGCTATATTACCTGTTTTAATTAAATTAATTATTTCTTTGTCTTTATACCATAAATATATTAAAGCGAAAAATGCTTGGCATAACCATAAATAACTAACTAATTCATTAAGTGGCATAGGTAAATTTTTATGATTAGATTCATAACAGGCAATATATACTGATATATAGACAAATCCAAAAAATATTTGAGTTGATATACCTGCAAGTGCTGCTGCTCTATATTGAAGACCTGTTATAAATTTTAATTTAAAATAAGATATATATGTCCTCATATTTTAAAATCCTCATATAATCTAACTATTAATTCATCAATATTTCCACTATCTATATCTATATCTACTATTGATATTTTTGACGATAAATAATTTATAAAACTACTTATTTCTGTTTTTCTAATATCTATTATATATTCCATGCCTTCTTTTATTTTATTACTTTTTACTATATAATCTCTTTTTATATCTACTTTATCTTTAGTTTTTACAGTTATTTTTCTTAAATAATCATAGTTCTTTTTTAATTTATCTAGAGTTCCATCATATAGTACTTTACCTCTACCAATAAGTATTATTCTTTTAGCAAGCGCTTCTATGTCACTCATATCATGTGTTGTAAGTATTACTGTAACTTTATTTTGTTTATTTATTTTCTTTATAAATTCCCTAACTATTTTCTTAGATACTGCATCAAGACCTATAGTAGGTTCATCTAAAAATAATAATTCAGGTTTATGAAGAAGGGATGCTGCTATTTCACATCTCATTCTACTACCTAGACTTAATTGTCTTACAGGAATATTAATTATATCCTTAAGATTTAACATATCAACTAATTCATTTAATGTTTTTTTATACTCATCATTGTCTAATTTATAAATATCTTTTAATAAATTAAATGAATCAATAGCTGGTATATCCCACCACAACTGACTTCTTTGTCCAAAGACTACACCAATAGATGAAACATATTTTTTTCTATCTTTCCATGGAATTTGTTTTTTTATTAAAACATTTCCACTATCTGGAACTAGTATTCCAGATAATATCTTAATAGTAGTAGATTTTCCAGCACCGTTAGGTCCAATATATCCCACTATTTCACCTTTTTTAATAGAAAATGATATATCATCTATTGCTTTAATATATTTATATTTTCTACTAAAGAAAGTTTTTAAAGTACCAAATTTACCAACAAATTTTAAAGGCACTTTAAAAGTTTTACATATGTGCTTTACCTCGATGAATGACATTTTATCAACTCCTCTCCAAGCAAAGAATCAACAAAATGTATTAATATATCATGAATAACGCAAAAAACCACATATTTCTATGTAGTAAATCTAGATGTTTATAAATTGTAGATTCTTTGCAAAACGTCTTTTAAAATATATAATAAAAAATTAAGAAAGTCAATACATATTTCTTAATTTTTTAAATATTTAAACTGTAAGGATCATTTGCAGTGCCATTACCACTCGTTACGTATACATTTTTTGATAATGTAATAACTGGACGAACTGCAAGCCATGTGCCGGATACATAAGTGGTACGTGCAATTCCAGAAGTGTCTATGTAGGATAATGCAGTTGGTGAAGTTATTGATGATTTATTCATATACCAATATGAAACATTTAAATCATTTCCCGTATACATCTCTCCCCAACTTGGCAAGATAACTTTAAATGCTATTTCCATATCTTCTTCAAGTTTACTATAATCTTTTTCATAACCATTTACAGTCACTTTTTCTAATTTCGATATTATCATATCTTTTGATTTTTCATCATACCAATTATAAAAACTATTTGTCGCATTGTTTAAATAGTATGGTAAGTTTTCTCCTGTGTTAACGATAAATTCTCCTTCGCCTTCCATTAAGTCAAATTTATTGTGATTTGGACAAGCATTTGAGTAAAAATTGTATGGGTCTAACCCACTCTCGCCATACTTTTTTTCTGGAGAATACAGACAACTAGCCATACCATCACCTGAGTCTATACTATAAAATGGTACATAAATTTTATTTGATAAAGCTATGGTATTTGGTAAATTTCTTAATACATCTGCTCTTTCTACTTTTATACTTCCATCACTGTTTATGTTTACTATTCTATATCTTATCTTTGATGTATTTGTTTTATTACTTACTTTATTTATATATGTTTCATTTATTTCTGTTACATATGGATTATTTGATTCATCTAAGTATACATAATCTCCTACTTTACCTAAATTAAGTTTGGTGTTTTCTTTTAAATTTCTTTCACTACTTAATATGTATGGGTTATCTCTCGTTCCTTTTCCACTCTTTACTAGTACATTATCTTTTATACTTATTACCGGGCGAACTCCAAGTCCACTTCCGTTTGTATTATAATCTTTTGATAATTTACTTGGATTATTATAATATGTTTGCCAATTCTTGTTGGATGCTGTGTTATTCGGAGTTATAAGCCAAGATAATTCATCTTCATCTAGATATGATCCTCCATCTTGAATTGTACTAGCGTCTTTTGCATATATATAATCTTCATATGTTAATAATCCTACTTTTTCTGTTACTTTATTTGTACATGTTGTCATCTTTGTATATGAATCTGGTGTTACATCCACAGGATCTATACAAAATTCTGTATCTTTAATTAAGTCTGTTCTCTCTAACTTACTATAGAAATATTCGTTTAACCATTTCTTTATCCAAGATGAGTTCCATTCATTTGTTGTTCCATAAGCAATTGAAGTTAATGATACAGGTGATACTAACTTAATTGTATTATTTGTATCATTTGTCTCTACTACTTCCCATAGTTGTCCTGAGTATAGTACATAATTATTCATAGTAAGTTGTTCTTCTTTTGTTCCATATATTTTATTTACTGTATTTCCATTTACTACTACATTTTTCTTTATATGTTTTGTATCACTTTCTATTAATGATTTTAATGTTTTATAATTGCCTATAAAATCTCTTCCTTCATAATAGAATTCATAATCTATTCCATTTGTGTATACAAATACTTTTTTACTTTCATCTTCATCTGTATTTTGTACATATCCTTTACTTTTTAATTCTCTTATTGTTATTTCACTTGGAGTTGATTTATTATTCATTTGATATTCTGATGTCACATATAATTCTGCAGCATGTTCTATATTCTCTATACTTCTTTCTTTTGCCGCTACTTTACTATCCTTTATTATATCTAATACTATTGGGGTTGCAATTAAAGCAATAATAGCTAGTATTACTATAACTGCTAAAAGTTCTATTAATGTAAATCCTTTTTTCATATTTTTCTTCTTTCTATTTATACTTCCAAGTAAGGTTATTGTATAACTAGATACCCTGTTATTTTTATTCATCTTTATCCCTACTTTCTTATTTTCAACTATACTCATTATACTAAAAAAAGATTGAAATTTCAATCCTTTTATAAACCTCTTAATTTTTTTAATTTATAATCTTCTTCTTTTATAGATTCTTCTAATTCCTCTAAATTAGTAGCTTTTTTATAATTTTCAAAATCTAGGCCGATTATTTTGTTTAATCTACTAATTAAATAAAATTTAATATTTTCAATCATTGTAGAATAATTATACTTAATATCATCATCAAATTTCATAAGAAATTTATCAAAATCTATTAAATTAATTACATTAGTACCCTTATCTATTAAAAAATTACTTGAATGTACGTCTTTATAAAGAATACCATTATCTAATAATTCCTTTAATATTTTTAAAACTTCTAAATATATTTCTGTTGGAATTTTAGTTAATTTGTTTTGCTCAAAATGAGAAAGTAATGTTTCGCTATTACCATAATATGGTATTTCTTGACCTATTACTTTATTTTCTATTGTTACTATTCCTGTTGGAAAACTTGTAAGCAAAATATTCTTTTGCCTTTTTTCTAACAAATCTACTAAGTCATCATCATTATATGCTGTATATTTATAATTCATATAATCAGCATAAACTCTTCTAGCTAATTTTGGATTGTTTTTATCTAAAAAAATATGAACTCCATTGTCTATACCATCTGATGAAGATTCCTTACTACTAAGAACAAAACTACCTATATTATTATATAAATCACTAGTATTATCAAAATGAATATTTTTTATATTCCTAAATTCTTTTCCTTTAGAATTAATAAATCCTTTTTTTACACTATACATATTCCACCTATTTTACTAATTTCTTTTGTTTATTTTCTGTTATTTTAGAAAGTCTATATGCATCTTTTAGGATTATATACTCTTCATTTGTTGGTATTACCATTACTTTTGTTTTAGAATCATCTGTAGTTATTACACCTGTTTGATATTTTTTAAACTTAGCTATATTATCGTTCATTTCTTTATTTAATTTTACACCTAATGCATGTGACATAGAATTAACTAAATCTTCTCTTATTGAAGAAACATTCTCACCTATACCAGCTGTAAATATAATAGCATCTACATTACCATCTAGTTTAAAATAATAACTTCCTATGTAATCTTTTATTGATTCCCTTAACTTAGCAATAGCAAGTTTGGCATCTTCATTACCATTTTTAGCAAGTTCTTCATTATCTCTAAAATCATTTTTACCAGATAATCCTTTTAAACCACTATTTTTATTTAAAATACTATTTACTTGATTAACAGTTAAATGTCTTCTCTCACACAAATATGGTATTATTGATGGATCAATATCCCCTGAACGAGTACCCATTACTACACCTGCTAAAGGTGTCATTCCCATTGATGTAGCATAACACTTACCATCTTTAATACAAGCTACACTAGCTCCACTACCTATATGGCAAATAATTAAATTAACATTTTCTTTATTTAATTCTTTTTGCATATATCTAGTTATATACTTATAACTAGTTCCATGAAATCCATATCTTCTAACATGATCTTTATGATAAAACTCTTTAGGTATAGCATACATAAATTCTTCTTTAGGCATTGTTTGATTAAATGCTGTATCAAAAACAGCTACTTGAGGTACTTTTGGTAAATATCTCTTAATTGCAAATATTGCAGCTAATTCTCCAGGATGATGAAGTGGTCCTAAAACAGTTAAATCTTTTATGTCTTTTAAAACCTTTTCATCTATTAATACTGAATCGGAATATATTTCTCCACCATGTAAAATCCTATTACCTACACCATGTATTTCATCTAATGTTTTTATAAGTTGATTAGAAAGTAATTCATTTAACATAGTTTGTACTGCTCCTGTATGGTCAGTTATAACTTTTTTACCTTCTATTTTTTTACCATTAAACTTTAAAGAATAACAACTTTCTTCTTCACCAATTCTCTCTACTACACCATTTACAATTTCTATTTCATTCGGCATTCCATATAGACTGAATTTAAGTGAAGAACTTCCTGCATTTATAATTAAAATTTTTTCATCCATAACACTTTCCCCCTTCTGAAATTGTTATTATATTACTACGTTATATCATTTTTGTCAAATCAAAAAAAATAAATTCATTTTACATGAATTTATTCATTGATTTCATCATTTGATTAACTTGTTTTTGACTAGGAGTTCTTCCCATTTGACTCATCATAGCCTTTATCATTTGTTCATTTATTGGTGGATTCTTTTTTAAATATTTTTTCATATAAAATCTAGCTAAAAAGAATCCTAAAATAGCTCCTATTACTAAACCTATTAATATATATACTATATCTATCATACTATCTTCCTTTCATACCTATATTTTACTATATTAAACTTTATTTTTCAAGTAATTACTTAAATTTACTTTTAAGCCAAAAGTATTCATTACCTTCAAAATTACAAATAAATATATTTTTGTTATAAATATAAAATATACATAAAATTTCTCTTAAGTATTTATCACTATTTATAACACAACAACTTTTTCTTATTTCAAAATAATTATATTTATCTAAATAGAATTTATTATTTTCATATTTTAAACTATATTTACTTTTTACATAGTGTGTTAATGAATCAGTATCAAATAAATTACAAATATTATAATATAAACTCATACCATAACTATAATTTTCTCGTTTCATAGTCTTTAATTTATATAACATTTCAAATAAATATTCATCATTATTTTTAAAATAATTATCTTTTATAATAAATAAATAGTACATGTAACCACCATTATTATTATAAATTAACTAGACTATTTTTTATGTCGTATTTTGTAAACAACAAAAATTACTAAAATAGATAGCCCAATTATAATATATAAAGCATAATTATAATACTTTATCTTTTTATCTAAATATACATCAAATGTATAAAGAACTTCATTATTGTATATTACGTTAACTTTTCCAAGATTAGTACCTTGTTTTATTTTTTTTGTAATTTTATCAATACCTTTATATTCATAAGTTATTTTACTTAAATCTACACTATTTAAAAGATACATATCTTTAGTTTCTTTAGAATATATTTTATATACCTTTTCACGACTACCCTTAATAGGTATTTCATAAATAAATTGATTATTTTTTAAAATCGTTTTATAACTATAATTACTAGAATAATATTCATATAAATCAAGTGCATCTTGTATATGATATGGATAATTAGTATCAGATGCAAGAGTTACTAAAAGATAATCTACACCATTTATATTAGACGTACTAGCAAGGCAAAGTCCTGCTTCATATGTAAATCCAGTTTTTGCTCCATTAATTACACTAAAATCTATGTTATAGTTTTTACTTGTAGAAACTAATGTTTTATTGATTTTTTTATTTATACTTTCTATATAGTATTCGTTAGTCTCAAATATTTTTTTAAATGTATCATTTTTTAAACTATACTTAAGAATAATTGCCATATCATAGGCAGTTGAATAATTATTTTCACTATCCATACCAATAGGATTATCAAATTTAGAATTAGATACTCCTATTTTTTTTACTTCATCATTCATTAAAATAGAAAAATCATTTATGCTACCACTAGTTGAAATTGCAAGTGCTTGTGCTGCATCACCAGCTGATGGAAGCATTAAAGCATAAAGTAATTCTTCTAAAGTTAATTTATCTCCAACTTTAAGTCCTACTTTAGCATACCCTTCTAAATTTTCTAACATAACACTTGTAACATTTACTTCTTTGTCTAAAGTTTCTACATTATCTAATACTGTAATAGCTGTAACTATTTTAGTTAAAGATGCGATTGGTAATTGTTCTTTTTCTTCTTTTTTATATATTATACTATCATCATTCATATTATACATTATTGCGCTTTTAGAATTAATTTCTATAGCACTTACTATACCAATATTAATAACAAATAAACTTATTATCAATATTACCTTTTTCATATTACCACCTACCATAATATAATAACAAAAAAAGGATTATTAATCAATCCTTTATCTATAATATTCTAATTCAATATTACTAGGTGTTATACTAGTATTCACACTTATCACACTTGTATTTTTATTTATTGAAAGTTTTGGTAATTCTAAAGTTTGTTCTATAGGATTTTGCAAAACATAATTAGCATACATATTCTTATTATTGTCTAACCATGTTTTCATTTCATTTAAATTATTAAAATTCCAATATGTATCACAATTATAAAAACCAATACCAGTTCCTTCTATATTTGTTATTCCAAACCTTTTTTTATCTGAATAATTATTTAATACAATAGTATTAGGTTTAGCTATTTCATTTGAATTCAAAATGGATAATAAAGTTGGAAAATAATTATCTGTCCAATTTAAAATATTATTTATATTTAATTTTTTCACACGTCTTACAACTTTTTTATTTTTAAAATCTATATAATCAGAATATTCTCCTATACTTCTTAATGGTTCATCTAAATATATATTTGTTATTGTCTCTTTATACGGTTCATACTCTGTCGCTTTATTTCCTATTTCCATTTGTATATTACTTGCGAATAAAGAACCTTGATAATCTTTATGATATATCATAATCTCACCTTTACTGTAATTTGAAATAGTATTTAAAACCTCCACAATCCCAGGACCATATGTTATTCGCTTTTGTTCATTTGCTTTTTGATAACTAGTTATATCAGATGTTCTTATTCCAATACCATTACCTTGATATTGATAAATCAAAAATGCGGAATCATCACCTGTAATTAAATCAAAGGAAATTGTTACTGCTTGTCCTAAATAGTTTCTTAGTGTCTCCCAAGTTGGAAAGACAGTATACTGGCCTTTTTCTTTATAAAATCCGTTATCTTTTTTTTCTATATTTGCTCCTTTCCAAAAACTAGAATTCTCATAATTAAACAAATTCTTTCCAGTTACTTTTATTGGTATTACATATTTTCCTACATTACTACATGCATCTAATCCATAACTAGAGCAATTATCTTGTGTTACTAAATCGCCTACACTTTCTATATCTACTGGTATATCTGGAGTTGGTGTTCCATTTTGAATACTATTTCCATATATCCTATAATTTTCTATTTCTGTTGTTTTATTGTTATCTATTAATATATTTGTTCCATTTACTGTTATAAGACCTGTATTATTACATGTAAACTTATTATTTTCTTTTATACAGTTATATCCTTTTATTATGATGTTTTCGAATGTTGCACCATCTTCATTTACTATTATTCTTCCTCTATCCGGCATATCTCCTTTTACACTTAAGACTTTTCCATTATATGTACATTTTCCATCATAACAATTATATATAATTTCTTCTTTTTCTTTACCATCTAATACTAAATCTGAATATTCTAACAAAGCTGCTTTTTCTATATTTTTCATTGTTGCTTCCACAGATGATTGTTTTACTGAATCTATTATATCTAATACTATTGGAGTAGCAATTAATGCGATAATTGCGAGTATTACTATAACTGCTAAAAGTTCTATTAGGGTAAATCCTTTTTTCATATTATTCTTCTTTCTAATTATACTTTCAGGTAAAGCTATTGTATAACTAGATACCCCCCCCCCAGGCCTTATTTTTATTCATATTTTTACCCTCTTTCTTATTTTTACTATATTAATTATACTAATTTTTATTATTTTTGTAAATATTTTAAATAAAAAAAAGGAAATCTAGAAAAAAAATAGAATGATATATATGGAGGTGATGTTATAGTTAAATTTTATAAATTAAAAAATGATGCTGTTTTTA
>CAKPKL010000004.1 GCA_934167485.1 uncultured Bacilli bacterium
ATATGTCAAATAAGATTAAAATGTATAAAAAAAATAGATATTTCTATCTATTATTACTCATATTGGTAGCGACGGGGAGATTCGAACTCTCGACACCATGGGTATGAACCATGTGCTCTAGCCAACTGAGCTACATCGCCATGACAACAATAAAATTATAACAAAAAAAAATACCTTTTGCAACCCTTTTTTATAAAAAAATGTTATAATTTATTTAGGTGGTTTGAAATGATTAGAATTAAAAATAACTTTGATTTGAAATCTACAGTTACTTGTGGTCAAATATTTAGATATAAAGAATATGAAAAAGGTTATGTAATTATAATAAAAGATAGGGTTATAAAACTTGAAATAGATGGAGAATACATTAATATAACTTCAAATAAAGATGATAATCTTCTTGAAATTGTTAATGATTATTTTGATTTAAATAGAAATTACACAGAAATAGAGAATAATATAATTAATTTAGATAAAAAAATAGAGTCTGCAGTTAAATTTAGTAATGGTCTTAGAATGATTCATCAAGATCCTTTTGAAACAATTATATCATATATTATTTCTCAAAATAATCGTGTACCTAGTATAGCTAATAGTCTTAATTTAATAGCGTACAAATATGGAGATAGGGTTATTTTTGAAGGTAATGAATATTATTTGTTTCCTAGTTATGAAAGATTAAAAAATGTAAGTATGATGGATTATAGAATGTGTAAGGTAGGATTTAGGGATAAATATGTATATGAAGTAGTACAAAATATAAATAATGGTAGATTTGATATTAATAGCATATATAATCTATCAAGTGAAGATTCCCTTAATTATTTGATTAGTTTTAAAGGGATAGGGAATAAAGTTGCTTCTTGTATTCTTTTGTTTGCTTATCAAAAATTTGATGTATATCCTATAGATACTTGGGTTAAAAAATTTATGTTGGATGATTATAATATTGAAGGTGAAAAAAATATAAGAGAGTTTACTAAAAATACTTATAAAGAATATAGTGGGTTAGCTATACAATATATGTTTAATTATAAAAGAAATAAAAAATAAAGTTTAGAATTTTTTAAACTTTATTTTTTTATTTGTATCCATTAATTTGTCTATTATCAAGTCTTCATCGTATGTTTTTATTTGATTTCTGTTATACATAAGCAGATCAAATGTGTTATAAACGATTTTATTAATTTCTTTATTCCTTAAATCAAATTTATAAGGCTCAATTTGATATGCAGTATTTATATAAATAATATGTATTTTACTTAATATGGCAAGTGTGTATAAATTGAATAAATAATAATCAAATTTTTCATCAAATTTATCTATTTTTGATAAATAATCTCTTAAAAACATGTTTCTAGTATCAATTTTTAGGTTATCAACTGCAAAATTGTCGTAGTCTATAAAAGTTATATTTTTTTCTTTGTCAACCAATATATTTCCTGGAATATCCGCACATATTATATTTAGTTTATGCAACTCTTTTAATTTATTAGCTATTTCTTTTAAAATTAATTTAGAATTTCTTTTGTTGAAAGAAAGAGTAGAAAATGTATCACCATTTATATATGGCATCGTGTAGCCTATAATTTTATCTCTATATTTAATTATGTTTTCAGCTTTTACAATATAATTAACATTTTCTAGTTTTTCATTTAAAATAGTTATTTTCTTAACTTTATTATCTATTTCATCATCTGTAAACTTTTTTTCTTTAAATAACTTGAATACTTTTTTGTTTTCATTTTCAGTAAACGGATGGACTGTTGATTCTGCAGTTTTACCTTCAAATGTTCTTTTTGTCATATATTCAAATTGAGAGTCATTAATTGTCAAAATTTTTAACATACAGTCACCTCCACATAGATAAGTATTATACATTATAATAAAAAAATAATCAAATATTTACAAATGTAAAAAAATTTGTTATAATCAGTACATAAAGGCGATGAAGAAGAGTAGTATAATAATTTTATTTTTTAGAGAGTTAACGGTAGGTGTAAGTTAATAAATATATTATTAGAAGAAACTTTGGAGCTTCAATAGACGTATAATGAGAAGCACGTTAAGCTTAAAAGATGTAGAAATACATGAAAATAGGGTGGTACCACGATATAGATTCGTCCTTATGTTAGGATTAATCTATTTTTTTATGAAAGGAAGAGTTTATGACTAATAAAGATTTAGCTAATGTAATATTTCCAAATATTACAAAAACAATTGAAGATTATGAAAATATTTATCCAGAAAGAAATTTAGATGAGAACGCATGTGTTACTAGATATGCTCCATCACCAACGGGTTTTATGCATATAGGAAACCTTATGTCTGCTTTGATAGACTATGTAATTGCTAAACAATCGAATGGAGTATTCTTTTTAAGAAATGAGGATACAGATAAAAAAAGAGAAGTAGATGGTGCAGTAGAACTTATTATGAATACTTTAAATCATTATGGTATGAGCCCAGACGAATATGAATTTGAAGGTAAAATAGTAGGTAATTATGGTCCTTATATTCAAAGTGAAAGAAAAGAAATATATCAAACTTTTATGAAACATTTAATTGAAATAGGAAGAGCATATCCTTGTTTTTGTACATCAGAGGAACTTGCTGAAATGAGAGAAAATCAAGAGATTTCAAAGATTCGTCCAGGATATCATGGAAAGTTTGCTAGATGTTCTAGATTAAGTATAGAAGATGCTATTAATAAAATAAATAATGGAGAAAAGTTTGTTTTAAGATTTAGAAGTAATGGTAATTTTGAAAATAAATTTGAATTTGATGATTTAAGACAAGGAAAACTATTTTTAAATGAAAATGATATAGATGAAGTAATTATGAAAAGTGAGAATATGCTTCCTACTTATCATTTCGCACATGTAGTAGATGATCACTTGATGCATACAACTCATGTAGTAAGAGGAGAAGAGTGGTTACCTAGTGCACCTAAGCATATTCAAATGTTTGAAGCCTTTGGATTTAAAGCTCCAAAGTATATACATACTCCTTTAATTATGAAGAAGGAAGGAGAGTCTTTAAGAAAAATAAGTAAAAGAAAAGATCCAGAAGCATTGATGACTTATTATGATGAACTAGGTTATCCTACACTTGCAGTTATAGAATCATTAATGACTATAATAAATTCTAATTATGAAGAATGGCATACAGCAAACCCAGATAAAAAATTTACTGATTTTTGTTTTAGTGCAGATAAAATGAGTACGAGTGGTGCTTTATATGATTTAATGAAATTAGATGATATATCTAAAAATATGATATCTAAAATGACAAAAGAAGAATTATATGAAAAATCACTTGATTGGGCTAAAACTTATTCTAAATCATTGGAAGAATTAATAAATAGAGATCCAGATTACTATAAAGAAATTATTAATATAGAAAGACAACAAGAAAAACCAAGAAAGGATATTGCTAAATATTCTGATATAGAAAATTTAATTTGGTATATGTATGATGATGTATTTTATTCTAAAGAAAAGGAATATGAATGGAAAAATATAACTGATAAAAGTGAAATAAGTGTTATTTTAGATACATATTTAGATAAGTATTTTACTCTTGATAAGGCTATTTGGTTTAATAATATTAAACTTATGTGCGATGAACTTGGATATGCTTCTAATATGAAAGAATATAAGAAAAATCCAGAGAATTTTAAAGGTAATGTTGCTGATGTATCTACAGTACTTAGAGTTGCTTTAACTAGTAAATCTATGACTCCAGATTTATATGAAATTATGAATATATTAGGATTAGAAAGGATTAAGGAAAGATACTCAAAAATAAAAGAAGGATAATTCTATTTATACCTTCTTTTTTCATAGTCAAATGTTATTTCATCTAATATATATACTTTAAATTTTTTTAAACATTCAAAATTGTTAGAATTTTTAATTAAAATTCTATTTCTATACTTATCGTTAAAGTTGTTTTGTAAATTATATTCAAAAAATAGAGTTATAACATCAAAAAATATTTCTTCGTCAAAATCAAGTAAATGAATAAGCCTATCAATATCGAGATTTTCTAGGTGTACTATCATATCTTTCTCATATATTCCTATACATTTATTTTTTAATTGTTCTGTTTTTATATATTCAAATGCGTCTTGTAATAGTATTAAATATATTATTCTTTTATATTTGCTAGATTTTATGTCATCTATCAATCTTGAAATAACTTTTTCTTCAAAGTCTATTTTCTGTTCTTCAATAAATTCGTCAATATTATCTTCAAATTCATTTATATCAATGTCATCAAATTCATCTTCGATTTCTGGCTCATCTTCGGTATCAGGCATGTATTCTTGTTTATAAGTATAATATGTATCTATTATTTTTTTTCTTAAAATCTCATTAATTGTTGTAAACTTCATAAAACCACCTGCACTTAATATAATTAAATCATTAAATAATATAATTGTCAATATTATAAGTTTTTTATCAAAAAATCTTGTGTGTGGGTAAATAATATGTTATAATTAATTTGTTCTTTTAAGGCCCGTTGGTGAAGTGGCTTAACACATAGCCCTCTCAAGGCTACATTCAAGGGTTCGAACCCCTTACGGGTCACCAATATATATATTAATCAAGCTATTTGATTTTGATTGAGGTTAATAAAATTAACCTTTTTTTGTAAAAATAGAAATAAATATGAATGATGAGTAGTATAATATTTAGAGATTTTAAAATAAGTTAATCACTAAAAAGTGGTTTTTTTGTACAAAAAAATGTATATAAAAAGTGGTTATGTGGTAAAAATATTACAATAAATTTGACAAAGTACTTCATATTTGCTATAATCGACAATGTGCCTAAAAAATAAGAGGGCATAAAAATAGAAGTATAGGAGAATTTTTGTGAAAAATTTATTTAGAAAATTTCTAGTGTTACCTATAGTAACTACAATATTTCTACTTGGTATAAATAAAATAGAAGCATTAGAAATCAAAAAAATGGATAAATCATTTAAAATTTATCAAATAAAAGAAAAAGAACAAGTAGTAGAAAGCACCAATGTATTTGAAATATATCATAGTGAGATGTTAAAAGATGTACTTGGCGAAATAGAGGAGGAAGAACCAGAACCCGAAGAGGTAGAGGAAATAGATTTAACTTTTCAGGAAAGTGTTGTTAATTTTGCCTTACAGTTTGTTGGAAATCCATATGTTATGGGTGGAACAAGTTTAACTAATGGAGCTGATTGTTCTGGATTTGTACAATCTGTATTTGCAAATTTTGGTATAAGTCTTCCAAGAACTACATATGGTCAGTCAGTATCAGGTGATAGTATAGATATAGAAGATATTAGAATAGGTGATATAATATCTTATGGTTATGATGGATATGTTACTCATTCAGCACTATATATTGGTAATGGAACTATTGTACATGCTAGTATACCTGAGTTAGGTATTAGAACAGATACCATGTATCTTACAACTCCAATAGTAGCAATCAGAAGAGTAATGTAAAAAAATATACAAAAAAATGTTGTAAAAGCCATATAATGTGTTATAATATATATGGCTTTTTAATTTACACACCTTATGGATTTATATGTCTAGTGCCAAATTGGTGATGTATAAAGTTGATATAGGTGGAAGATATAACGAAAAGGAGGAATATATATGACAGTTGTGTCAATGAATTATTTATTAGAAGCTGGTGTTCATTTTGGTCATCAAACTAAAAGATGGAATCCAAAAATGAAAGAATACATTTTTACTTCAAGAGATGATATTTATATTATCGATTTACAAAAAACTGCAAAGAAAATAGAGGAAGCTTATAACGCTTTATCAGAAATTGCACGTAATGGTGGTAAAACTATTTTTGTAGGAACTAGAAAACAAGCTCAAGAAGCTACTAAAGAAGAAGCTATTAAGAGTGATTCTTTCTATGTTACTGAAAGATGGTTAGGTGGAACACTTACAAATTTTAGAACTATTAGAAATAGAGTTAAGAGATTAGAAACTATTGAAAAAATGGAAGCAGATGGAACTTTTGATTTACTTCCAAAGAAAGAAGTTATTGGTTTAAAGAAAGAATATGCTAAATTAGATAAATTATTATGTGGTATTCGTGGAATGGATAAACTTCCACAAGCTATGTTTATAGTAGATCCTTCTAAAGAAGAGATTGCTATTCGTGAAGCTAGAAAATTAAATATCCCTGTATTTGGTATTGTAGATACTAACTGTGATCCAGATATGGTTGATTATGTAATTCCTGCTAATGATGATGCTATTCGTGCTGTTAAATTAATAATTGGTGTTATGAATAATGCAATACTTGAAGCTAATGGTGGAAAAATTACAGATTATGTAAGTGGAAAAACTGAAGAAAATGGTTCTGATATTATGAAAAGAGCTGTTGAATCAGTAAAAAGAAAAGAAGATAGAAAACCTCAAGATAGACCATTCGATAGAAAAAGAAAACAATTTGATAAGAAAAAATCATCAAATAAAGAAGTAAAAGTAGAAGAGACTAAAGAAAATAAATCTGAAGAAAAAGTAGAAGTTAAAGAAGCTAAAACTGTTAAAGAAAAAGCCGTAGAAAAAGAAGATTTATCTACTAAAACAGTTGCTGAATTAAGAGAACTTGCAAAAACTAAAGATGTTAAAGGTTATTCTACAATGAAGAAAGCTGAATTGTTAGAAGCTTTAAAATAGACTGTAAAAGATGATTTTTAATCGTCTTTTATTTATAAAAGGAGGATATTATGATTACTGCTAGTATGGTAAAAGAATTAAGAGAAAAAACAGGAGCTGGAATGCTTGATTGTAAAAAAGCACTTGAAGCAAACAATGGAAATATTGATGCTTCAATAGATTGGTTAAGAGAAAAAGGAATATCAAAAGCAGCTAAGAAAGCTGATCGTATAGCTGCTGAGGGTGTAGCTGCAATACTTACTAAAGGAAATAAAGCAGTTATAATAGAAGTAAATTCTGAAACTGATTTCGTTGCTAAAAATGAAAAGTTTATGGATATGGTAAATGAAATTTTAAATGTTATAATTGATTCAGATGTAACTACATTAGAAGAAGCTTTAAAACTTTCAACTAGTGAAGGTACAGTAGAGGAATTAATTACTGCTAGAACTGCTACAATAGGAGAAAAATTATCTTTTAGAAGAATGGAAGTAGTTACAAAGAAAGATTCTGAAGTATTTGGTGATTACATTCATATGGGCGGAAGAATTGCAGTACTTACTGTAATAGATGGAGCAAATGAAGAAGTAGCTAAAGATGTAGCTATGCATGCAGCTGCTATGAAACCATTATATGTTAAATCAAGTGAAGTTCCAACAGAAGTTCTTGATAAAGAAAAAGAAATTATGAAAGAACAATTATTAAATGAAGGTAAACCTGCTGAAAGAATAGAAGGTATACTTGTTGGAAAAGTAAAAAAATATTATGAAGAAGTATGTTTAGAAAATCAAATATTTGTAAAGGCTGAAAACAAAGAGACAGTTGCTGAATTTGTTAAAAACAATGGTGGTGTTATAACTGGTATGATTCGTTTTGAAGTAGGCGAAGGAATACAAAAAAGAGAAGAAAATTTTGCTGAAGAAGTAGCTAAACAAATGCAAGGAAAATAATCCTTGTTTTTTATTTGTATAAAAAAAGTTTTAATCTTTTTTGATTAGAACTTTATCTTTTAATGAAAGGTGAATTGCTACTTTTTCTAATTCTGGTATAAAATTTAATTCATTATCATCTAAATAAAATTTATAAATTATATTTGAATTATATTCTTTACTTATTATTTTTTTATCATTTAGTATATAATCAACTAATTTAATTTGATCATAAGCAAATTCTAATTCTACTAAATAACCAAAGGTAAGCGAAATAATTTCTGTTAAATTTAATGCATTAGTAATTGAATTAGAGTAAGCTCTAACAAGACCTCCAGCACCCAATTTAATACCTCCAAAATATCTTATTACTATTGCAAGAATATTATTTAAATTATTTTTTTTAAGTACATTTAGAATTGGCATTCCAGCAGTACCACTCGGTTCACCATTATCAGAACATTTTTCTTTTCCATTTAGAATGTATGCAAAACATACGTGAGTAGCATCTTTATATTCTTTTGAAACTTCATTTAAAATGTTATCTATTTCATTTAAAGAGTTAATAAAATATAATTTAGTTATAAATTTTGATTTATTGATTATTGTAGTATTTTCTATATTATTTTTTATTGATTTCATAAATTACCTCAAATTAATTAATATTACTTATGTGAATAGTATAACTACTATTACCACGATATTTACACTCCTCATCAAAATCATCATCTGAATCATAAGTAAATACCGTAAGTGTTATAGGTGACGTTATAAAATCACTGTCCACTAAATATATTTTAATTGATGAGAATATAGTGTTTTCATTCTCTTCATTTGGTTCAACATGTGAATACCAAGTATTGTCAGGCTGATTAACATCATCATATAAATATATGAACATATAGGGATCAAACACATAAGTATTATTTGAATCTAAAATAGTTTTTTCATGTAATTTTCCATCTGCTTCAAATGAAATGTAAAAACCTGTTTTATATTTTTCAATATTGTTATAAGTATCATAATATTTTTTCCAATTAATTTTAGTAGAATTATAATCTATTATTTCTTCATTTGTATATAATATGTTAAAGACAGCTAAATCTGTTTTTGGAATAAAATTTGTCTCATAATCTTTTACAAGTTTATTTCCATCATATATACCTATTTTAATAGGATTATCATCAATATACTCTTGTATTGGTGTGTTATCCTCCTTTATAGTATTTTTTTCAATATCATTACTTGAATCTTTATTACATCCACATAAAAATATAAAAATAGTTAAGATAATTATAATTTTTTTCATTCTATCACCTAAAACTATTATATAACAAATTTCTCTAATTTGTATATATTTTAATTATTAATAAAACTAAAATTGTAATATTGACTACAAATATAAAATAATGTATACTTAAGGTAATAAAAATAAGGAGGATAATATGAAAAGAAAAGGTTTTACTTTAATAGAGTTATTAGCAGTCATAGTAATACTCGCTATAATCGCACTAATCGCAACCCCAATAGTACTAGATATAATAGAAGATAGTAAAAATTCTAGTATAAAAAGAAGTATAGAATTATATGGTAAAGCAGTAGAAAACTCAGTAGCAAAGGCACAACTAAATGGGAATGCTGTACCAAGTGGAAAATACACGACTACAGATGGTAAAACATTAATTCAAGGAGAAACAACAATAAAAGTAGATTATGATGGAGCTAAAACGGTATGTGATGTGGTAATATCAAATAAAGGAAATATTTATTTAGAAAACTGTAATGTAAGCGATAAAGATGTAGAATATACATATGGAGATGTAATATATTATAATGGAAAAATAGTATATTTTGATGTAGCAACAGGTAAGGCTTGTGATAATTATACTGAAGAGAATAGTAATACGGGATATAATGGAATAGGTGGAACAGGAAAACAAAATGGATGTTTAAAATTTTATGTATTTAATGATTTTGGAAGTGATAAGGTAAATTTAATATTGGATCATAATACTACAGCACGAGTAACATGGTATTCAATTGGAAGTAATGAATTAGGGCCAGAAAAAGTATTAGAACAACTTAAAACAGATACAGATTCATGGATGGGAACAGAAATTCCAACAAATTATGAATTAGATCAATCTGGGGAATTTAGTGGAACAAAATATACAATAGATTATAGTAATTATAAAGCAAGAATAATCACAGCAAAAGAGATTGCAAAAATCACAGAAAACTCAACTTGGGATGAGAACACAGTAATATCTAGTCCTTTTTATTATTTTGACACAAAAACACAAGAAAAAAGTACAACAGGATATAATTATGGATGGTTATATGATAGAACAGATATTGCCTGTAAAGATTATGGATGTTTAAATAATAGTAATGTAGAAACTGCTGGATATTGGACTGCTTCTGCCGTTGCTAATAATGGTCGTAGTGCATGGTATGTGAGTAAAGACGGTAGTATAAGTGAAGGTTTTGTAGATAAAAGTTTTGGTGGCGTTCGCCCAGTAATTGAAGTTTTAAAATCAAAACTCTCATAGTATATTTAAATATAAATAACTAAAATAAAAATTGGATATTGAATCTTAAATTTTATATCTAAATTTCAATATCCTTTTAAAGTGTATAATTACAGTAATAAATAAAACTTTTAAAAAAAGGATTAATAAAATATAAAATTTGTATTGACAAAATATTAAAACTAATCTATAATTAAATAGTCAGTTATTTAAATGTGTTGATTGAGAGAAGTAATAATAACTACTGATTAAAGCGAGTTAGATATGGTGGAAGCTAACAATTAAGTTTATTATGAAAAACACTCATGAACTATTAGTTTGAATAAAGTAAAATTAATCGGGTGTAATCCGTTATAAATTACTCGATTTGGTAGAATCGGTAAAGTGGTCATTTTTGACAATTTGGGTGGCACCGCGGGTAGTCTCGTCCCAATGATGAGACAAATTACTATTTATGCTCAATTAGCTCAGTCGGTAGAGCGCACGGCTGTTAACCGTTAGGTCGTAGGTTCGAGTCCTACATTGAGCGCCATTTATGCCTCTTTAGCTCAGTCGGTAGAGCGCACGGCTGTTAACCGTTAGGTCGTAGGTTCGAGTCCTACAAGAGGCGCCATTTTAAAATAGTAACAAGTCTTAAGACTTGTTTTTTGTTTATATAGGAGGAAAATATGGTAACAAAAGAAAATTTAAAAGACTATGCAGCAAAACTTATGTTTGATATGGATGATGCAGGATATGATAGGACATTAAAAGAATTTGAAACTATTGAAAAACATATGGCTTTAATAGGTGAGATTGAAGGAATTAAAGATGTAGAACCTATGACATTTCCTTATGTAATATATCATGCTAAACTAAGAGAAGATGAGGCATGTAATACTTTAACTACAGAGGAAGTTTTAAAGAATGCTAAGGAAATTAAAGCAGATCAAATAAAAGTGCCAAAGGTGGTGGGATAATGAAGAGTATTTTAGATTTAAGAGATGATTTAGATACTGGAAAAATTACAAGTGAAGAATTATTCAATAAAACAATTGAAAAAGCACATAAATATCAAGATAAGTATAATTCATTTGTTACAATATTAGATAAATATAATCATGAAAAGAGTAATTCACTAATTGATGGTATTTGTTATGCATTAAAAGATAATATATCAACTAAAGGTATTTTATCTACTGCTTCTTCTAATATATTAAAAGATTATATTCCAGTATATGATGCTACTGTATATAAAAAACTTAAAGAAGCAGGTGGAGTATTAGTTGGTAAAACGGTATTAGATGAACTTGCTATGGGAGGAACTGGAACTACTGGTCATACAGGTATAGTAAAAAATCCTTGGAATGAAAATCATCAAATAGGTGGATCTAGTGCTGGTTCAGCTGCTAGTGTAGCTCTTGGTATAGTTCCATTTGCTATAGGATCTGATACAGGAGATTCTATTCGTAAGCCTGCAGCTTTTGGAGGAGTTGTTGGATTTAAACCAACATATGGTAGAATTTCTAGATATGGATTATTTGCTTTTGCATCTAGTCTAGATCATGTTGGAGTTTTTACACGAAATGTACGTGATGCTGCACTTGTTACTGATATTATCAAAGGACATGATATAAGAGATATGACATCTCTTCCAGATGAAGACGTTAAATATTTAGATATGGTAGATGATGATATCAAAAGTAAAAAGTTATTTTATATAAAAGAATTAACTGATACTAATTTATATAAGGATGCAGGAGAAGAAACTTTAGAGATATTAGATAAATTTAAAAGTACTATAGAAAAATGTAGAAGTCTTGGATTTATAGTAGAGGAGGTATCTTTTGATGAAAAGTTATTAAAAGCTATATATCCTGCTTATATGACTATTAGTTGTGCTGAAGCAACTAGTAATAATTCTAATCTTACTGGTATTATTTTTGGACCTCGTGGTGATGGAGATAATATAAATGACATTATGTTCGATGCAAGAACTAAAGGCTTTAGTGAACTTATTAAAAGAAGATTTATACTAGGTAGTTATATACTTCAAAAAGAAAATCAAGAAAGATTATTTAAAAATGCTGGAAGACTTAGAAGAATTATTGTAGATAAAATGAATGAATTATATAAAAAATATGATGCTATGATTTTACCTGCAAGTGGTGGAGTAGCTCCAACATTTGATGGTGAGATTGATAGAATGTCTCCAAGATATTTAATGTTAGAAAATCATATGGCTATTGGAAATTTTGGAGGATTTCCTAGTATTACAATACCAAATGGTTTTGTAAATAATATGCCTATTGGTATTAATATAACAGGTAGAGTATTTGAAGATGGACTTACACTAAATATAGCTAATAAAATAGAAGAATCTTTAGGATATAAAGATTTAATAAAGGAGGAATATGATGTATAAGACTGTTATTGGACTTGAAGTACATTGTGAAGTTATAACAAACTCTAAAAACTTTTCAACTGCTAAGAATTCATATTCTGAATATCCTAATGAAAATATAGATACAACTGATTTAGGTTTGCCAGGAGTTTTACCTATTGCTAATAAAGAGGCATTTAGAAAATCTCTTTTAATGGCGCTTGCTCTTAATTGTAAAACTCCAGATATAGTTATGTTTGATAGAAAAAACTACTATTATCCTGATTTACCTAAAGGGTATCAGATTACACAAATGGAAAAACCTGTTGGAGTAGACGGATATGTTATGATTAATGTTGGAGGAATAGACAAAAAAATATATATTCACGATATACATTTGGAAGAGGATACTGCATCTATGGAGCACTTTTCTAATTATTCTTTAATTGATTATAATAGGGCAGGTGTTCCTTTATTAGAAACAGTAACTACTCCATGCATGAATTCTGTAGAAGAAGCCCTTACTTTTCTGGAGACATTAAAGGGAATATTCTTATATACTGGTGTATCTGAAGCTCGTACTGATAGAGGACAAATGAGATGTGATGTCAATGTTAATCTTATGAATGAGAATGGTGAGTATATAACACCTAAAGTAGAAATGAAAAATATTAATAGTTTTAATAATGTAAAACTTGCAATAGAGTGTGAAGTAAGAAGACAAATAGAATGTTTGGAACAAAATAGATTAGATGAGCTTGTACAGGAAACTCGTAGATTTGATGAAAATGATATGTGTACTTATTCAATGAGAAAAAAAGTAGATGCAATAGATTATAAATACTATATAGAACCTAATATTCCACCTATTAAAATAACTGATGAATGGATAGACGAAATAAAAAAAGATATACCTATGTTACAATTTGATAGGGTAAATAAATATATAAATGAATTAGGTTTATCTAGATATGATGCAGATATACTTGTACATGATAAAAAGGTATCTGATTATTTTGAAAAAGTGATAAGTTTAGGAGCAAATCCTAAGAGTGCTTCTAATTGGATTACTACAACAGTAATGGGATACTTAAATAAAGAAAATAAAAAAATAAATGAAATACCACTAACAGAAGAATATTTAGTGGAACTTATTAAATTAGTAGATGATGGTAAAATATCTTCTAAACAATCTAAACAAATTTTTGAGCACGTTATTTTAGAAAATAAAAGACCAAAAGATTTAGTTAAATCACTTGGAATGGCTCAAATAACAGATGATAAAACTATTAGAGATATAGTAGTTCGTGTATTAAATCTTCATCCTGATTTAATAATAGATCATAAAAAAGGAAAGAATACATTTGATTATTTTGTAGGACAGGTTATGAAGGAAACTAGAGGACAAGCAAATCCTAGTCTAACAGCAAGTATAATTAAAGAGGAAATAGAAAAGAGGTAGTTATGGACTTAAAAGATATAATAAAAAAATTAGTTGATTTTGAAGATAAAGAGATAACTCTTGAAGGTTGGATAAAAAATCATAGAAAACAAAAAGAATTTGGTTTTATAGATTTTAATGATGGAACTTGTTTTGAAACTTTACAAGTTGTTTATGATAATTCTTTGAGTAATTTTGATGAAATTCAAAAGTTACATATAGGTAGTGCGGTTAAAATTGTAGGAGTTATAATTAAATCTGAGGGTGGTAAACAAAGTCATGAATTAAAATTATCTGGTATAACTTTACTTGGAGATTGTCCAGACGAATATCCTTTACAATCTAAGGGAAGACCAACAAGAGAATTTTTAAGAGAAATTGCATACTTAAGACCTAGAACTAATTTATTTAATAATGTATTTCGTGTAAGAAGCATTGCTGCTTATGCAATACATAAATATTTTCAAGAAAGAGGTTACGTATATTTTCATGCTCCACTTATTACAGCTAGTGATTGTGAAGGAGCAGGAGAGATGTTTCAAGTAACTACTCTTGATTTAGAAAAAGTAGCTCAAAGTGGTAAGGTTGATTATTCAAAAGATTTTTTTGGAAAACCAGCATCTTTAACTGTAAGTGGTCAATTACAAGCTGAAACGTTTGCTATGGCATATAAAAAAACTTATACATTTGGACCAACATTTAGAGCAGAGAATTCAAATACAAAAACGCATGCTAATGAATTTTGGATGATTGAACCAGAAATAGCTTTTTGTGATTTAGAACAAGATATGGACATTATGGAAGATATGCTAAAGTATGTTGTTAGGTATGTTTTAGATAATTGTCCTAGTGAAATGAGATTTTTTGATTCATTTGTAGAGAAAGGTTTAATAGACAAATTAACTAAGTTAGTAAACAGTAAGTTTATAAGAATTGATCATGAAGAAGTAATTTCTATATTAAAAAAGGCAGATGTGAAATGGGAGTTTACTCCAGAATATGGCGAAGATATAGCAAAAGAACATGAGAAATACATTACAGAATATTTTGATGGACCAGTATTTATAAAAAATTGGCCTAAAGATATAAAGGCTTTCTATATGAAACAAAATGATGATGACAAAACTGTTGCTGCAGTAGATTTAGAGGTTCCTGGTGCTGGAGAACTTATGGGTGGTTCTCAAAGAGAGGAAAACTATAGTAAATTAGTTAACAGAATGGATGAACTTGGAATGTCTAAAGAAGGACTTGATTGGTATTTAAATTTAAGAAAATTTGGTGGATGTGTTCATTCTGGATTTGGAATGGGATTTGAAAGACTTCTTATATATTTAACAGGAGTAGACAATATAAGAGATGTAATACCTTATTATAGAACTCCAGGAAATTGTGACTATTAATAGTCACTTTTTTTATAAAAAAAAATTCCAAATAACTTGGAATTATATGAATGTATAAATACCAAACCCAATAAATGAAATTATTGCGATTATATTTAATATTTTAAAGAATTTTGATACTTTTTTATTAGTTACTACAGAAAGGCCAAATAATAAAACTAATAAAACTATAAAACCACCACTTATTAAATATTTTTCTTGTTCAACTACATAATCTGTGAATGTAAGAAGATATATATAGCATCCAATACAAATTAGATTAAATATCCCAATTATATTTAAAAGTGTCAATCCATTTTTTTGTTTTTCTATGTTTTCTTGTTTATTTTCTTCAAAATTAAATTTCATTTGTCTTGTTAATTCTAAAACTTGAGTTTTTGCTAAACTTTCTTCTTTTTCTTGTTTTTCAATTTCTTCAATTTTTTGTTCTTTTTTTATATCTTCTTCAAAGTTTTGATTATATTTCTCCTTAGCAAGCATTAATTCTTTGCTAAGTTCTGATGTATCTTTTTTCTTTTCATTAATCATTTCATCGATATCACTAGAATTAATTCTATTTTTTCTTTGTTTTTTAGTCATTAAATCTGTAAAAGAAGAAGTCTCATCTAAATCATTTTCTTTTATATCTGACAAATCAATTTTTTTACTCATACTATCACCATAATAATTATAACGTATTTTTAATTAAAAATAAAGTTAAGAGACTAAAATATTAAAAATAAAGTCAAATTCTTTGTAAATATATATAAATATGGTATAATTAATATAGGTGATAAAATGAAAGACATAAATTTGATGAAAATAATTTTAATGGTATTTATACCTTTTGTATTTGTATCTGTGATAACTCCATTTGTTAAAAAAATTGCGTTTCATGTTGGAGCACTCGATATGCCAAATAAAAGGAAGGTTCATACAGAGCCTATGCCTAGATTAGGTGGTATTGGAATATATTCTGGATTTTTACTAGGATATATGTTATTTGGAGAACAAACTCCAACTATGAATTCAATACTAATAGGCAGCTTTGTATTACTTGTAACAGGTATATTTGATGATATTAAACCATTAAAAGCTTCACATAAATTAATAGGACAAATTGCAGCGGCTTTGATAGTTGTATTATATGGTAATATACTTTTAAAAGATGCTAGTGTATTTGGATTTTATATCAATTTTGGACTTTGGTCATATCCTATAACTTTATTATTTATATTAGGTTGTATAAATTGTATGAATTTAATTGATGGATTAGATGGTCTTGCAGGTGGTATTAGTTCTATATTCTTCTTAACAATAGGTATTATTGCCTTTTTTCAAGGTAGAATAGGTCTATCTGTTGTAATAGCATTCATTATGTTGGGTTCTACTTTAGGCTTTTTAGTACATAATTTTCATCCAGCAAAGATATTTATGGGTGACTCAGGATCTATGTTTTTAGGATTTATAATAGCTGTTATAACATTACTTGGATTTAAAACTATAATAACATCTTCAATAATAATACCTTTATGTATTTTAATTGTTCCAATATTAGATACAATATGTGCGATTATTAGAAGAAAACTTAAAGGAGAGAGTATTGGTACTCCTGATAAAAGTCATTTTCATCATCAATTATTAAGAAGAAATTGTAGTGTTAGTACTGCTGTATTAATTATTTATCTTATAACAGCACTATTTAGTTCTGCATCTATTATTTGGCTTTTAGTTGATAATGAGATAGGTTATATAATATATGGTATTTTAATGTTAGGATTAATGATTTTTGTGTTTAGAACAGATATATTGTTTGACCATAAAAAGGATAGAAAGTAGGGTATACATGAGGACAAAAAACTCTTTAAAAAACATATCAGCCTCTTTAGCAAACAATTTACTTTTAAATATATTAAGATTTGTATCTAGGACTCTTTTTATTAAATATTTAGGTGAGACATACTTAGGTGTAAATGGTATGCTTTCAAATGTACTTGGAATTTTAGCTTTTGCAGATTTGGGAATTGGTAGTGCTATAAGTTATAGTTTATATAAACCTTTATCCTTAAATGATAAAAAGAAAATTCAGTCTTTGATGAAATTTTATAAAACTGCTTATTATATAATAGCTGGTGTAGTACTTGTACTTGGATTAGGATTATTGCCTTTCTTAAGTTTCTTTGTTAAAGATAGTTCAAGTGTTCCATCCCTAAATATTTATTATTTAATATTCTTATTTAATATGGCTATAGGTTATGTGTTCTCATATAAAAGAACTTTAATAATAGCAGATCAACATGAATACGAAATAACTCCATTAGTTATGTTATCTAATTTTTTACTAACTTTCTTTCAAATATTAGTAATAATTATATTTAAAAATTATATTTTATATTTAATTGTACAAAGTTTATCAATAATATTTGAAAATATAGTCGTAAATCATCGTATAAATAAAAAATATGATTACATTAATGATAAGAATATAGAAAAATTGACAAAGGAAGAATTAAAACCAATTAAAACTAATATAAAAGCTCTTATGTATCATAAAGTGGGTTCTTATTTTGTTGATTCTACTGATAATATTTTAATTTCTAAGTATTTGGGACTTTCTATTGTAGGTTTTTATTCTAACTATTATTTGATAATTAATATGTTAAATACATTTATAAATTCTGCTTTATATAGTATTATTTCTAGTGTTGGAAATTTGAATGTAAGTGAAAAACCTAAAAAAAGATTAGAAGTATTTAAAACATTAAATTTTTTAAGTTTTGTTGTTTTTTCTACTTGTTCATTATGTCTTTATAATTTATTTAACCTTTTTATTGGAGATATATGGTTAGGTAAAAAATTTTTATTAAGTACAGGTTCTGTTTTAATCATTTGTATAGTATTTTATGTTAACGGGCTTATGCATACTAATGAAGCTGTAAAATCATCAGCTGGTTTATATGACAAAGATAAATATGTTCCAATTATTCAATCTATAATAAATATCGTATTTAGCATTTTACTTGTTAAGCCTTTTGGCTTAGCCGGTATATTTATAGGTACACTTATAAGTGCTTTATTTGTTATGGTTGTAAAACCAATAATAATATATAAATATTTATTTGAATCTAAAGTTTGGTCATATTATATTGAATTTATAAAAGAATTTATAATACTTATATTAGCTGGTGTTATTTCAAATTATATAGTTTCTCTAGATTTCATAGGTAATGCTTATGTAGCATTCATTATATATGGCATAATAACTGTAGTAGTATTATATGCTCTTATATTTTTATTATATAGAAATAAACCTGAATTTAAAGATGTTGTTAATAGAATAAAATTTATGAAGGAAAAAAGAAAAAACAAAAATGCATAGAGGTGATTATTGTGAGTGTTATGCATAAAAAGTGTGTTAGTGTTGTAGTTCCAGTATATAACATGGAAAACAGAATAAAAAGATGCCTAGATTCATTGGTAAATCAAACATTAAAAGATATTGAAATAATTGTTATAAATGATGGCAGTCGTGATAAATCAATTGATATAATTAAAGAATATGAAAAAAAATACAAGAATATTAAAGTGGTTGATAGAGAAAATAAAGGAATTAGTTATACAAGAAATGAAGGTATAAGTCTTTCAACTGGTGAATATATCGCATTTGTTGATAGTGATGATTATGTAGAACTTGATATGTTCGAAAAACTATATAATGAAATTACTAAGAATAAATCAGATATCGTTATTTGTAATTTTAATATGTTTAATGAACTTAATGATAATATTATAAGACAAGATGTAAGTAAAAGGTGTTTTATAACAGATGTTTATTCAAATCCTAAAATGATATATAAGTTTCACTATGCACCTTGGAATAAATTATATAAAAGATCTTTGTGGAATAATGTCCAATATCCAATTGGAGTAAAATATGAAGATTTAGAAGCCGTGTTAAAAGTTTTCTTAAAGGCTAAACATGTTACATATATTAGTGATTATTTATATAATTATTTAGAAAATCCAACAGGAGAGACTGCAACAGTAAATGAAAAGGTTTTTGATATTTTTGTTATATTAAATAATTTAATGAGTTCTTTTAATAATAAAACAGAATTGTTAAAAGGAGCTTTTAAAGAATTATGCACTGATAAAGTTTTTATATATAATCATTATATTTTAAATACAAGAAATAAAGAATTTAGTAAAAGGTATATGAAGAGTGGCTATGAGTTTTTAAATAAGAATTTTAAGCATTGGAAATTTTCATATATTAAAAATTCAGAAAATTTTAAAGATTTTATAATGAGATGTATACAAACAAATAAATTTATTTATGATAAATATATAAATTTTAGAACTAGATAGGAGTAATTATGAAAATACTATTTTTACAATTTTGGTATGATATGTATGGTGGAGCTGAAACTGTAAATCATACTTTAGCTAATCAATTTAAATCTGATGGATATGAGGTTAAAATAGAATGCATGTATAAGTGTGGTAATAAAGAGATAATTCCAGATATTAATTATGAGAAGACTTGTATATCTTTAGAACCTAAAAGACCATCTTATAAAGTTATGTTAAAAGAATTAGTTAAATTAAAAATAAAAGATTTTAATAATGATTTAAAAAATTGTATTAAATGTAGAAAAAATAAATTTACTTCAATTAAAGTATTAAAAAATGATATAAATAGTTTTGATCCTGATTGGATAATAATTACTAACCCTGAAATAGTTAAATATGTACCAAAAAATTATTTAAAAAAATGTTTGATACATATACATTCTGGTTGTGAAGAGTATTTTACTAATCCTAAATTAAAAAAGACAAAAAAGATTTTATTTAAATATGAAAATAAAATTTATAAATTAATTTGGCTTACTAAAGGATTTATGGAAGAGGGTAAGAAGTACGGATTAAAAAATAGTGAATATATGTATAATCCTGTAAGATTTAAATCAGAGAAAGTTAGTACTTTAGATAATAATAACATCACTTTTATAGGTCGTATAGCGCCCATTAAAAGGGTATATTTATTATCCCAAATATTTAATGAAATGAATAATAAAAATTGGAATTTAAATATTTATGGTAGTGGCAGAGATAAAGATATTGTAAGATCTAAAAATATACGATTATTAGGTCCTACTGGTAAAGTTAAAGATGTATTATTAAATTCATCAGTATTCGCACTTACTTCATCTTCAGAGGGTTTCCCTATGGTAGTTTTAGAATCATATGAATGTGGAGTACCGGTTATTGCTTTTGATTTTAAAGTGTCTTCACATGAAGTTATAAAAAATAATGAGACTGGTTTTATAATACCTATGGATAATAAAGATGAATATATAAAAAAATTAAAACTTTTGTGTGATGATTCTAACTTAAGAAAAGAAATGGGTAAGAAGGCAAAAGAGTATGCTAAAAAGTTTTACCCAGAGGAAGTATCAAAAAGATGGTATAAACTTTTTAGAGGTGAATTATGATATGTGTTAGTGTTGTAGTCCCAGTATATAACATGGAAAGCAGAATAAGAAAATGTTTAGATTCATTGGTAAATCAAACATTAAAAGATATTGAAATAATTGTTATAAATGATGGAAGTCGTGATAAATCAATCGATATAATTAGAAAATATGAAAAAAAATATAAGAATATTAAAGTAGTTGATAGAGAAAATAAAGGAATTAGTTATACAAGAAATGAAGGTATAAATCTTTCAACTGGTGAGTATATCGCATTTGTTGATAGTGATGATTATGTAGAACTTGATATGTATGAAAAAATGTATAACTATATGAAAAAAGAAAAACTTGATATAGTAGTTTGCGGGTGGAATAGTGTTAAAGACGATAGTAAGAACCCTAATTATCTTAACACTATTAACATTACTTCTTTAAACAATAATCCTAAGTTAGTACATCAAATTGATTTTGGACCTTGTAATAAGTTATTTAAAAAGAGTTTGTTTAATAATATTATATTTCCTTTAAATACTAAATATGAAGATTTAAATACCATTCTTAAAGTATTTAAAAAAGCTAAAAATATAGGTTATATAAATGAATGCTTTTATAATTATTATGTTAATAGCAATGGTGAAACTAAAAGTATTGATAATAGAGTTTTTGATATATTTAAAATTTTAGATGACATTCTAATTAGTTTTAATGACGAAAATTCTAAATTAAAAAGTGAAATAGATTACTTATGTATTAGTAAACTTATGGATTATATAGAAATAATCGCAGAAAATAAAAATGTGGAGTTAGCTATAAGTTTTTATAGAGAGACTTTAAAATATTTAAATAAAAATATTAAGAATTGGAGATTTAAATATTTATTTACTAACAATAAATCTATAAAAAAATTTATTTTTAAAACTATTCAAGTTAATAAATTATTAGAGAATATGCATATAAAAATAAAATCTGGAAGGTGAATTTATGAAGAAAATATTATTTGTAGTAGATGAAAAAATGATAGGTGGAGTATCTATTGTTTTAGAAGATATTTTAAATAAAATAGATAAAACAAATAATAGAATAGATTTATTAGTTCTTCATCCTGTAGGAGATAGATTTTCAAATATTAAAAATATTAATTATATAGAAGGACCTAGATTTTATAGTGTTATTGATAAAAGTTTAAAGAGTACTATTAAAAGTAAAAATATAGTTGATATTTTTAATAAATTAAAATTAATTTTTTTACTTAAGACTGGATTAATAAAGAATAAAATTAGAAGTTCTAGAAAGAAATTTTTAAAGGATACTTATGATGTAGAAATAGCTTTCAAAGATGGTTTTTGTACTATATTTACTGCCTTTGGTGATAGTAAAAAGAAAATTACATGGTTACATACCGATTATTCAAACAATGATCCAGCAGGTCATTATAGAAAACTATTTAGAGAATCTTTATATAAATTAGATACTGTAGTTGCGATAAGTAATGAGGTAAAAAGTAAATTTAACAATGAATATGGACTAAATACAAGAACAATTATAATTAATAATTATATTGATATAGATAAAGTTATTAGTAATAGTAATCAAGAAAATGTTAAATATGATGGTAATTTAAATTTTGTAACTGTAGGGCGTTTGTGCTACGTAAAGGGATATGATAGACTTTTAAGTGCTTTAGATAAATTAAATAAAGAAAAATTATTAACAGATGTTAGGGTATATATGATTGGAACAGGTGAGGATGAATTTTATTTAAAAAATAAAATTATTGATTATTCTCTACAACAAGTAGTAACATTCATGGGTAAAAAAGATAATCCATATCCATACATAAAGTCTGCAGATATGATGATTATGTCATCGAGATCAGAAGCATATCCTTTAACAGTTATAGAATCATTGATATTAGAAGTACCAGTATTTACAGTAGAATATTCAAGTGCTAGAGAAATGCTTAAAGATAGATATAATTCGTATATAGTTCCAAATAATGATGAAGATATATATATAGGTTTAAAAACCATTATACAAAATAGAAATATTATTAAAGAATATAAAGATAATTTAAAAAAAGATAAATATACAAATAAAGCAATAATAGAACAAATAGAAGATTTATGGAGATGATTTTATGCAATTTTTAAAAGATGAAAATAGAATTAGAAAAATATTTATGTTTTTTCTAATAATACAACCAATACTAGATATATATATATTATTTACAGATGATGTAGTTAACTTTTTTAAATTTTCTCCATCTACAATAATAAGAATGTTACTTATAGGTATATTATTAATAATGGTTTTATTAACTACAAAATTTAATAAAAAATATTTATGGTTTATATTATATGGATTTTTACTGTTGGTGTATTTAGTATTACATCATATAAATGTTACAAAATTTACATTTAACCCAAGTAGTACATATAATTATTCAAAAATATCTGAACTATTTTATATAATAAGGATGTTATTACCATATACAGTAGCATTTATTACTTACCATGTTAAATTAAATAAAGATCAAATTTATAAAATATTTATGTATTTTATTATTTCTATTTCTGCTACTATAGTGATAACTAATATATTGTGCCTTTCAATTGAATCTTATAGTGAAGGTATAACTTTAATTAAGTCTAATATATTTGGTTGGTTTTTTAATTATAATTATACAAATGTAGATTTATCATCTAAAGGAATATTTACATCTGCAAATCAAATGGGATCATTACTTTCATTATTGTTACCAATAACAATCTCTTATTTCTTTAAAAGAGAAGAAAATAAAAAACTTACAATAATTACATTAGTATTACAAACATTAGCAGTTTTAATGATAGGTACTCGTATATCATCTTATTCATGGATATTAATATATATAGTCATGATTGTAATATATATATATTATGTATTAAGAAAGAAATTTACTTTTAATAAAAAAATATTTGTATCATATGTTGGAATACTTTTATTCATGTTTATAATTTTTACTGTAGCTCCTATAAATATGAGAAAATATGCAAGTGATTACAAAGATGTGTTTGTTTCTATGGAAGAAAAATCAGAAGCAGAACAAAAAGTATTAAAAGATAAATTAAGTGGAATAAAAAACAGTAATGATATTGAAAAAAAGGAAGTAGAAAAGGACATAAAAAAATTTATAAAAAAGAATTATGAAAACTATTCAATAAATAAAGAGTATATTATGAATATATATAGTTATAAATATGATCCTATTTTCTGGTATGATGTTATGAATTTACCTTTTGAAGAAAGAAGCGATAGCAGACAAATAGAACAGTTAATAACACAACATATATATGAACAAAATAATAACAAACAAGATAAATGGTTTGGAATGGGATTTTCAACATTTAGAAATGGTAACTTATACTTAGAAAAAGATTTTAAAGTACATTTTTATACTTTAGGACTTGTTGGTAGTTTATTATTAGTTTATCCATATATAATTGTTCTTGTAATAGCAGGATTATATTTACTTATAAAAAGAAGAGGTAAAGATAATTTTATGTTTTTAGCATATTGCTTTAGTATTTCATTGATGGTTATTTTTGGATATGTTTCAGGAAGTGTTTTAGATCAATTGATAATTACCCTAATTTGTGGATTTATATTAGGATTAATTATTAAAAATATGTTAAAAGGTGTCGAATATGAAGAAAGTTAGTATTATTGTTCCTGTTTACAATGTAGAAGAGTATTTGGATAAATGTTTAAATAGTCTTGTAAATCAAACATTAAAAGATATTGAAATAATAGTTGTAAATGATGGTACACGTGATAATTCACAAGATATAATTGATAAATATAAGGAAAAATATCCAAAACTTATTAAAGCTTATAAAAAAGAAAATGGTGGACTATCGAGTGCTAGAAATTATGGCTTAGATAAAGCTAGTGGAGAATATGTATCTTTCATTGATAGTGATGATTATATTGATATTAATATGATGAAAGAAATGTATAATAAGGCTCATGATAATGATTTTGATGTTGTTGTGTGTGATATGAAATATATTTACAAGAATTATACTAAAGTTGTTTCTAGTCTTATAGATATAGACTTAAAAGACAAAGAAGAAATAAAAAAACATATGATAAATATATATCCTGCTGCATGTAATAAAATTTATAAAAAAAATATTATTAAAGATTTAAAATTTAAAGAAGGCGTATGGTATGAAGATGTAGAATTTACTTATAGATTACTTCCTCTTGTTAATTCAATTGGAACAATTAAAAAGCCTTTTTATAAATATTTACAAAGAGAGAATGCTATTACAAGTACTTTTAATGATAAAATATTTAATTATATTTCAAATTGGAATGGGTTAGTGGAATATTATAAAGATAACAATTTTTATGAGGAGTATTTTAATGAATTAGAATATTGTTATGTAAGATATTTATATGCTACTATGGTAAAAGGTATGACTAACTTTAGGGATTATGATAAATATCAAAAAGGAGTTAAGGAAGCTATAAGAAATGTTAAAGAACATTTTCCAAAATATAGAAAAAACAAGTATTTTTATAAATCTAAAAAAGGACTATATTTGCTTATTTTTAATCCCTTTATTGCAAATGTTATTTATAAAAAAGGACTATAATAGAATTATATAGTTCTTTTTATATATTGTTTATTTTATAAAAAAATAAGATTTCATTTTTTAGAAACCTTATTTTTCTTTTTATTTTTTTTCTTCACTTTTTTATTTTCACTTAATAATATAAAAATATAATTAATACTAAGCCCTATAATTATTAAAAATAATGGAAATAGTTGAGTATCGTATATAGGGTTTTCAGCTACTATTGTTGTTATAAATAAACCAATAAATATAGAAAATGAAATACAAGCGATTGTATAAATTTTATCTCGTTGTTTAAAATGTTTATATATAAATCTAATTAATATTGAAGCTATTAATATTAAACATATTATAAATAGAGAAGTTGCTATATAACCAGTTTCGGCGGCAAGCATGATAAATCCAGCATGTGGATAATCCTTTATTTTATCATATTTAGGGAATGCGGTATCAAAATCATGTGAGAACATATAATCAATATAACTTCCAAATCCAACTCCTGTTAAAGGCTTTTTCTTTGCTATTTTTATACCAATATCAGCAAAATCTTTTCTATGTTCTACTGAAGAGTCATCCTCAAATATTTCTTTATTATCATTACTTATAAGCTTTAAAGCATCTTCGCCAGTAATTAAATGATATACATCATCAATATGTAACATTTCTATTCCATAGTATGCTGTTGATTGTGCAACATATATCGCACCTGGAACAATGAAATGTAGAGATATACATAACATAAGAGTTATGATTGTTATTTTATTAATAATTATTTTATAATTAGAGATAAGTATTAAGAATATTATTCCCCAAAATACAAGTAAAGTTGATCTCGTAAAAGTAAGAATTAAAGTAAAATATAACAATATAGGAAATAACATTAATAATATATTAACTATTTTATTATCAATTAATTTTTGTTGTCTTATGTATAATATAAAAATAAATACTAAGTTAATAAAAATACCATAGTATATTGGATTAAAGAAGGTTGAAATAACTCTTCCTCTAATTCCAAAATACTTTTCAGTTCCGTTATAATTTAAATCTATATATTTTATATATTGAAGTATACTATATAAAGAAGCTATTAATATAGAAATTAAAAAACATTTAATGAAATCAATAATATCTTTTTTTTCAAATTTAATTCTGCATATAATACCAAAATCAATACCAAACATTATAAACTTTAGTAATGTATATATTGATACTTCTAAATTTTTTGTAACAAATAATGAAATGCTTGCTAAAACAATAAATGCAACATATATAATAGGTAAATATTTAAATTTAAAATCGTTTAATTCTATTCTTTTTCTTTTATATTCTATTGAAAATATAATAGGTAGTATCGCAAGTAATACTAATCTTATTGGTATAGTATTAAATATTGCTCCATATTTTTTTGGAATTAAAATTAAAAGAACTATTAGTATTTTTATATAAAAAATAGTATATGATTTTATTTTTTTTGTTAAATTCATTTACATCACCAATCTATTTTAATCATATAACAAGATTATATCATAAAATGTATAAATATACTATAGAAACCTATTTTTTTGTCTATTTTATTTACAAAAAATATAGATAATGATATACTAAATAAAGAAAGTTAATAGATTGGAGAAGATAAAAATGAATGAGTTCATTCAATCAATAAAAAATAAATTTAATAAAATAGATAAAAATTATTTTGTAATAATCCTCATAGGATTATTATTAATGGTACCATTAATGTCTTATTTTTATATTAATGGTCATGATACACAATTTCATTTAGGTAATTCAACTATATTAAAAAATTATTTAAATAATGGTGGTCTTAATTTATTTAATTTAAAAATAGTAGATACTTCTGCTTATAATTTTGGTTATGGTATAGGAATTTTTTATCCAAGATTTGCTCATAGTATTATTGCATATTTATCCTGTCTCACAGGAGGAGTAGTGACTGCTGCCAAAGTATATCAATTTATAGTTATAGTTTTGTCTGGAATATTTATGTATAAGTTAATAAAAAGAATAACTAATAATAGAAATAGTGCATTAATTGGAACTATATTTTATATGTGTGCTCCATACTTTGTTTCAGACTTTTATGTTAGAAGTGCATTAGCTGAATGTTTAAATTTTATATTTACACCTATGATATTTTTAGGTATATATGATTACTTATATTTAAATAATCGTAGAAATTTCTTTATCTTATTTATTATAGGATTTATAGGTGTAGTAAATTCTCATTTAGTGACAGGTGTTTTTTTAGTCATATTTGTTTTAATATTTTTACTATTTAATATGAAAAGAGTATTAAAAAAACAAGTTATATTAGATTTTGTTTTAGCGTCTTTAATAGTTTTAGCATATTGTTCACCATTTTTAGTTTTGATGATTCAACATAAACTGTTTGGAAATGTAGCGATATTTTTAAAGGACTTTATGGGTAATCCAGGTTGGTCTTATGGAACTGCACTTAATTTAAGTGATTATTTGTCACTTACACCTAATGAAAAAAACTTTGGAATAACTTTTTACTTAAATATTATAATGGTTATAATGGCATTTTATTCTATAATAAATTATAAAAAAATAGAAAAACAGCTAAATGGTAAAAATATAGTTTTTCCATTAATTGTATTAAGTATATGTTCTATTATTTTATCTACTAAAATAATTCCTTGGTATAAATTACCAGATATGTTTCAACTAATACAGTTTCCTTGGAGACTTCAAATATTTGTAGTGTTTTTCTTAAGTATATTATCTTCATTTATAGTTGTAACTTGGGATAATACTAAAACAAGTTTATTTAAACCAATAATAATATGTGCTTCTATCGTTATCGCACTAAATTCAATAGATTATACAAGATTAAATTTTTTTAGTCTAGCCGATATATCTATTTATCCTATGGGATCACAAAGAGAATATTTACCAGTAAATACTTTGAATAATGTTGGATATTTAGAAAACAGAAGAGAAGAAGTGATAATTAAAGATGGAAAAGCTAACGTTGATATACTATCAAACTCTGTACCAGAAATGGAATTTGATGTTGATTTAGAAAGTTCAAAAACAACTTTAGAATTACCAAGACTATATTATTTTGGTTATAGGATTATGCAAAATACATCAGATGGATTAAGAAAGATAGAATATAAAGAAAATGATAAAGGTTTTATAGAATTAGATTTAAAATCATCTGGTAAAGTAACAGTAGAATATGTAGGTACTAAATTATATAGGGTATGTAGAATTATAAAATTTTTAACTATAATATTAATTGGTATATATATTCTAATTAAATTATTAAAAAAAAGAGGAGATCAGATGATGAAATCTATAAGTAAAACTTTAAACAAAATCAAAAATAAGATATATACTAGAAAAAATATTGAGTTTATTAAAAAAAATCAATGTAAAATATTGTTCTTAATGGGTGCTTTGATAACTTTACCTTATTTAGTGCCTCATTTTGCTCTTGATAGTTATACATTACTATGTAATAGTTATATAAACTATTCTACAATATTTTTTAAAGCTGGAAGAATAGTAAGTGGTGCATTTTATTGCTTGTTTGAAATTTTACATTTACCATTCAATACAGTTTCAGTATTATCTACAATATTATCTATAGTAATTCTTACTCTATCTATAAAAGAGTTATTAGATATAATAGAACTTAAAAATAAAGATACTAAATCTAAATATATAATAATACTAATACTATGTTTTTCGATGTTATATAATTTTATGAGTATGGAGTTCTTTGTTTTTATGGAATCTTTTGTAATGTTTTTGGGAGTTTTATGTTGCTTAAAATCGTTAAAACATTTGTTACTAGATGCAAAAAAGAATAAAGTAATCTCATTACTATATTTAATACTTGCTATATCATGTTATCAAGGAGTATTATGTATGTATATACCACTAGTTTTATTCTTTGTATTAACTGATAATATAAGTATAAAAGAAAAAATATCTAAAATAATATTATCTATAATTTACTATGGTATTAGTTTTGTATATTCGTTTATTTTAATAAAGATTAGTAATTTGCTATTAAAAACTGCAGATGTAAAAACTGGTAATATGGATATAATTTATAACATTAAATATATACCTAAACTTATTAAAAATACTTTTACAACTTTGTTTGATTTCTATAATCCTAAATTATTTTATTTACTTTTAATAACTTTATTAGTTTGTTTAATATGTTTAAAATCAAAGAACAGATTAATAAAGTTAGCAAATATATTATTAATTTTAGTTTCTATAATTGTATTTGCATTTGTACCAAATGTAGTTATGTCATCAACTGCAAATTATACCGCACCACGTATGTTGATTAGTATTGGTATGATTATACCTGTAATAATACTTTATATAGTTTTAAACTACGATATGAAACTTAATAAAATAATTAATATAGTAGTTATAATAATATGTTTAGTAAACTTTTCATATGTAAGTTTTAATTATTTTAGAAATTTTAATATAGGTATCAAGACATATTCAAGAGATCAAAAATATGTTTCACTTTTAGCAAACAATATAGAAAGATATGAAAAAGATAAAAAAATTAAAATTAAAGATATATATTATGGATTTGATACTAGTGTAAACTATCATTATGATGATGGAGGGATAGTTAATGGATTTAATTTTAGAGCAAGTGCTATACCATGGGCAGTTTCTTGGGCATTTACTGGTCTATTAAAATCTAACTTACGCGATGACTATAATTTCATTTTAATGACATCAGAAGAAGTTAAAGATATTTTTGGTGAAGTTAATTATGATAATTTTGATTCTAAACAATTAAAATTTGAGGAAGATACAGTATATATATTGTTATATTAAGGAGTAAATAATGAAATATGGAATAATAATGACGGTTCATAACAACCCAAAACAATTAAAAAGATTATGTGAAACTCTTGTAAATGATAGTGCTTACTTTTTTATACATGTAGATAAGAAAAGTGATATAAATATATTTAAAGAAGAATTAAAAGATATACCTAGATTGAAACTTATTTCAACTACTAAAGTATATTGGGCAGATATTAGTCAAGTGGATGCTACTATAGATTTATTAAAAGAAGCGGTTAAAGCTAATATGGATTATATTTTCTTTATATCTGGGCAAGATTATTTAATAAAAAGTGATAATAATTTATTAAATTATGTAGATATTAATAAAAATTATATGGAATATTATAAATTGCCAAACAAAAATTGGGGAGAAGACGGTAGATGTAATAGATATTTATACTATCATAATATTGTGAATGCTAATGGTATAAAAAAATTCAATCCAAGAGATAGATATTATAAATTTATTAATAGGGCACTTTTAAAAATTCAAAAGGCTTTGCACATTAAAAGAAAATTTATAAAAAATTACATTCCATATAGTGGTGCTAATTGGTTTAATATAAATAAGGAATGTGCAACATACATATTAGATAATTATAAAAAAATATATAAATATTTTAAATTTGTACAATTTCCAGATGAAATGTTTATTCAAACTGTTGTATTAAATTCAGATTTAGCTAAAAAAACAATTAATGATACATTAAGGTATGTTGATTGGTATACGGGACCTGAACAACCTCGTACATTAACACATGAAGATTATAAAAAAATAATTAAATCTGATGCTATTTTTTGTAGAAAATTAGATGAAAATAAAGATAAAAAAATATTTGATATGTTGGATAAATATAGAAATAGAAAATAAACACAAATTTTATTAGGAGTGTGATTTATGAAATTAACATTTGTAGTGCCTTGCTATAATGAAGAAAAAAATATAAGATTATTTTACAATGATGTTGTAAAAAGCTTTAAAAATAAAGAGTATGATATTGAATTAATATTTATAAACGATGGTTCTAAGGATAATACTATAGGTGAACTAAAAAAATTAGTTAAACTAAATGATTTTGAGATTAAAATTATAGATTTTTCTAGAAATTTTGGTAAAGAAGCAGGTATATATGCAGGCCTTAAAAATTCAACTGGAGATTATACAGTTTTGATTGATGCAGATATGCAACAACCGCCTAGGTTAGTTCTTGATATGTTAAAATGTATAAAAGAAGATAATACTATTGATATCGTGGCATACTATCAAGAAACTAGAATTGAAGGAAAAATTTTAAGCTTTTTAAAAAAGAAATTTTATTCAATAATAAATAAAATTACAAAACTTAATTTTGTTAATGGAGCAAGTGATTTTAGACTAATAAAGAGAAATGTCTTGGATGCTATTCTTGAGTTTACAGAAGAAGAAAGATTTTCTAAAGGAATATTTGCTTGGATAGGCTTTAATACCAAATATTTGCCATATGTTCCTTTAGATAGAGCAAATGGAAAAACATCCTGGAACTTAAAAAAATTATTAGGTTATGCGATGTCTGGAATATTATCATTTACAAATAAGCCTTTAAAAGTAGTAACTCATCTTGGAATTTTTAATATAGTTATTTCATTCATATGGTTTATAATTTTAATATTATTAAATAATTCCATACATAATTTTCAATACATATTATCATTTATACTATTTATGTCAGGATTAAATTTTATAGTTTTAGGCTATATTGGGGAGTTTATTTCTAGAACATATAATGAAACAAGAAAAAGACCAATATATATAGCTAGGGAGGTATTAACTAATGAAAAAGTTAAATAGTATTTATAAAAAATATGAAGAAATAATTAACTATATTGTAGTGGGTGTTATGACTACAGTTGTTAGTTTAGGTACATACTATATATCAGTTAATACTTTCCTAAATCCTAAAAATGGAATAGAATTACAAATAGCTAATGTTATTTCATGGATTTTAGCTGTTACGTTTGCATACTTTGCAAATAGAAAATTTGTATTTAAAAGCAATAATAAAAATAAATTTATAGAAGGATTTAAATTTTATCTATCTAGGGTATCAACTCTTTTAATAGATATGTTAAGCATGTTTTTACTTGTTACAGTTATGTCTATTAATGATAAAATATCTAAAATATTAGTTCAATTTATAGTGCTTGTTTTAAATTATGTTTTTAGTAAGTTTTTAGTATTTAGAAAAAGTGATAGTAAAAGGGTTTTATTTATAGCATCCACTGGTGGACATTTAAGTGAGCTTTTACAATTAAAACCACTTTTAAAAAAATATGATAGCTATTTAATAACTGAGAAGACAAAATCTACAATAGGTTTAAAGAATAAATTTGATAAAGTAGATTATTTAGTATATGGAACAAAAGATCACAAATTTTCTTATATATTTAAATTTTTATATAACTGTTTAAAATCTTTAGTATTATATATAAAAATAAGGCCAAAGGTAATTGTTACAACAGGAACTCATACAGCAGTTCCAATATGTTATATAGGTAAACTTTTTGGTAGTAAAATTATATTTATTGAGACGTTTGCTAATAGTAAAACCAAAACCTTATCTGGTAAACTTATTTATCCTATAGCAAATACTTTCATTGTACAGTGGGAGAGTATGTTAGAATTGTATCCTAAAGCAATTTATGGGGGGTGGATATATTGATTTTAGTTACACTTGGAACTCAAGATAAAAAATTTACAAGACTTTTGGATGCTATTCAAAAGCAAATTAATAACAAAATAATAACAGATAAGGTAGTAGTACAAGCTGGTTGTACAAGTGATTATAAATCAAATGATATGGAAATATTTGATTTAATACCAATGGATAAATTTGATGATTTAATAAGTAAATGTGACTTACTTATTACACATGGTGGAGTAGGTTCAATAATAACAGGTTTAAAAAATAATAAAAAAGTAATAGCAGCTGCAAGATTAAAAGAGTATGGAGAACATACTAATAATCATCAGTTACAAATAATAGAAAATTTTACTAAGTCTGGTTATATTTTATCTCTTGATGATTTTGATAAGTTAGATAAAGTATTAAGTAAAGCAAAAAAATTTAAACCTTTAAAATATAAGAGTAATACAAAAAATATGATTAAATTAATAGAAAAAGAAATAGATAAATATTAAAATATAAAATGATAGGGTGGTTTAATGAAAAAGAAAGAAAATATAATTTTTATAATATTAGTACTTTTAATAATAAGTGTAGGTTCTCTTACTCTTGTTAAGGGAGAAAAAGATATTTCATATAGAGAAAATAGAACTTTAGGCACATTTCCCAAATTAACAGTACATGGATATTTAAGAGGTGATTTTCAAAATTATTTTACAGCAGCATTTTCAGATCAATTTATAGGTGGAGAAACAGTAAAAGCTAAAACTCATTCTCTTTTAACTTTTACAGATTATACAAAAATACCAGAATATATTTGTAAAAACAGATATGTAAATGTAAGTGATACTATGTCAACTTTTGATTGTTCAGAGTATATTATGTTTGGACCTAGTAAGTTAAGTGATGAACAAGAAACAACAATACTTGATAGATTAAAAGTTTATAGTACTTTGAACGAGAAAGTTGATATGTATTATTTTCTCCTAGAAACTCCTGTTATGTATGATTTTGAAAAAAATAAACCTAGTATAGATATTTTAAATATCGTTAAAGATAATCTTAAGGGAAAATATAAAATAGATTATCTTCCTATTGAGAATTTTGAAAACTATAAAGAACATTTTTATAAAACTGATCATCATTGGAATTATAAAGGTTCGTACGAAGCTTATAAAAAAATAGTTAAAATGATGACTAAAGATAAACCTTTAGAGCCTATTGAAGAGAAAGAATTTGATGCATATTTTTATGGCTCATCAGCTCGTAGTACTCAAATCTTTGATTATAATGAAAAATTTAAAGTATATAGATTCAAGTATCCTGAATATACAGTTCTTGTAGAAGGTAAAAAAGGAGAATATGGTGCTGAAGAAGAGTACTTTAAAGGTAATTATGATACAACTCCACTTAATAATCATTATGGTATATATTATGGTGGAGATAATGGAGAATTGGTTTTTGACTTTAATAAACCTAAAAAAACAAATTTATTAATACTTGGTTCATCTTACACGAACCCAATAAATAAATTAATTGCCTCACATTTTAATAAAACATATGTGGTTGATTTAAGACACTATGCTTGGGCAAAAGGCGAAGATTTTAATATAAAAGAATATTTAAAGGATAATAAAATAGATAAAGTTTTAATTATTTCGGATTTTAACTTTTTACAAGATCATGATTTTGATATAGAATGGAGCAAATAATATGTTATTTAGTAGTTTAATTTTCTTATTTGTTTTTTTACCTTTAACTTTATTAATATATTTTATTTCTGATGATAGATATAAAAACTATATATTATTGTTTTTCTCTTTAGTTTTTTATTCTTGGGGAGAGCCTAAATATATATTTTTGATGATAGCATCTCTATTATTTAATTATATTTTTGCTCTTATTATAGATAAATATAATAAGAATGAGACAATAGGTAAAACAGTATTAATTATTTCCATAATATTTAATTTATCTTTAATATTTGTATTTAAATATTTTGATTTTTTTGCTTCAAATATTAATAATATATTTGGAATAAATATACCATTAAAGAATATAGCGCTTCCTATTGGAATTAGTTTTTATACATTTCAAATTATGTCTTATGTTGTGGATGTATATAAGAAAGATGTTAAAGTTCAAAAAAATATATTTTTATTAGGTACATATTTAACTTTCTTTCCACAATTAATAGCAGGTCCAATAGTAAGATATTCTACAGTAGAAGAAGAATTAAGAACAAGGCATCATTCTATTGCTCTTTTTGCAGATGGATTTAGAAGATTTATTGTTGGATTAGGTAAAAAGGTAATTATAGCTAATAATGTTGCACTTTTAGCAGATACTATACTAAATGGAGCTGTTAGTAATCATCATCAAGGTATTATTCTTATAATTGGTGTTTTAGCTTATACATTACAAATTTATTATGATTTTTCAGGATATAGTGATATGGCAATAGGCCTTGGAAAAATGTTTGGATTCCATTTCTTAGAGAATTTTGATTATCCTTATATATCTTGTAGTATAACAGAATTTTGGAGAAGGTGGCATATTTCTTTATCTACTTGGTTTAGAGATTATATCTATATACCATTAGGAGGTAATAGAGTATCAAAACCTAGATGGATATTTAATATATTTGTAGTATGGATGCTTACTGGACTTTGGCATGGAGCTAGTTGGAATTTTGTAATATGGGGATTATATTTTGGAATAATTCTATTAATAGAAAAACTATTTTTATCTAAGTTTTTAGATAAATTACCAAAAATAGTAAGATGGATATATTCATTTGCACTAATAAATTTAGGTTGGATTATTTTCAGGATGGAAGATATTTCATCAATGAAATATCTATTATTAAATATATTTAATAATCTTACAAAACCTATTGGTGGAGTACTTGCCAAAAATTACTTTTTATTAAATTATATTCCTTATTTTATAATAGGTATTATACTAATGTTTCCAATAATTCCATTTATTAAAAATAAATTTAAAGATAATAAATATTTTGTTATTATAGATGATGTAGTACTTTTAATAGTATTTGTTATTTCTATTTGTTTACTTATAAATAATACATATAATCCATTTATATATTTTAGATTCTAAGGAGAAGTATTATGAATAAAGTAAAAAAATATGATTGGTTAGATATACTTAGAATAATTTCGTGCTTTGCCGTAATTTTACTACATTGTAGCTGTGATGCATTTTCAGTTACTCAAGGTATAATAGGTTTTACTATAGGAAACTTTTATAATTCAATATCTAGATTTTGTGTTCCTATATTTTTAATGATTACAGGTGCTTTATTATTAAATCCAAGTAAAGAAATAGATATTAAAAAATTCACTATAAATAAAACATTAAGAATAGTGATTGATTTTGTTTGTTGGTGTATAATTTATTATTTGTTTTATACAATAATTATAGCAAAGGATAAAATAACATTTACGGGGATAATAAATGGTATCATAAATCATCAATTTCATTTATGGTATATGAAAGCGCTTATCTTTATTTACTTATTTTTACCAATAGTTAAATTAATTACTAATAATCATGAAAAATTAATTAAATATTATATTATTATATTTTTAATATTTGGAGTTTTATTGAAAAGTTTAACACTTTTACCATTGCCACCATGTATAATTAATCTGTTAAACTTTTTTAGAGAAAGTGATTCATTTTGGTATATGGGATATGTAGTACTAGGATATTATTTATTCTCAACAGATATTACAAAAAATAAAAGATTAATAATTTATGTATTAGGAATAATTTCTCTTATTAGTTGTTTTGGATTAAATGAGTTAGCATACTTAAAATTTCATAAAATGCTTTATTTAAATGATTATTTTTCAATTACTACGTTATTTTATTCTATATCTATTTTTGTATTTATTAAATATAAGTTTAAAGATAAATCATATAATGAAATTAACTTGAGATTTATAGGTGATAAAACATATGGAATATATTTAATATATATGATGGTTATGTATTTATATGAATTATTAGAATTTAGTACTTTTTCATTTAATTTTATAATATCTATACCTATAATGAGTATATCAATATTTATTGCAAGTTATATTATAATTATAATTATGAAGAAAATACCTATAGTAAGAAAAATAGTATAAATTTAAAAAATTTGTCATATAATATAATAGAATAAATGAATTTGACAAATTATTATAAATTTGCTATAATCTTATCTATCGATGGCACATTATTCTAGTCAGATGATTTATTATGAAGACGGGGCTAAAAATCCGTTAAAGAGCATATCGATGAAACTTTTGGTGCTTGCTTCTTTCGCCCAGATTGGGGTGAGTGCTGGAAATGAGAATGTTGGGCATCCATAATGGCATATGCAAATGACCCACCATTCGTGGAGACCTATTATTGTGTTTGGCCTATACGTGATAACTGATGGACTAAATACGAAATAGGATTAAACCTACCTTGTGATGAAAGTTATGGGTAGTGTAGCTTGTCTTGAGTGAGTAATAGGGATAATTGATTAAACAATTTTGTAAGTTTTTAGCTAGAACCTTCAAGATTGCAATTTGAAATATTATTTGCAAAAAAGAATTAATAATAAATATTTGGTGAGGAAATCTTCTAGAGTGTTGTTAGTATGGGATTGCAGTGCGTACTAAGTGGCAATCAAGTAGTATAATAGGTGACTATATACTGAATCTTTTAAAGGGGAACCGCTTATTGGTAACGATAAGTAAGATTTAGAGAAATTCGACTTGACCTAAGACGTAAAGTTAATCATATTAACGCCATGTAGTAATAAGGCTTATGCCTTTTTTTCTTGCTTATAAATAAATTATATGTTAAAATATTTATGTGATAGGAGAGTCTTATGAAGAAAAAATTGATACCAATTATATTAGTTATCTTAATTATATTTGTAATAAGTGTGCTTGCAATATATAATTATACTGAAGTTAAAAAAGAAAATATACAAAAAGAAAATATAAAAAAATTAGAAACATCTATAAAATCTCATTATAATACTTACGTTGTAACTACTTCAAAAACTAATTTGTATTCTAAAGATGGGGACAAATATATTGTGGCAGGAGAAATAAATAAGGATGTAAAACTTAAATTATCTGATATAAAAATTGATTCTAATACAAAATATTTTAAAATTGATTTTGATGATTTATATATAGAATATGATAAAGTAAAACCAATAGAAGAATTTATTATAAGTAATAGATATAAAAATTATATTCCATTTAATATAAATATAAAAACTCTTGATAAAACTTCTTTTTATGATGAGGATGATAATTTAATATATAGTTTAAATAAATCATTTGATTTTGCAGTTTTAATAAAAGATAATGAGAGATATGGTGTTGAATATAATAATGAACTTATGTATATACATAAAAATGATGTAGAAAAAACTTATGATAATATAAATACAGAATTAAAAAATAAAACAAAAATAAAAACACTTACTTATCATTTTATATATGATCCAAATACTACGGAGTGTAATGAAATTATATGTCAAACTTTTGACCAATTTGAATCTCATTTAAAATATTTTAAAGAAAATAATTATTTTACTTTAAAACTTAATGAATTAGAACTTTATTTAGATGGTAAACTTCAAATACCCGAGAATAGTGTTGTTATTACTATAGATGATGGTACTATACTTGATTTAGGAGCTTTAGATTTATTAGAAAAATATGAGGCTAATGCAACTCTTTTTGTAATCACTAATTGGGTAGATCCTAATCATTTTAAATCAGATAATTTAGATTTAGAATCTCATACTGATGATATGCATCTTCCATATCAATGTCCCGGGTACGGTAGTCAAGGAGGAGGAATACTTTGTCTTCCTGAAGATGTAGTTTTAAAGGATTTAAAATTAAGTCAGGAGAAACTTGGTGGAAGTAAATATTTTGCTTATCCATTCTTTGATTTTAATGATAGAGCAATTGAACTTTTAAAAAAAGCTGGATTTCATTTAGCCTTTATAGGTCAATATGATACAGATGGATATTCATATCCACTTAAAACAGATAAATTTAAAGTAAGAAGAAAAACTATATTTTCTAATACTACAATGGATGAATTTATTTCAATTCTGAAATAGTTCATCCTTTTATTGTATTAAATATAAAAATATGTTATAATTCATAGTAGGTGATGATATGCAAGAAGATATGTCTTTAGAATTTAAAGAAGAAAAAAAAGAAAATAAAAATAAGAGTTATGTTATAGTTGGAGTATTGTATGCTATTGTTATTATATTGTCAGTATTTTTATATTTAGGTTTAAAACATCAAAAACAAGTTGTAAAGGATAATTTAGATAAAACAAAAATAAATGATAGTACAATAGATGATTTGGATCTATTTGAAGAAAGTGGTATAAATGAGTAAAAATAATAAAAAATCAACTAATTATAGTTGGATAATTAAAATAATCATTATTGCTTTTGTAATTTCTTTTATATTTACTTTTATATCTGAAACATCAATACCAAAAGTAAATATTTTTTTAGGAATTATACTTACACTTTTATTTATATTGATAGGTGTCTTGTTTGACATGATAGGTGTTGCTGTAGCAACCGCTAATGAAGATGTTTTTCATTCTATGGCTGCTAAAAGAGTAAAAGGAGCTCGAATGGCTGTAAGGCTTAAAAAGAATGCTGATAAAGTATCAAGCTTTTGTAATGATGTAATTGGAGATATATGTGGTATTATTTCTGGTTCAACAGGTGCTGTTATATCTTTAAAAATAGCAAATACTTTTAATTTAAATCAATTAATTGTAACACTTGTAATCATGGGAATTATATCATCAATGACAATAGGTGGTAAAGCTATGGAAAAAGGTTTAGCTATGAATAAAAGTAATAAAATTGTAATGGGATTTGCTAAAGTTTTAAGTATATTTAGTAAAAGTTGAGGTTATATATGAAAAAAAATGGTTTTACTTTAATTGAAATTTTGGGAGTAATAACTTTACTTGCTATTATTTTTACAATAACTACTGTAGTAGTTACAAAAATAGTCGCAAATGGTAGAAATACAACTTATCAAAAACAAATAAATGATATTTTAAATGCATCACATGATTGGTCATTATCACATGTAAATAAATTACCAATGGAAAATAGAAAAACATATATAACTCTTAATGAATTAAAAAAAGAAGGTTTAATATCAGCAAATTTAACAGATCCAAAAACACAAAAAAAATTTTCAGATGATCTTGTTATTAGTATAAGCAATGTAGGTGGAAATTATAAATATAATGATCCTAATTCAAAACAAGGTGGGGACTATTTATATAGAGTTGAAATCGATTTGATGAATTCTAAAGATTATGATTATTTTAGACCTAAAATAATACTAGAAGGTACAGGTAGTGAAACATATACATCAAAATATAATTTAGGTAGTGATTATACATATCCTTCTTATAGTGCAAAAGATTCAGATGGATTAGATATTACCGATAGTATAGTTATAACAACAGTTCTAAATAATACTATGGTAGAAGGTGTTGATACATCTAAGGTAGGTATTTATTATGTGATTTATACAGTTGTAGATAGTAAAGGTTATTCTGCTTCTATTATTAGAAATATTATAATAGCTGATGAAGAGGCTCCAACACTTACATTGCCAGATAATGAAACTATATCTACATCTATTACAAGTTATGATTTAATGAAAGGTGTAGTTTGTACAGATAATAGTAATACTTGTAAAGTTACAACCAGTGGTACAATAAAATTTGGTACTATTGGAAAATATGTAATAAAGTATACAGCAAAAGATGAATCTGGTAATACTACTACAAAGAAAAGAGTTATTACAGTACAAAAGAATAGTTAAAACTATTCTTTTTTAACAAAATTAAAAAATTTGTGTTATAATATATAACACATCGATTAGGAGTTGATTTTATGGAAAGATTTAAGACTAAGTTAATTTTGTTAGTATTGCTTATTATTTGCTTAGGAGTTATAACATTTTATGGCGTATTTGGTTTATCTATATCTCCATTTAGCACAAATAAAATAAAATCAACTAGAAAAGAACAGGAAAATTTAACTACGATAACTGCAATTAATGGAACTAATATCGCTTATGATAAAAATACTAATACATATTTTTATACTATATCAAAAAGAAGCATAGGGAGTACTGTTGCACTTAAACTGGAATTTGATGGCAATTATAAATATAAGTTTAAAGGTCATGCAATAAATTTAGTCAAAGTAGATTTTAATAGAACATATAAAGTTACTATTTATAACAAGAATAAGTATTATGAAACTAAAATTAGGTTTACAAATTTACCAATAGTAAATATTGATGTTAATAGTGATATTACTAGGGATGAAACAAATTCAGATTTTACATATATAAATTCAACATTATTAAATAAAGTAGTAAATAATAATAGTACTATTAAAATAAGAGGACAAAGTTCATCTGTTTTTCCTAAAAAATCATATAAAATAAAAATGTATAATAAATCATATTCTAAAGATAAAGATATAATTATGTCTAAATTTTATTATGGATCATCTTTTATATTAGATGCATTATATAGAGATTCATCAAAGGTTAGAAATTTACTTGCTACTCAACTTTGGAATGTAGTTTCAAATGATTTTACAAACATTGATATATATAGTGAATTTGTTGAAGTATTTATAAATAATGAATATAAGGGATTATATTTACTTACTGAACCAATTAATAGGACAAAATTAGGCTTGACTAAAAGCAAAGGTAATAATACTAGTGTTATAATTAAATCCAGTGGATGGCAAACTCATTATTCTAAGGATTTAAATGATTTAAATTTAAATAGTGATGTAATTTTAGATTATGAATTAAAATATCCTAATGATGAAGAACTGTACTATAAATCATGGGAAACATTTTTAGATATTACAAAAGATTATTATGATGCAGAAAAAGAAAATTCATATGAAATAATTTCAAATACATGGAATATAAAAAATTATATTGATATGGTTATTTTTAATGCTTTTATAAATAATGTTGATAATGTATTATTAAAAAATAATTATTTCTATATGAAAGATATAAATTCTCATCAATTATATATTCAACCTTGGGATATGGAATATAGTTTTGGGCTTACATATTATTCAAATGACAATCTAGAAACTTCTACTTTGAATTATAATAATATATTAAAGGCAAAGAAGAAAAATGATTATAAATCTACCATATTATTAAATTTAGATTCATATCCAAATAAAATGAAAAAGCTTATTGTAAAAAGATATTTTGAATTAAGAAAAAATGGATTGAATTCTGAATATTTGAATAAATTATTAGATAAATATTCCGATGAATTAAACCTAGGATCAGCTCTTAGAGATAGTGAAATTTGGTTAGAATATGATATAAATGATGAATTTAAGTTTATAAAGAATTGGATAAAGAATAGATTAGAATTTATGGATAAATATATGAAAGGTATAAAATATGAATAATGATTATAGAAAAGAATTAAAATATTTTATAACAGATAATGATTTTAATCTTTTAAATATCAATTTAAATTCTATATTGAAAAAAGATTATAATTGTATAAACGACTTTTATACAATATCAAGTATTTATTTTGATACATATAACAAAACATCTTATAATCAAGTAAAAAATGGATTAAGTGAAAGATGGAAATATAGAATAAGATTTTATAACTATGATGATTCTTATATAAAGTTAGAAAAAAAATATAAAATAAATGGTTTAACTAATAAAAGAAGTACAAGGATAACAAGAGATATTTTGAACCAAATTTTAAGTAATAAAATAAAAATAAATAAATTAAATGATCCATTATTAAATGAATTTATAATAAAGATGAATACTGAGTTTTTAAGACCAATAATTTGTATAGAGTATGATAGAGTTCCTTTTGTATATAAAATAGGGACAGTAAGAATAACACTAGATTATAATATTAGGTATACAAATAAGTATCATGATGTTTTTAATAGCAATAAGAAAGTAAGTTATTTACAAAATAAAATTTTAGAGGTAAAATACAATGAATTAATACCAGGCTTTATTAAATCAAAGTTAGGTTTAAATCACTTAGAACAAACTTCGTTTTCTAAGTTTAATAATTGTATAGATGATTTAAGTAGGAGGTTTTAATATGATATTAGCAACTAATTTTAATGATATATTTAAAAGTAGTTTTTTATCAAATTTTTCTAATAATATATCAACTGCTACAATAGTAGTAACACTAGTATATGCACTTTTAATTTCAATATTTGTATTTTTTATATATAAATTAACAACTAAGAGTGTTATATATTCAAAAAAATTTAATGTATCTATGGCTTTAATGTCTATAGTGACATCTGCAGTAGTATTATCTATGCAAGCAAATATAACAGTTTCACTTGGTATGGTTGGAGCACTTTCTATTGTAAGATTTAGAACAGCTATAAAAGAACCTAGGGATTTATTATTTCTATTTTGGAGTATTTCAAATGGAATTATAATAGGGGCTGGAATATATTCAATAGCTATAATACTTGCTATAGTACTTGGAATATCTATGTTACTTTTTGATATGTTTCCAGATAAAAGAGATTCATATTTATTAATAATATATTTTAAAAATATAGATTTAAGTAAAATAGAAAATGTCTTAAATGAAAAAAAAATAAAATATAAATTTAAATCAGAAAGCTTATCAAATAAAGAAAGCTATTATATATATGAAGTAACACTAGGTAAGAACAAGGATTTTGTAGGTGAAATATCTAAAATTAAAGGTGTTACTGATGTTAATTTAATGTCACAAGAAGGGGAATCAGGTTATTAATAAAAAGGGTTTATGAAAGAGAAAAATAAAATTAAAATAATATCTTTAATAGGGGCATCATTGATACCTCTTTCGAGTATATCGCTTACAAAAGATAATAATGAGAAAAAAATAATTAGTAAATATAACTACCAAAATAAGGAATCATATTCTATAAAAGAAATAGGGAATTATAGAAAACAAGAATTTTATACCATAGATGATCTTTCTAATTTAGATTATGTACTTTTAAATGTATATTCTAATTCTGATATATCTTGGATTAAGTATTGTAAAAAAATAAATGAACTTATTTTATGTATTAATTGTTCTTTTTCTGATTGGCAAATTATATTAAAGGATTTAAATAGTATTAATTTTGAAGAGTTTAAAAATTTAGATAAACTCATTATAACTGGTATGTATGATGAGTCACTTGTATTTGATTCAAATAATTTTGGATTTCTTAATAATTTGAACAATGTAAAAGAATTAGATTTAACTTTAGCACATTTAAATAGTTCTTTTATTGAAAATTTTAATATGGTAGAAAAGTTAAAATTAGCAATAAAAGATTATAATTTAAATATTGATTATAAAAAGTTTAAGAATTTAAAAAGAATAGAATTTACAAATAGTAAAGGTGAATATGATACTGCTATTTATTTAAAAAATTCTGATATAGATGTTTTAGAGAGTAATCAAGTATCAATTGGATTTAATGGAAAATTAGATAAGTTAAAGAAAATTAATACAATTCTTGATAGTTATGTAGATTCATTAAATATAAATGTGTGTGATAGTAAAATAGAAAGATTAAATAAACTATCTATATTTATATTAGATTTATTAGAATACGATAATAAAATGAAGAATGATATAATAAATAATTCAAAGGAAAGTTCTTATATTAGTTCATTTTATAAAGATGGTAATTTATATGGTGCACTTGAAAATAATGGTGAAGCTATATGTGGCAATTATTCAGCTTTAGCAGTTGCTTTAGCTAATAGAATAGGTTTAAATATGTTAGATATTAGTTCAAGGGGACATGCTTGGAATTTAGTAGAACTTGATAATAAATTTTATTATAATGATTTAACTTTTTTAGACTCAAATAAAAATTCAAAAAATTATATTAAATATTGTATGAGTAATAATTTAGATTATTATTTATTTAGTATCAATAATAAATATGATGTAGATCATATTTCAAAAAGTTTACCATATTATGCAAAAAATAATACTTTAGGTAGTAATTTTCCAATATTATTTCATCTTTTGGTAAAATCTTTAGAAATATATTTTTTAATAGAACTTAAAAAAAAGTATAAAAATAAGAAATATATACATAAATAAACCTTTAAATATAAGAAAAAAGGTTTATTTTTTTTGACTTTGATTTTCTTTTTATGTTATAATGATTAAGGTGAAGTAAAAATGGTAAAATATGATGAGAGCTCAATTAAAATATTAGAAGGACTTGAAGCAGTTAGAAAAAGACCTGGTATGTATATAGGTTCAACTGATAAAAGAGGACTTCATCATTTAATATGGGAAATTGTAGATAATGGAATAGATGAAGTAATTAATGGTTATGGTAATAAAATAAAAATAATTCTTCATAAAGATCACAGCGTTAGCGTAGAAGATGAGGGGCGTGGTGTTCCTGTCGGCATGCATTCAAGTGGAAAAAGTACTCCTGAGGTAATATATACAGTGCTTCATGCAGGAGGAAAGTTTGAAACTAGTGGATATACAGTATCTGGTGGGTTGCACGGTGTAGGTGCTTCAGTTGTTAATGCATTATCTAAATGGATGGAAGTTACTATTAAAAGAGATGGTTATGAATATTTTATTAGATTTAAAGATGGAGGGCATGTTGATATTCCTTTAACTAAAAGAGATAAAACATCTAAAACAGGTACTCGTGTTAGATTTATGCCTGATGATGAAATATTTTCAACTACTAATTTTTCTTTTACTACTGTATGTGAAAGGATGCAAGAAAGTGCTTTTCTATTAGAGGGAATAACTATTGATATAACAGATGAAGAAGATAACAGACATGAAACATATTGTTATGAAGATGGATTAAGAGCATTTGTAGAATCTATAAATGAAGGTAAAAATGTTCTTCATAAGGCTACTGTTTTTAGTGGAAGTAAAAATAAAATTGATGTTAAGGTAGCTTTTCAGTATAATGATTCATATTCGGAAAATATAGTATCATTTGTAAATAATGTAAAAACAAGTGATGGAGGAACACATGAAGTTGGTTTTAAAACAGCTTTAACCCGTGTATTTAATGAGTATGCTAAAAGTAATGGATATCTAAAATCTAAAGATAAAAATTTAGAAGGACCAGATACTAGGGAAGGTTTAACTGCTGTAATTAGTTTAAAAATCCCGGAAGAGTTATTACAATTTGAAGGACAAACAAAAGGAAAACTTGGTACTCCAATTGCTCGTACTGTTGTTGATTCTATAGTATCAGAAAAATTATCTTTCTTCCTTGAAGAAAACAAAGCAATCGCAACCGATATAATTAATAAAATGTTAAAGAGTAGAAATGCTCGTGAAGCTGCTAGGCGTGCTCGAGATGAGGCTCGTAGTGGTAAAAAGAAAGATAAAAATGAAAGAACTATTAGTGGTAAACTTACTCCTGCTCAAAGTAAAAATTCAAAAATTAACGAACTTTTCTTAGTCGAAGGTGATTCAGCAGGAGGAAGTGCTAAAACTGGTAGAGATAGAAAATATCAAGCAATACTTCCTTTAAGAGGTAAAGTATTAAATACTGAAAGAGCATCCTTAGAAGACGCATATAAAAATGAAGAAATTAATACTATGATATATGCAATAGGTGCTGGAGTAGGATCTGATTTTACTATTGAAGATTCAAATTACGATAAAGTAATAATTATGACCGATGCCGATGTAGATGGATCTCATATTCAAATATTACTTTTAACATTTTTCTATAGATATATGAGACCTTTAATAGAACAAGGACATCTTTATATAGCTATGCCACCATTATATAAAATAGAATGTGGTAAAGAAGGAGAATATGCTTGGACTGAAGATGATAGAAAAAATTTACTTGAAAAATTTAAGGGTAAAAATACTAAAACTCAAAGATATAAAGGTTTAGGAGAGATGGATGCTACTCAATTATGGGAAACTACAATGGATCCTAAAACTCGTAGTTTAATTAAAGTAAGTATTAATGATGCTGCTTTAGCTGAAAAACGTGTTAGGGTACTTATGGGTGATAAAGTTGATCCTAGAAAAGAGTGGATAGAGGAAAATGTTGAATTTTCTATGGAAGATAATTATAAAATAAATTAACCTTTAGAAAGGAATTAAGTATGAAGAAAAAAGAAAATACAAATGAAACTTTAGGACGAGTTTATGATTTTACCCTAGAAGAGATAATGGGTGATAGATTTGGTCAGTATGCTAAAGATATAATACAAAATCGTGCAATTCCAGATGTTAGAGATGGGTTAAAACCAGTTCAAAGAAGAATTCTTTATGCTATGTTTAAAGATAGAAATACTTTTGATAAGGCACATAAAAAAAGTGCTACTGCTGTTGGTAATGTAATGGGGCATTACCACCCACATGGAGATTCAAGTATCTATGAAGCTATGGTACATATGAGTCAGTGGTGGAAACAAAATGAGTGTTATATAGATATGCATGGTAATAATGGTTCTATGGATGGTGATGGAGCTGCTGCTATGCGTTATACGGAAGCACGACTATCTAAAATTAGTGGAGAACTTTTAAAAGATATTGATAAAGAAACTATTGACTGGGCACCAAACTTTGATGATACATTATATGAACCAGTAGTATTACCTGCTAGATTTCCTAATTTACTTGTAAATGGATCAAAAGGAATAAGTGCAGGATATGCAACAGAAATACCACCTCATAATTTAGGTGAGGTAATAGACGCGACTATTAAAAGAATTGATTCACCTAATTGTAGAATAGAAACTATTCTTGATATAATTAAAGGCCCAGATTTTCCAACAGGAGCTATAGTAGAAGGTAAAAAACAAATAACAGATGCACTAACTAGTGGTAGGGGTAAAGTAATTATTAGAAGTAAATATGAAATAGTAGAGGAAAAAGGCAAGAAACAAATACTAATTCATGAAATACCATTTGAAGTTAATAAAGCTTTACTAGTTAAAAAGATTGCTGATATTATATATGATAAAAAAATAGATGGAATGCAAGAAGTTAGAGATGAATCAGATAGGGAAGAAAAAGTTAGAATAGCTATAGATTTAAAGAAAGATGCTAATGTAGAAAATGTTGTTAATTATTTAATGAAAAATACTGATATGCAAATTAGTTATTCTTATAATATGATTGCTATTGTAAATAGAAGACCAATGCAAGTTGGAGTAATAGATATAATAGATGCATATATTGCTCATCAAAAAGAGGTTATAACTCGTCGTACTAATTATGATTTAACTAAAGCAAAAGAAAGACTTCATATTGTAGAGGGCTTTATTAAAATGATTGATATTCTCGATGAGGTTATTCGTACAATAAGAGCTAGTAAAAATAAACAAGATGCACAAGATAATTTAGTCAAACTATATGGATTTTCTCCTATACAGGCTGAGGAAATAGTTAAATTACAATTATATAGATTAACAAATACTGATGTTGAAGAATATAAAGAAGAATATAATAATTTGCTTAAAATTATAGAATTACTTGAAAGTATATTAAATGATGAAAACAAATTAAAAGATGTAATGAAAAAAGAATTAAAACAAATAAAGACAGAGTATGCAACTCCTCGTAAAACTGAAATAAAGGACGAAATAACAGAAATAAAAATAGATGCGAATGCTATGATTCCAAAAGAGGATTGTATCGTTGTAGTAACTCGTGATGGATATATTAAACGTGTATCAAAAAGAAGTTATAGTGCAACTGATGATAAAACAGGATTAAAAGAACAAGATTTTATTTTAGGTATGTATGAAGTAAATACTATGGATACAATTTTAATGTTTACAGATATAGGTAATTATTTATATGTACCTGTATATGAAATACCTGATATGAAATGGAAAGATTTGGGTAAACATATAAGCAATATAATTAAAATAAATCCTGAAGAAAATATAATAGATTGTATGGCTGTTACAAATTTTGATACAGATGCATATATTACTGTATTCACAAGGGGTGGAATGATAAAAAGGACACTTATAAGTGATCTTAAAGCTACTCGTTATACAAAACCTATGCCATACATAAAGTTAAAAGATAATGATTTAGTTGCTAATATTTCTAAGTGTAATGGTAGTGATATATTTATAACTACTCATAATGGATTTGGGCTTAGATATGATATAAATGAAGTTCCAGTACTAGGAAGTAGAGCTAGTGGTGTAAAAGCAATAAGTTTAAAAAATGATGAGGTAGTAAGTGGTCAAGTATTTAATGATGAAGAATATTTAACTCTTGTAACTACAAAAAATACTGGTAAGAGAATTAAATTATCAGAGTTTGAAAGAATTTCAAGAGCGCGTAAAGGTATTCAAGTAATAAGAGATGTTAAAACTAACCCATACTACATATTAAAAACATTTATAATTAATTCAAAACATAATTTAGGTTTAAAATTTAGAGAAGACATTGAATTAATTAAATTGAGTGAATTACCTATAGCTGATCGTTATTCAACAGGTACAAGTTTATCAAAACATGATATTTTGGATGTGTTTGTAGAAAAAACTCTAGAAAATCCTAATGTAATTAAAGAACTTCCAAAAGAACCTATAGAAAAAGAAAAAATATCTTTAAAGTCTATAGATGAGAGAATAATGACAATAGATGATTTTTTAGGTGACTTAGATATAAAATAGATAACACTTTGTTATCTTTTTCTTATAAATATATAAAACATGAAACACAATTAATTTATATCAATAAACATATTTATATAATATTAAAATTCTATGGTATAATAATTGAGGTGATGAACATGTCTAATAATCATGAAAAACTAAGAGATAAGTTATTAAATTTACCTATGAAACCTGGGTGCTATTTGATGAAAAATAGTGATGGGATAATTATATATGTAGGAAAAGCAAAAAAACTAAAGAATAGAGTTAATTCATATTTTAGGGGACAACATTATGGTAAAACTGCAAAACTAATAAATGAAATAGATGATTTTGAATATATAGTTGTTAATAGTGAAGTGGAATCTTTAATATTAGAGATAAATTTGATAAAAAAGTATGATCCAAAATATAATATATTACTTAGAGATGATAAAAGTTATCCTTATATAGAACTTACTGATGATACAGTTCCATCTTTAAAAGTTGTTAGAAATTTAAATAGAAAAAGAAAAGCAAAATATTTATTTGGACCTTATCCAAATGTAACAGCTGCACGTGGTGTTGTAAACTTATTAAATAGAATATATCCTTTAAGAAAATGCAGTACATATCAAAGTAAACCTTGTCTTTATTACCACATAAAAGAATGTTTAGGTTATTGTACTCATAAAGTAGATAATAAGACAATCGAATCCATGAAAAATGAAATAATTAAATTTTTAGGTGGAGATCACTCTATAGTAACTAAAAAATTAAAAGATAAAATGGAGTTTGAAAGTTCTATATTAAATTTTGAAAAAGCAAAAGAATATAAAGAATTGTTAGATTATATTAATATTACTTTAACAAATCAAGAAGTTGAACTTAAAGATAATATTGATAGAGATATATTTGGATATTATTTTGATAAAGGATATTTAAGTATTCAAGTATTTTTTATTAGAGGATCTAAAATAGTAGAACGTAAGAGTAATATCTTCGATATAGTTGATGATATAGGTGAAGAATTAACTAGATTTATTGCTAGATTTTATAATAATTTTAATAAACCTAAAGAAATACTTGTTCCGGATATAGTAGATAATGAAATTTTATCTAAATACTTAGATTTAAATGTAAAAAAACCTGTTAAAGGAGAAAAACTTAAATTAGTTAATAATGCATGTTTAAATGCTAAAATAGTTTTAGAAGAAAAATTTGAATTAATAAAAAGAGATGAAGAAAAAACTATAGGAGCTAATGAAGAATTAAAAAATATATTAAAATTAGATAAATTATCTAGAATAGAAATATTTGATAATGCTCATCTTTTTGGCACATATAATGTTTCTGGTATGGTTGTATTTATAGACGGCAAACCCTCTAAAAATAACTATAGAAAATTTAAAATTAGTATAGATAAAAATGATGATTATGGCACTATGAGAGAAGTTATATATAGAAGATACTTTAGAGTATTAAAAGATTCTTTAGAAAGACCTGATTTAATTATAGTAGATGGTGGTATTGGTCAAATAAATGTAGCTCGTGAAGTATTAAAGAGTTTAAATATGGATATACAAGTAGTAGGTCTTAAAAAAGATGATAAACATACAACAAATGCATTACTTGCATTTGAACCAATAGAAGAATTAAAAATAAATAAAAGAAGCAATTTATTTTATTTACTTGAGCGTATGCAAGATGAAGTACATGAGTTTACTATAAACTATCATAAACAAATTAGAAGTAAAGGTTCACTTTCAAGTGTACTAGATAATGTAGAAGGTATAGGAGAAAAAAGAAAAAAAGAATTATTAAAAAAATATAAAACTATTAATAAAATGAAAAGTGCTACTAAAGAGGAATTAGAAACTATTTTGCCTAATAATGTAGCTATAAATTTAATAGAATTTTTAAGTAAATTTGAATAATTTGCTAAAATTAATATTTTGTGGTAGTATATTAGTCGCTAAAAAGAGGTGTTTGTATGAAATTAGATAAAAAAACAAGTTTAAAATTAGCTTCACTATCACTTGCAGGATTAATTACTATAACAGGTCTTGTTGGATGTAAGCAAAATAAAAAGAATAATGATTCAATAAATTCATCTATAACTATGTATTTTGATGATATAAATGAAGAGAATACTAACGACTTTAATATTAAATTAAAAAAATATAATGAATTTTTATGGCAAATTAATACTTTAGCGCGTGTTAGTAGTAAATTAGATAAATTTCATTCAAAATTTATAGATGTAGAAGAAAATAATGAAATAGGTTTATTAAATGAAGCAGAAATAGATACAATAGTAGATGATTATAATAAAGGATATAATTTAACAGGAAATCTTTCTATACTAAAAACACAATATAAGTTATATAATACAAAAATATATAATTTATATGAGGTTTTGGATGATTATGCTATTTCCATGGCTAAATTATATATATCAAATAATTATAATTTAGATGATCCATCAAAAATAACAATTAGTAATTTCTATTTTAATAAAGTTGATGGAGAATATTCTGCTCAAGTTAATTATGATAATACTACTATAACTTTAACATCAATACCAAATGATAAAGATATACAAAATATATTAGAATTAATAGCTATATCAGTAAATATGGATTCACAAAATGAAACAAATATAAATAAAATTGAATCTTATAATAAAGATAGAAATAATTTGATAAAGAATAGTTATAATCGAGTAAATGAAATATATTATGATATGTTGAAAAAAGATAAAACTTATACAAAATAATAATTAAAAATATAGGTTATTGATTAATCTATATTTTTTTAGTATAATTGTAACAGTTGAAAATAAGAAAGTGGGAATAATATGAAAAAAGGTTTTACTTTAATAGAATTATTAGCAGTCATAGTAATACTAGCTATAATCGCATTAATTGCAACCCCAATAGTATTAAATATAATAGAAGATAGCAAAAATAATGCTAGTCTAAGGAGTGCGGAAAACTATTTAACATCAGCTAAGCAGTCTATAGCAAATCATCAGATGAATAATCCAACCCAATCAGTAAGAGGCACATACACTGTAATGAAAAATGGTAATCTATGTGAGGGAATAATAAACAACAATAAATGTAATGGAATAGAAATAAAAGTACAAATATCAGGTAAAAAAATAATACCAGAATTAATAACAATAGGAGAAGATGGTGATTTAACAAATGTAATAGGGCTTGAGATAAATGGTAAAAATTATTCTTATAACAATGGAAGTTTAAAAGAAGATCCAACTAAGACAGTATATATAAACTCTTTTAATTTAGTAAGTATAGGTAATATAATGGACGATCCTTCAAAATATACAACGGATTCTACAACATTAGAGAATCCTTTCTATATAAAACATATATTGAATAAAAATAATGAAATAATAAAATCATATTCATGTGTTGTATTTAACAATAAAGAAGTTTGTGTTCGTGGTGGAAAAGATGCGAATGGAAATACTTTTTATGGGTATGCAGAAGATGAATCAGACTATACAGGTAATATGCTAATTCTAAAGAATTTAAAAGCAAAAGGTGTTAATTGTGAATTAAATATTGATTATTCTTATTGTAATGATGGTTATGTTGGATTGGATATTCATTCTGATGGGAATGTTCAAACGAGTTTCAGTGTGAGTGGAGGCAAATATTGTCTTGTTAATAATGAAGGAAATTCATATTGCAGGAGTAGAGAGATTGATTAAGTGCTGACATTATCATATAGTTAAAGTATAAATTTAATAAAAAGAAATTAAAATGATTTCTTTTTTTTTATTTATTTGTTATAATTATAAAAGGAGTTGGTGATATGGCTAATAAAGCTATAACAAGTAGAGATGTAGATTTTGCTAAATGGTATACGGATGTTGTAAGAGCAGCGCACTTAGCAGAGTATTCTAATGTAAAAGGATGTACTGTTTTTGAACCAAATGGATATGCTATATGGGAAAATATACAAAAAAATATGGATAAAATGTTTAAAAGAACTGGACATAAAAATGTATATATGCCTGTTTTAATTCCTGAAAATTTAATGAAAAAAGAAGGGGAATTAATAAATGGTTTCGCGCCTGAAGTTGCATGGGTTACAATAGGTGGTCAAAAACAATTAGAAGAAAAATTATGTATAAGACCTACTAGTGAAACATTATTTAGTGATTATTATGCTTCTAAGATTAAATCATACAGAGATTTACCTCTTAAGTATAATCAATGGTGTAATGTAATGAGATGGGAAAAAGAAACAAGACCATTCTTAAGAAGTCGTGAGTTTTTATGGCAAGAGGGCCATACAATTCATGCTACAAGTATGGAAGCTGAGGAAGAAACTAAATGCATGTTAAATGTATATAAAGAGTTTTTTGAAGAGTTTTTAGCTATTCCAGTTATTACTGGAAGAAAAACTGAAAGAGAAAAATTTGCAGGAGCTGAATATACTTTAACTATAGAGGCACTAATGTACAATGGAGTTTCTCTTCAATCTGGTACGAGTCATTATTTTGGTCAAAAGTTTAGTAAAGCTTATGATATCAAGTTTTTAAATAAAAATAATGAGCTTGAATATGCTTATCAAACTTCATGGGGTTCTACAACTCGTATGATAGGAGCACTTATAATGGTGCATAGTGATGATGATGGACTTGTTTTACCACCTAATATCGCACCTAATCAGGTAGCAATCATACCAATTGGTGATAGTGATGAAGTAGAGTCACTTGCTAGAAATATTTATGAATCATTATTAAAAAATGATATTAGTTGTTATATTGATAATTCTGATAAATCACCTGGATTTAAATTTGCAGAAGCAGAAGTAAATGGAATTCCTGTTAGAATTGAAATAGGAGCTCGTGATTTAAAAGAAAATAAAATAACTGTTGCTCGTCGTGATACAAAAGAAAAATATATAATAGATAAAGATACTGATTTAGTTAAATATGTTAAAGATTTAATGGAAACTATTCAAAATGATATGTATAATAGAGCTAAAACTAGAAGAGATTCTCTAACTTTTGAAGCACATAATTTAGATGATGTTAAACGAATTATGGATACACAACCTGGATTTGTAAAAGCTATGTGGTGTGGAGATGAAGAATGTGAACTTAAAATGAAAGAGATTCGTGGAACAAAATCAAGATGTATTCTAGAAGATCAAGAGACTATTGATAATAAGTGTGTAGTGTGTGGTAAAGAGGCTAAAGATCTTGTTGTTTGGGGGATTCAATATTAATACTAAAGAAAAGATAAATTATTTAAAAAAATTAAAAGAAATGTTGTTAAAGATTACACAGGATTACATTGATTTTTATTTAGATAGACTTGAATATGTTTTTGAAGAAGATAATAAAAGGAGATAATTATGGAAGATATTTTAATGAATGCAGAATTGAGTATGGAGACTGCAATCCAAAATATGGAGAAAAGATTTTTAAATATTAGAGCTGGTAGAGCTAATCCAGCTATGTTAGATGGTATTATGGTAAATTATTATGGTAGTGATACACCATTAAAACAACTTGCTACTATTAGTATTCCAGAAGCAAGACAATTATGTATTAAGCCTTTCGATAGATCTAGTATAAGCGCAGTAGAAAAGGCTATTTATGAGGCAAATATTGGTCTTACTCCAAATAATAATGGAGAGATTATAATTTTAAATATTCCTGCTCTTACAGAGGAAACTAGAAGAACTTACGTTAAACAAGCTAAGGAATATGCTGAAGATTGTAAAATAGTATTAAGAAATGTAAGACAAGATGCTAATAATGATATTAAGAAACTTGAATTACCAGAAGATACTGTTAAAGAGTCTCAAGAAGAAGTTCAAGAGCTTATAAACAAATATAATAAGATAGTAGATGAAAAATTTAAAGAAAAAGAAAATGAATTAATGAGCTTTTAATAGTTCATTTTTTTTAAATTGTTATTTATATTTTAAGTTATGTATGCTATAATTAAATAGGTGATGTTATGAATAAGGATATTAATAAAAAGAATTTAAATGAAGTTATAAGTACATTAAAAAAAATATTAAAAGTATTTTATGTATTACTTATAGTTGTAGGAGCTTTTGTTTTACTAAAAATTATTAAAGAATTAAAAATAGTAGGGGTAATTTTACAAATTTTAAAGATATTATCTCCATTATTTATTGGTATAGTGGTAGCTTGGCTTTTAAATCCATTTATTAAGTGGTTAGAATCCAAAAAAATAAGGAGAGGACTTGCATGTGCTTTTGCTTATTTTATCCTTATTGTATGTCTTTTATTACTTGTAAAAGCAATTATTCCACTTTTATATAATCAAACAATTGAACTTGTTGAAAATTTTCCTAACATATTTTCTAATGTAAAAGAATGGACTACAAGTTTATTTAATAATGTTAATTCTAGTGCGATTAATGTAGAAAATATGGAAAAAACAATGTTATTAAAACTTGATGAAGTATCATCACAACTTTCTACTTCATTGCCATCTATAATAATTAATGTAGTAACTTCTACTATATCTTATATAGGAACATTTGTGGTAGGACTTGTAATTGGATTTTTCTTATTACTTAGTTGTAACAATTTATCTAATACTTTACTAGAACTATTACCTAAAAAATTTAGACATGATACAAAAGAATTAGGACATAATATAAATCAGTCTTTAAGAAGTTATGTTACTGGTGCTTTACTTGATGCTTTACTTGTATTTATTGTATCAACTTTAGCATTCGCCTTAATAGGCCTTAAAGCACCAATTCTTTTTGGTCTTTTCTGTGGACTTATGAATGTAATACCATATGCAGGACCTTATATTGGAGGAGCTCCAGCAGTTATTGTTGGATTTTCTCAAGGAACAGGAATTGGTATTGCTATACTTATCGCAATTGTTATAATACAAAGTATAGAAGGAAATGTATTACAAACTTTAATTATAAGTAAAACAACGAAATTAAATCCAGTAACAATTATAATTGGTTTACTTATTTTTGGACATTTCTTTGGTATTGTTGGTATGTTGCTTTCAACTCCTATTATAGGTGTATTAAAAGTTGTGGTAAAATACTTTAATGACAAATATGAAATAATTAATTTAAAACAGGAGAATTTATGAATTTTATAAAAAAAGAACCAAAAATATTTATAGTATCAGGTAAGGCTCGTAGTGGTAAAGGCGAGATATCAAAATTAATAAGTGAATATTATAGTAATAAAAAATCTATTATTATATCATTTGGACATTATATTAAAGAGTATGCTAAAAATGTAAGCAATTGGGATGGTAGAGAAGATACAAAACCAAGAGAACTTTTACAAAATTTAGGTATAGAACTTATAAAAAATAAAATAGATAATAAACTTTTTATAAGAAGAATTTTAGAAGATATAGAAGTTTATTCATATTTTTATGATGTTATAATTATAAATGATGCAAGACTATTAGATGAAATAACTTCTATTAAAAATAAATATAATAATTCTATAAGTATTAGAATAAAAAGAAATGGATTTAATAATAAATTAACTTTAAGTGAACAACAACATATAACTGAAATAGATTTAGATAATTATAACAATTTTGATTATGTGATTGAAAATGATAATTATGAAAATTTAAAAAATAGATTATATAAAATATTAGAAGAGGTGGAACATGGGTAAAGTTGTTGCAATTGATGGACCAGCAGGTAGTGGTAAAGGTACTGTAGCTAAAACTTTAGCTAAATTATGTAATTTAACTTATATAGATACAGGAGCAATGTACAGATCTATAGCTTATTTAACTTTAAAAAACAATATAGATATAACAGAAGAAGAAAAAATAGTTGATATGGCTCGTAGTTCTAAAATTGATTTTATCGATGGTAAAACTTATTTAAATGGAATTGATGTAAGTGAAGATATTAGAACTATGGAAGTTACTCGTATAGTATCTCCTATATCTAGTATAGTAAAATTAAGAGAAATTCTTGTAGATTTACAAAGAAAGATGGCAGAAGGTAAGGATGTTATAATGGAAGGTAGAGATATTACAACGGTAGTATTTCCTAATGCTGACTATAAGTTTTATCTAGATGCATCTGTAACTGAAAGAGCTAATCGTAGATTTAAGGAAAATACTTTAAAAGGTATGAATGTTTCTTATGAAGAAATACTTGAAAATATTAAAAAAAGGGATTATAATGATATGCATAAAGAAGTTGGAGCTTTAACTAGAACTAAAGATTCTATATATATCGATTCTACTAATTTAACTATAGATGAGGTAATAGATAAGATGAGAAAAATAATAGAGGAGGGTTTATGAATTTAAAAGATTTATATATTGATTTTTTCAAAAGCAAGGGTCATGTTCAAATACCAAGTGCTCCAGTAGTGCCAGAAAATGATCCAAGTGTATTATTTAATACAGCTGGTATGCAACCATTAATTCCTTATTTAATGGGTAAAACACATCCATGTGGAACTAGACTTGTTGATTATCAAAAATGTATTAGAACTAACGATTTGGATGCTATAGGAGATACTTATCATCATACGTTTTTTGAAATGTTAGGAAATTGGTCTTTAGGAGATTATTTTAAAAAAGAAGCAATTACTTGGAGTTTTGAATTTTTAACTGAAGTTTTAAAAATACCAAAAGAAAGACTTGCTGTTACAGTTTTTGCTGGTAATGATATTATTCCAAAAGATGAAGAAGCATATGAAATTTGGAAGAGCTTAGGTATACCTGATTCAAGAATTTGCCCTACAAGTGATGACAATTTTTGGCTAGCTGGAGAATCTGGACCTTGTGGGCCTGATTCAGAGATGTTCTATTTTAGAAGCAATGATGAAATTCCTGAAATATTTGACCCTGAAGATTCTAGATGGGTAGAAATATGGAATGATGTGTTTATGCAATACTATAAACATGAAGATGGTAGAGTAGAAGAATTAACTAAAAAAAATATAGATACTGGTATGGGATTAGAGAGAGTAGTTGCTGTACTTGAAGGTGTTAATGATAATTATAAATCTTCAGTATGGAGTGATATCATTTCTCTTATAGAAAAAATATCAAATAAAAAGTATGAAGAAAATGAAGAAAGCATGAGAATTATTGCTGATCATATAAGAACAGCAGTATTTATATCAGCTGATCCAAGTGGAATAAAACCTTCTAATACAGATCAAGGATATATTTTAAGAAGATTAATTAGAAGAGCTATAAGACATGCTAAGAAACTTGGTATTGATGTAAATAGTACCTGGGAAGAAGAAATTGCTAAATCTATTATGGATAAATATAAAAAATATTATAAAGAAATAGAAGATAATAGAGATATTGTATTAGAAGTATTAAAAAATGAAAAAACAAAATTTAATAGAACACTTGAAAAAGGATTAAAAGAGTTTGAAAAAATGATTAATAATTTAGAAGAAAATACTCTAAATAAGGATTTAGCTTTTAAATTATATGATACTTATGGATTTCCTATTGAGCTTACTGTTGAGTTAGCACGTGAGAAAAATATAGAAGTAGATACTGAAGGATTCAAAGAAAAATTTAAGGCACATCAAGAATTATCAAGAGCAGGATCTAATCAAAAATTTAAAGGAGGACTTGCAGGTAATAGTGAAATAGAAACTAAATATCATACAGCAACTCATTTACTTAATGCTGCTTTGAAACTTGTAATAGGTCCTGATGTACATCAAAAGGGAAGTAATATTACTGATGAAAGAATGCGTTTTGACTTTTCTTGTGATCATAAATTAACTGATGAGGAAAAGAGTGAAGCTGAAGCTTTAGTAAATAAATGGATTTCTGAAGGATTAGATGTTAAAGTAGAAGAAATGAGCAAAGAAGAAGCTATTAAAAGTGGTGCTGAATGTATGTTTATTGAAAAGTATCCAGATATAGTAACTGTTTATTCTATAGGTGATGTATCAAGAGAACTATGTGGTGGTCCTCATGTAAAAAATACAAGTGAAATAGGTACATTTAGAATTGTAAAAGAAGAAGCATCTAGTGCAGGTGTTAGAAGAATTAAAGCAATTATAAAATAAAAAAAACAAGATTATCTTGTTTTTTTTGGACTATTTATTCTATCTATAAATTGTTGAATTTCATTTAAGTCTTCTATATCATTTTGATTATACATTTGATTTTGTTTTTTTATTAATTTATTTGATAGAGTAAATTTTTCTTTAAATTCAATTTTACTAGCATCATCCTCAAATTTATTTTTTAAAGCTAAACTTATTAATTCAAATTTACATATAGTAGCTTCTCTTTGAATGTTTTTATTCATTTATAAAACCTCCTTTTTGACACAACAGTTCACCATTATACTACTATTTTTATAAAAATGCAAATTAAAATTGAATAAACTTTAATATTATGCTATACTTTTATAGGTGATGATATGAATTTAGTTAAAAATATTGGTGAAAAAATTACTTTAGTAACACTCGAATTAGTTTTTAATAATAAAATATCTAGAAAATTTAGATTAAATAAAGCGAATGAATATTTAAGTATAGTTGATCTTAATGATATAAAAAAATTAAATGCAGATAGATTTATGGATGTAACGCAACAAAAAGTGTTTGTTATGCAAGAAGATTTAGAAATAGAAAATAACTTACGCAATTTTGTAGAAGTTATGAATATTAATTTTAGTGAAGATAAACTAAGTAACTTATATAATAATATTATATGGGTTAAGGTTAATAATAATAAATTTATAAAAATTTTAGGAGATAAAGGCAGATTTAAAGCTATTGATAATACTATAACATTGGGAAATAGACAAGATAAAACCTCCCTTAACCATGAGTTGATGCATTTATCATCTGCTCCTATGGATGAGTTAAATCCAAATAGTGGAGGATTTTATTATGAATTTGAAGATGGCAAGAATATTGGTACAGCTATCGATGAAGGATATACAGAGTACATGTTAAAGAAATACTTTGATGAAGATAAAGATTCTCCTTATGAAATAGAAATGTCAATGGTAAAAGAAATAGAAGACTTTATTGGTAAGGATAAAATGGAAGAACTTTATTTAAAGGGAAATCTTTTTGGACTTATTAAAATCTTAAGTAATTATTTTGATTTAAGTAAAATAGAAAGATTTATCACAAGTACAGATTTTGTTTTTAATTATCGTAATAAGTATTACTTAACAAGTGATGAGGAAGAAATATTATATTCACAATACGAAGAAATGCTTATCTTTTTATTAGAACTTTATTGTACTAGATTAAAAGAAACAAATAATATAGATGAAGCATCTATTAAAGAACATTTTAGTGATCTATTGTATGGTATTGGATGGAATTTTATGTTGGATGAAAATACTGAGAGCGAGATTTACAAAACAATAAATAATATACTTGGAATAAATATAGATTTATCTGATATATTAGAACAATATAAGTTAAAAAGTATGAATTTATGATATAATAAGGTGGGAAGTGATTTTATGAAAAAAGAAAAAATAATAATGATTTTATTGCCTATAATATGCTTATGCATGGCTATTATTTCTTATATAGGTGTTGTAAATATAAATGGTGATGCGATTAAATTTAAAAAAGAATATGAAAGTTTAAATGGCACAAAAGCCAATAATAAAGAATATAAAAAAGTTGAAATTAGTAAAAATAATCCTATAAAATATTCAAATTATGATGAAATAATTGATGTAATAAAAAATAAAACAGGAATAATTTATTTAGGATTTCCAGAATGTCCTTGGTGTAGAAATGCAGTTCCTGTATTATTAGAAGCCGCTCGTGATAATAATATAGATACAATTTATTACTTAAATATATTAAATGAAAGGGATTCTTATATAGTTAAAGATGGCAAAGTGGAGTATGCTAAAGATCAAGATGGAAATGAAATAAAAGGTACACCTGGCTATTTAAAATTATTAAAAGTTCTTGATAATGAACTTGAAGACTATATAATTGAATTTGAGGGTAAGGAATACAATACTAATGTTAAAAGAATATATGCGCCAACTGTTATATTTGTTCGTGATGGTAAGGTTATAGGACTTCATGTATCAACTGTTAGTACTCAAACTGACCCATATAAAGATTTAACTGATAAACAATATAAAGAACTATATGATGAATACTCAGATTATATTTCAAGCATGCTTAGTAGTTCTTGTCCAATAGATTCTGCTTGTTAATATGAATTATCAAATTAAATTAGATGAAATTTTAGAACAAATAAAACAAAAAGATTATACTCCAAAACTATTATTACATGCTTGTTGTGCACCATGTAGCTCTTATGTACTTGAAGTTTTAAGTAATTATTTTGAAATAACTATATATTATTATAATCCAAATATATATCCTGAAAACGAATTTATAAGGAGAATGGAAGAACTTAAAAAATTTATAACAGAGTTTCCTACAAAAAATAAAGTAACTTTTATAGAGTTAGATTATAATTCTAATGAATTCTATCAAAATATAAAAGGCTTAGAAAAATTGGGAGAAAGAAGTATTAGGTGCTACAATTGTTATAAGTTTAGAATGGAAGAATCTTGTAAATATGCTTCTATTAATAATTTTGACTATTTTACAACTACATTATCCATAAGTCCTTATAAAGATGCTAATTGGATAAATGAGATTGGAAAATATTTAGAAGATAAATATAATATTAAATATTTATATGCTGATTTTAAAAAGAGAAATGGTTATAAAAGATCTCTTGAGTTATCTAGAGAATACAATTTGTATAGACAAGATTATTGTGGATGTGTTTATTCAAAACAAGAAAGAGAAAATAAAAGGTGATTGTATGAATCAATTTAAAAGATTAGAATTATTAATAGGTGATAAAATAAATAAAATTCATAGTAAGCATGTTCTAGTAATTGGTCTTGGTGGAGTTGGAAGTTATGCAGTTGAAGCTTTGATTCGAAGTGGAATAGAAAACATTACAATAGTAGATAAAGATATTATAGATATAACCAATTTAAATAGACAACTTATGACAACTTTTGATAATATAGGAAAATATAAGACTGATGAAATAGAAAAAAGAATAATTAGTATTAATCCAAATTGTAAGGTTAAGAAAATAACTAAAAATATAGATTTAAATAATATAGATGAGCTTTTTATAGATAATATAGATTATGTGGTTGATGCTTGTGATACATTGAGTGTCAAAATGGAATTAATTAGGATTTGTAAAAGAAAAGGTATCAAACTTATTTCTAGTATGGGTACAGGCAATAAAATGGATCCATCTAGATTAAAAATTATGGATATAAAAAAGACAAATTACGATCCACTTGCTAAAAAAATACGTAAAATGATTCGTGATGAAAAAATTAATGGCAAAGTAATGGTAGTATGTAGTGATGAGCAACCTAATGTTAAAATAAATAAAATAATTCCATCTAACTCTTTTGTACCTGCTACATCTGGGTTGCTATGTGCAAGTTATATAATTAATGATATTGTAGGTGAATAACATGTTTAATGCTTTAGAAGATATAATAAAAAAAATAAAAGGCAATGTACTTGCTATTGAACTCGACAACAAATTGTTAGAGTATTTTGATTCTAACAACAAAATTAATTTGTATTCCATATACTCTAATTCTAACAAAGGAAAAGGATTTGGTAAGAATAGTAAAAAGAGGCAAACTAATAAGGGTAAAAGCATTAATATTAAAAGACTTAGAAGATATATAAATAAAAAATCAGTTGATTATCTATTTTGTAATTTTAATGAGATGATGAAATATTATAAGTATATTGTAAAGGATAGTGTTTATTTAACTTGTAATTTAATATATGTATATGCAAATAATGACATTGATAAGGAATTTATATTAAATAAGTATAAAAGGTATAATGTTAATTTAGATGTAATGAATTATAAAAGTGGATATATAATTAAAATAGATACAAGTAATGCTAAAAATAATAAATTAAAAGATTTTTTATATTTTATTGGTGACACATTTTATAATTTAGGTGAAACTATTGGAAATATTTTAGTAAGTTAGGTGATGTATGAAGGCTTTATTTAGTGATTTTGATGGAACTTTTTATGACGATAATTATATAGAAAATATAAAATTTGTTGAAAATTTAGGAATTGATTTTATTATTGCAACTGGTAGACATTATTTTTCATTAAAAAATGATTTAAAGGTTGATTGTAAGTATTATATTTGTAATGATGGAGCATACATTCTAGATTCTAATAAGAATTGTATTTATAAAAATTCTATAAACAATAGTGATGTAGAAACAATATATAAAAGAATTAAAAAACTTGGTATAGAGGATTTTTTTCTGGACTCTTATGATAAACTTACTAAAGATTTGACTTATCCTGTAAATAAATTTTCTGTTAAAATAATAAATAGAGAAACTGCTATGGATACATTATCAAAATTAATATCTAATTTAGATAATGTTTATGGTTATTTAAGTGAAAATTATATAAATATTTTAAATTTTAACTCTACAAAGGAAACTGCTATAGATTATTTAGTAAAGAAAGAAAATTATGAAAAGGTTTATGTAGTAGGAAATGAAATAAATGATTATAATATGATTAATAAATATGATGGATATTTAGTTACTAAAGAAAAGAATAACAATTTTAATTGTATAAATAAATTTAATGAATTAAAAGAAATAATAAAAAAATAGTTTCAGAACTGTTTTGATAAATTTATATACGAAATAAAAAGTTTTTAAGTATGACTACAGCGATAATTGATTGTTGTAGTTTTTTTGTAATTAAAGTAGAAACAGTGTCATAAATTTGGATTTAATATTTTATTACTTTGAATTGATTTTAAATATTTTTTTCTTTTTAAAATAACATTATTGATGGAACATTTATAGTTTCATTTGTTTGCTTATTTACTTTTGAATTTATTTTTCCAATTATTTTTACCAAATATTCTTCTATTTCAAATTCTCTATTATATGGAATTAAACAACTCATAAATCAATTACATATTTTTTTCTTTTGTATATTGTTTCTTTGGCGTAAATCCAGTATCTTTTAAAAATTCCTTATAGAATTTTTTTGCATCCAAGTATTTTGTTATATATTCATTATACATTTTAAAAATATTTTCATAAATTAAAATAGAAGAATTTAAGCATAAGAATTAATTCTAAAAAAATTAAAGGAGAGTGTATAATGAATAATTGCAATAATTATGAACGAATAAAAAAAAGAATTGAAGAAGAAAGAAAAAAATATCAATATTGTTATGTGCAAGGTCCAACTGGGCCGAAAGGTGAAAAAGGAGAGAGAGGAATTCCAGGACCAGCTAGTATCGACGTTGGAGTTACAGAAATGGTGGAATATTTTGAAAAAGCTAAAGTAGAAAATGTTGGAACCAATGAAGATGTTATTTTAAATTTTAAAATACCAAGAGGTAAGCAAGGAATAGAAGGAAAAATTGGGCCACAAGGAATTCCAGGACCAAAGGGAGAAAAAGGAGATGTTGGGCCACAAGGAATAAAAGGTGAAAGAGGCGATCAAGGACCATCTACTATTCAAATTGGAAATATAGAAACGATAGAGTCTACTGAAAAAGCTAAAGTTATAAATGTTGGAACACCAGTGGATGTAGTTTTAGATTTTAAAATACCAAAGGGAGAAAAAGGAGACAAAGGAGATATTGGAGAAAGAGGATTGCCAGGTGAAATAGGAAGAACAGAACATATTGCTATAGATGAAACTGAGACTTTAGAACCTGGAGAACCAGCAGCTGTTATGGATACCTTTGAAAATTGGGTACATCATTTAGCATTTTCAATTCCAAAAGGAGATAAAGGAGATGTTGGACCAAGAGGTCCACAAGGTCCAGCAGGCCCTCCAGGAACAGAATTTGTATCCTCATATGGAATTAGATACTCAATGACCGATACGCAAATTAATTTACCACAAGGAACTGATACTATAATTCCACTACCTGAAAAAGGAACAGCATTTTTAACAGAATATCCAGATGGTAATTCTATTAAAATAAAAGAAAGTGGGGTATATCTTATATCATATTTACTATGTGGGGCAACAAACGAAGAATGTTCTATAACAATGTCAGTTAGAGCAAATGGTATATTACAACCGGCTACAAGTGCAACAAGTGAATTTATTGCTCAAATGATTAATAGTATAAGTGGAACAACTATTGTATCATTACAAACAAATGACCTTTTAACATTAAATGTTAAACCATCTAAAGCTGTTAATATGAAGTTTAATGGAAGTACTAATGCAATGTTAAGTGTTACTAAAATTCATTAAGAAAATCATATTTTTTTAATGAATTAGCTTTTAAATTTTAAATAAATTATTGTAAAGGAAGGTGATAATTATTCAAATAATAGATAATAGTACTGTTGTTGTTACAACTGGTGATGAATTAAAACAAGTGCTGAGCGAAGATAACGGTTATGAATATGTTTATTTAGGAAACGATATTACTGCAACAAGTGGTTTTGTTATAAATAGTAATAAAGGTAAAATTATTATTGATGGAACATATAATAATACAAAATATACTTACACAAATAATTTAGGTTCAGAAGAAACTGTTATAAAGGTAAGTACAACTAATAAGAGAATCATATTAAAAAATATGAATATAGTGTCTTCACATGGTTATGGAGTTATCTATGTTCCGTCTCATCCAAACTATTCTAATGTAGTAGTAGAATATAATAATATAAATTTTAGTGGAATCGAACTTTCACAAAATTATTATGGAACTACTAAAATTATAGATTCTATTTTAGAAGTGAAAGATACTAATAATGTTTCTGCACAAAGAGCCTGTAATTCCAATAAAATCATAATTGGTGGAAATACAGAAATTACAAGTAAATCAAATACAAATACAGTTTTCTTTTTTAATGATGTTATACCATCTTTAGTTAAAATTATGCCAAATAGCAGAGTAAATATTACGACTAACAGAGAATTTATGAATGGAACTAATAGATTAGATTTGATAGTAGGGCATGGAGCAGAATTTCTTTTAACAACAGGAAATGGTTTTGCAATAACAACAACTCATGGTGCTAGAAATGTTTTAATAGAAGAAATGGCCAATTTTACATTTATAGAGAAAAACCATCAAAGAGTTCCTATGTGGAATGTATTTGGAGATTTTAAAGTTTTAGAAGGTGCATGTTTATCAGTAATAAATACTTTTATGACAACACCAACTGATAATTATAATATATATTTTAAAGGAACTAATCAAAAGTTTATACTAGATAATCCAAAATATGTAAATATTTATACAAAAAATGCAAATGTAGTTTATACAAACAATCCTGTTGATTTTGTATTTAGCTTTAGTAGGATTAATATGTGGATATATGCTCTTGATTATCCTTCTGCTTGCACTATTGATGATCCACCAGCATTCTATTGGCATAAAGAAAATACACCAGCTAAAATAACGGGTGTATTTAATAAAAACAGTACTAAAGTTGTATCACACAATTTTACAGATGCTGAGTTAAGTTTAATATCAGATATAAATAGTTTTTCATTTCAAGATAAAAAAATATTGACTATTGGAATGCCTAAGATAAATATCCATCCGATTATAAATTCTACATCTGCAATTTCAGGTCACTCTATACCATATGCAAATGTTAAAATAGAATATGATAATAAAAGCTTAACAACAGTTTCAGATGAAAATGGTTTATTTGAAGCTAGTATAGATTCCATTATTTCAGATAATACAATAGTTAAAATAACATCTTGTTTAAATAGTTGTTTTAGTGAAAGAAAGGTAACAACGCCTTTTATGGGTGAGTTAACTCTTTTAAAAGCAACAGAAAACATTCCCTTTAGTATGATACCAAATTCAACGAATCCAATTGTATTGCCTAAAAAAAATGAAACAGTAGTAACGGTAGTTGATAGTAGGGTAAATAGTACTAATTGGAAACTATATTTAACTTATACAAATCCAATGATAGAAAATTCTGGCAAAGTATTAATAGATTCACTATTTTTCAAAAAATTCAATAATGAAGAAATTCTTTTAAAAACTAATAAAAAATTAATATATGAATCAAATGATAATGGTGGAGATGTGACTGTTAGTAATATTACATTTTCGGTCGATAAAGGATTATTGCTAAAACCTAGTAAAAATTTACTTGAAAATGAAGATTATTCTACACTAATAGTTTGGAGTGTTGAGGCATAATGCCTTTACAAAAAAAGGGTTGATTCATAAAATATATTGTAATGAGGTGAATTATGACAAATGATTATATTTATATTAAGCTTTATAGTAATGACAGCATGTGTCTAAGTAATATAAAAATAAAATTAAAAGATAAATGTAATGAGATTGTTTTTGATGGAATAACAGATAATTTTGGAAAAGTGAAAATACCAATACCAGTATGTAGTAATGAGGTATATAAATTAGTCATATATTCTACTTTATCGATTGTAAAAATACCTTTAATTGCAAGAAAAAATAAGATTTATTGTATAAATATTAGTAATAATAAAAGAAAAGAACATCTTGTTACAGTTTTACTAAAGGATAAATATTATCCAAATATAAAAATAGAAGGAGGTCAGATGATATTATGGCAAGACATACAATTCCAATAACAAATGGTAAAGGAAGTATTGAACTTGTTACAGGAACATACAATGCTCAAGCTGTTGTTGGTGGATATGATGCATCAACATTAAATCCAAAAAGTGTAACCATTATAGATGGAATTGCTACATATGCTTTCACTATAAGTGCAAAAGGAACTTTAACTCTTCATGTTACAGATACAGGGGATCCTAATACTGGGGTACAAATTGTTGGAGCTAAATTTATAAGAACCGATAGTACAGGAACGATAGTTGGAAAGGAAATAACAACTAATGAAGATGGAGATGCTGTATTTAATAATGTTGCTTTTGCTGAATTAGGAAGTACAGCAATATATTATAAACAGATATCAAGTGATGGAGGTCACACTTTTGACGATTCTGTTAAATCAATTGTTATGACTGAATCATCTGAAACAGTGCAAATAATAAATCCAGCAGCACCAGTTAGAAACTTCACATTAATGGATGCAAGTTTCCCTAATATACCAGTTATAGATGGACAAATAATACTTGAAAATAATTAATAAGGAAGCAAATTTTATAAAATTTGCTTCTTTTTACAATTATTATAAAGAAAACTAACGATGCGAAAAATGAACAATTATTAAAGTTAGTTGTGATATCATTATACAAATTTGGTGTAAAAATGCACTAAATTCGTAATGGTTTTCATTTAACCTTGTAAATAAACTATTTATTCTTTTACTTTTCATAAATAAACAAACATAAAAAAGTTTTTTTGTACGCTATATGTGCTTTTTTATTTTAAAATCAGTTGTTGTAATAGTATATTTGCCTATAACATGCAGTATTATCTGATATATCATAATATTTTTGAATAAGAAAATTTACTGATTTTAGATTTCTTTTGACTAAAATCATGTTAACTACTTTAAGTTTTATTCTCTAGTAAGTTTCTATCCTCCCTTATAAAAATTTTACCATATAAAAATCTACACGTTTTTTATTTCGTGCAGATTTTCTTCAAAACAGTTCTTCTTCTATTTTCTTTTTTGATAAGTTTTATTTATACTTTTTTCATCATGTTTGACATCTAGAAGTAATTTTTTTAAATCTTTATATTGTTCTAATCTTTCACTTGTTTTTGATTTTGTTTCTGCTTTTTCTTTTTCATATTCATTTACTTTATTTGAATTTTCAATGTCTTCTTTTTCTATTTTTTTTAATTCATTATTTCTTTTTAACTTTTGTATTTCTTTTTCATTTTCAATAACATATGAAATAGCAGCACCACTTTGAAGAACGAGTGTTAAAGGTAATAATATTTTTACTATATTAAGACATATAGAATTTACTGGACAAAAATATCCAAGTCCTAAAGCTAAAAATAGTGGAAATTCTTTAGCCTTACCTATAAGTGTACTTTTATGAGTTAAATTACTATAATTTAATTTATATTTTAAATTTATTAAAGCTATAATGCCTTCTCCTAATATAGGTATTATAAATAAAGGATTAATTATAGTAAGATCAATGCCTAACATTATAGCAAACACTTTATCAGTTACTTGATCTAGCTGTTTACCATATTCACTAGTACTATTTGTTTTTCTTGCTACGATGCCATCAAAAAAATCAGTAGAACCTCCAAGTATAGTAATAATGCCAGCTGCAGTAAATAAAGGCAACACATTAGTAAGTACTGCTATGGTAGATAATATAATTGCTATAAAAGGAGTTAATAATCTAGCAAACGTTAGTGAATTAGCTAATTCTTTTTTTCTAGAATCTTTAGATTTTAAGTTTTTAAACATTTTTCTAGTACCTTGTTTAAATTTTCTTAAATAAGCTTTTCCCTCAGTTTTAAAGTTTTTTATTGCTTGTTTATCCATAAAAACCTCACCTTGTTCATTTATTTTAACATATTTAACTAAAAAGTCAACATATTTTCTTTTGCTATCAATATAATTAATTAGGAAATGATAGTGTTTAACAATTTTGTTTATCATTTCCTTTTTTTGACAATAAATATATGTATTTTAATGTATATTATAATAGGTGATTAGTATGAGCAAACGATTTAAGAGAAAAAGAAGTATAAAATTAAATAAAGTTATATTTTTAGTAATATTAATAATAGTTTTTTTGGTAATTAAATCACTTATAAGTAAAATAAGTATTAAGCAACTTGATAACAATCTATTAAATACTATTCTAAATAATTCAAATAATTATAATAAAGAGAATTATGCAGGTAAAATATCACTATATGTTAAAAATAGTTTATTTAATAATCCTGTAGAATTACTAAATTTACAATTAAAATTAGAAAAGAAAAAAGAACAAAAAGAACAAGTTAATTTAATGTATCAAAAAAATGAATTGCCACTTATTTATATTTATAATTCTCATCAAGGTGAAGAATATTCTTATAAATATTTAGAAGATTACAATATAGTACCTAATGTACTTATTGCAGATTCTATGTTAAAAGATAAACTTGAGAGTATTGGGATAAAAACAGTAATTGAAGAAGCTAATATATTGGAATATATGAAAAATAATAATTTAAATCATGCTGGAAGTTATATTGCAAGTCGAGTGTTTTTAGAAAGCGCCATAAATAATTACCCATCAGTAAGATTATTTATAGATTTACATAGAGATGCCGCACCGCATAATGCAACTACAGTAAACATTGATGGTAAGGAATGTGCTAAAATTTTATTTGTAATAGGATTAGAATATGATACCTATCAAAATAATTTGGAAATAGTAACAAAGATTAATAATATAATTCTAGAAAAATATCCATCGCTTACACGAGGTATTATGAAAAAAGAAGGTTATGGTGTAAATGGAGTATATAATCAAGATTTAAAGGAAAATGTTATTTTAATTGAAATAGGTGGTAATGAAAATAATATTGAAGAGGTAAATAATACATTAGATTTAGTAGCGCATGTTATAGGAGAGTATATAAATGAAAAAGAAGAAAAGTAACAAGATATTTAAATTTATATTTATGGTATTAATTATGAGTTTTTTAGTAATATATTTATCAGAAATGGCTGGGTATTATGAGTATAAAAATTATCAAAAAAAAGAACTTACTGAAGAACAAATTAGAAAGTTTGAAGAAGATGTAAAAAATGGAGTTGAAGTAGATTTAAATGATTATTTAGCAACCAATGATAAATCATATTATAATAATTTATCTAAAATGACTAGTAAATTATCAGATGGAATAAGTAATGCGGTAAAAAAAGGAGTAGAGAATACTTTTAAATTTTTATCTAAAATAGTTGATGAATAAAGGGATGAGTGTTATAATTAAATTGGTGATAATATGGAATTATTAAAAAGAGAAAATTGGTGGATATGGCTATTGTTACTATTATTTTCAAGTGGTAGCAGTATTATCGCACTTTCTGCACTTCTTAATTTATTTGATAAAGATGCCTGGTATGCGAAATGGTATTATTGGGTAATAGGACTATTATTATTTGTTTTTCCATTTTTTATTATGATATCTGTATTTTATATAGAAATGACTTGCAAAGTAGCTTATAAATTAAATGTTAAAGGTAGTGAATATTATTTATCTCCTTATATTTGGTTAATACTTATAATAATACCTTTTATAGGATGGTTAGGGTTTATAGTATTCTTTTTGTATTTAAACATTGCAATATTATTAAATTTATACAAAGGATATGGAGAAAAACATATTAAATAAGGACTTGGTTTTAGTCTTTTTTTGACCAGAGGTAGTTATGAATTTAAAAGATGAATTTATTGAATATAGAAATACTTTAGATTTACCAGGTGATATTACATTTGGTATAGAAATTGAATATGAAAATATTAAAAAAGATTATATGGATTATTATATTTATGATTTAAAACAAAATAAAATTATTGGTGATTGGAAAAATAAAGAAGAAATTGATATATCAGAGTATGATAGTAAAGGTAATCTTATAAATGGTGAGGTTACATCTCCAATACTTACTGATAATATTAATTCCTGGAAAGAATTAAAAAAAGTAGTAGAAGTCATTGATAAAAATAATGGTATTATAACTGATAGGTGTGGTACCCATATAAATATAGGAGCTCAGATTATGGGTGGTAATTCTATTTATTGGAGAAACTTTTTATTGTTATGGATTTTATATGAGGATGAAATATATAAGTTTTGTAGTGGAGAGTTTTCTATGGTTAGAAAAAGAAAAAAGACAATAGATCCCATATCAAGTTCATTAGATATTAGTAAAATTTTAGATGTAAAAGAACCTTCTGCTAATTACATTTATTATATTACAGATGCATTATTAGATAAAACACATGATATATCTTTAAAAAATGTATATAGTTATTGTTTTAATAAGGACAATGTCATAGAATTTAGATTACCAAATGGAACAATAAAAGAAGAAATAATACAAAATTATATTAATTTTTTTGCAAAATTTTTAATAGTCAGTAAAAAAGAACTTGATATAGATAAAATTTTATATAATATTAAAAATAATATACGTGATAATTCTTTATGTGATTATGTTTTTGAAGAAGAAATTGATAAGCAAAATTTTTTAATACAAGCATCAAAACAAAATAAAGTGTATAGTAAAAAATTACCTTCTCATTTACACTTTTAACAGTTTTAATTTCTAATAATATTTATAATTGAATATAATTATGGTATAATAAAGTAGGTGATAACATGAGAGTTGTTATAAGTGCTGGAGGAACAGGAGGACATATATATCCTGCTCTTGCTATAATAAATAAAATAAAAGAAAAAGAACCTAATAGTGAATTTTTATATATTGGCACTCATAATAGAATGGAAAAAGATATAGTACCAAAATATAATATTCCTTTTAAATCTATAGAAATATATGGCTTTAATAGAAAACATATATTAAAAAATTTTAAAACTATTAAATGCATGATTAAATCAAAAAGGGAAGTAACTAAAATAATTAAAGAATTTAAACCAGACATAGCAATTGGTGTTGGTGGTTATGTAACAGTGCCGGTTATTTCAGCCGCACATAGCTTAGGCATTAAAACATTTATACATGAACAAAATAGTATAGCTGGAAAAGCTAATAAAGCTTTAGCTAGATATGCTGATTTAATTGGTGTATCATTTAAAAGTAGTTTAAATGATTTTGATTCTAAAAAAGTTATATTTACTGGTAATCCTTGTAGTGAGGAAGCTATAAATAAAAAAGAAATAAAAAAAGAGTTTTTTGGGTTTGATAACAATAAAAAATTAGTTTTGATAGTAATGGGATCTTTAGGAGCAGCAGAAGTAAATTCTTATTTAAAAGAAAATTTAAGTAAGTTTAAAGGTAAAGATTACCAAGTATTATATGTATCAGGTAAGTCAAGTTATGATAGTGTTAAAGATTTAAATTTACCTAGTAATGTAAAAATAGTTCCTTATATTGATAATTTAACTGGTATTATGAAAAATACGGATTTAATGGTTACGCGTGCTGGGGCAAGCACTTTAAGTGAGGTAATCGCACTTGGTGTACCTTCTATTTTAATACCTAGTCCATATGTTCCTAATAATCATCAATATAAGAATGCTATGGACTTAGTAAATGCAAAAGCTGCTGATATAATAGAAGAAAAAGATTTAAAAAATGATATACTAATTGATAAAATAGATATTATTATATCTTCTTCTATTAAACTTTATGAAATGAAAAATAATTTAAGTGGTTTAGATGTTGATAAGAGTGCCTCTATTATTTATGATAATATTAAAAAATTGATAGATGGGAAGAGTTTATGAATATAATAAAAAACATTAAAAATCTTCATGTTGGAAAAGTTATTGATAATGCTTTAATGAGTGATTACACAACTTATAAAGTTGGTGGTAAAGTAATTTGTGTAGTAATACCTGAAGATGAAGATTCGTTAATTAGATTGTTAAAATATTTAAGAAAGAACAATATAAAGAATAAAGTATTAGGTAATGGTTCTAATGTCATTTTTAATAATTCTGGGTATGATGGTGTTATTATTAAATTAGATAATTTTAATAATATTAATATAATAAATAACAAAGTTATTGTAGGTGCTGGATGCATGTTAAATAAATTAGCTCTTCGCGTATCTAGATTAGGTCTTACTGGTATGGAGTTTGCTGCTGGTATTCCTGGCACTGTAGGTGGAGCTGTTTTTATGAATGCAGGTGCTTACAAAAGTGATATGGGATATATAGTTACAAGTGTTAAAGTTTTAACTCCTGAATATACTATAAAGACTTTATATAATAAGGATTTAGATTTTCATTATAGAACATCTTTCTTACAAAAGAATCCTTTATATATATGTTTAGAAGCAACAATTACACTTATTAAAGGTAATACTGATGATATGATGGAAATAATAAATGAGAGAAAAAGAAGAAGAATGGAATCTCAACCATTAGAATATCCAAGTGCTGGTTCAGTATTTAGAAATCCAGATGGTGATTTTGCAGGAAGGTTAATAGAAGAATTAGGCTATAAAGGAAAATGTCTTGGTGGAGCTAAAGTAAGTGAAAAGCATGCTAACTTTATAATTAATAATGGAAATGCTACAGGAGAAGATATAAAAGAATTAATAACTGAAATAAGAAATGATGTAAAGAAAAAATATAATATAGAATTAAAAGTAGAACAAGAATTTGTAGAATAAGGTGATTTGATGGCTAAAAAAAGGTGTAAAAAACATAAAAAAAAGATAAATAAAAGACGAATCTTAATATTTTTAGCCATAGTATTATTTATAGTATTCTTCTTTTATAAATTATTTACTGTAAATATTAGCAATATTTATATAGAAGGTAATAAATACTTTAGTGATCAAAAAATAATAGATATTGCTGGTTTAAACAACTATCCAAATTCATTAGAAAATTTATCTTATCTAATAGAGAATAAATTAGAAAAAAATAAATATATTTTATCAAGTAAGGTTCATAAAAATATTTTTCTTAATAAAGTATATATATCTATAAAAGAAAATTACCCATTATTTTATTATAAAATAGAAGATAAAACTGTTTTATATAATGGAGATAAAGTTGATGATAAATTTATAAGTACAGTTGTAATTAATAGTATACCAAATACTATATATGATAAGTTTTTAAAAAGTATGGAAGAATTAAATTTAGATATATTGACTAGAATATCTGAAATAGAATATAAACCAAATGATGTAGATCAAGAGCGATTTTTTCTTATTATGAATGATGGTAATTATGTATATTTGACATTATATAAATTTAATAATATGAATAAGTATTTGAATATAATTAAGACCTTTGAAAATAAAAAAGGAATCTTATATTTAGATAGTGGGGAATACTTTGATGTATTTGATGAAAACTAAAAAATATATAAGTAATTTATATATTTTTTTTGTATTTTATTGTATAATGTTTATGGGTGAGATTATGGAACAATTAACACGTAGTGAACTTAGAAAAAATATTATGACTATTTTGTATCAAATAAATGTTTATGATTCAAATAAAGTGGAATATAATGTAGAGGATATTATTAAAGAAGTTAATCCTATAGATAATGAATTTGTTAAAGATATAGTGTATGGAGTTATAACTCATATAGATGAATTAGATAGTATAGCTAATAGTTATTTAAATAAATGGACTATAAATAGATTAGGCAATACTGATCAATCAATTCTTAGAATGGGTATTTATGAATTATTATACACTAATACTCCGGATATAGTTGTAATAAATGAAGCTGTTGAACTTGCTAAACTATATAGTGATGATGATGTTAAAAATATGATTAATGGTGTACTTGATAAAGTATATCATAATAAGGTAGACCATCATGAATAACAAATATCTAAGTGTAAGTGCGATTACTAGGTATTTAAAAGCTAAATTTGATAGTGATGACAACTTGAGAGTGGTATTTTTGAAAGGTGAAATATCTAATATAAAATATCATACTACTGGTCATCTTTATTTTTCTATAAAAGATGAAACAAGTAAAATAAATGCAATTATGTTTTCTAGTAGTGCAAAAAAGCTTTTATTTAAACCGGTAGACGGTTCTAAAGTATTAGTTACAGGTAGAATTAGTGTATATGAAGCAACAGGTGGATATCAAATATATGTAGATGAAATGCAAGAAGATGGTGTTGGAAATCTTTATATTGCTTTTGAGAAATTAAAAAAAGATTTAGCTCGTGAAGGATTATTTGATCAAAAATATAAAAAACCAATACCAAAAATACCAAATAGGATAGGTGTTGTAACTGCACCTACAGGTGCTGCTATAAAAGATATATTATCTACTATTAAAAGAAGATATAACGCTTGTGAGGTAATATTATTTCCATCTCTTGTACAGGGTGATATGGCAAAAGATGATATAGTAAGAAATATTAAACTTGCAGAAAATTATAATTTAGATGTATTAATTGTTGGTAGAGGTGGAGGCTCTATTGAAGATTTATGGCCTTTTAACGAAGAAATAGTTGCCAGAGCTATATTTGACTGTACTATACCTGTTATAAGCGCTGTAGGGCATGAAATAGACTTTACTATAGCAGATTATGTTGCTGATATGCGTGCTCCAACACCAACAGGAGCGGCTGAGATGGCAGTTCCTAATGTAAGTGATTTAATTAACTTAGTAAATAATTTAAAAATTAGATTAAACGAAGCGATGAATAAAAAAGTAAATTATCAAAAACTATATTTAGATTCAATAAAAAATTCTTATGCTCTAAAAAATCCAATGATTATGTATGAGAATAAAAAACAAAAATTAGATATATTAATTGATAATTTAAATAAAGTATTAATTAAAAAATACGATAGCGCAAAACATAGATTAGAAATACTTAAAAGCAACTATATTTTAAATAATCCTGAATTATTATTAAAGGATAGAGTAACTAAATTAAATTCATTAATAGAAAAATTAGAATTAGTAAATCCATTAGGAGTATTAAAAAGAGGATATTCACTTACTTATTTTAATAATAAAGTTATTAAAGATATTAACAAAGTTAAAATAAATGATATGATAAGTGTAAGAATGGAAAATGGAACTATTGATTGTAAAGTTATTGAAAAAAATAAAAGGTGAAGTTTATGAATAATTTTAAAAAGTTTTTAATTCAATATGGTTTTAATAATACAGATGCTGATAAAATAATAAATACCTATTCTTTTGATACTTTTTTTGAGGATACTCTAATAAATCATTCAAAACAAGTAATAGAGTTATTAGATATTATGGGATATAATAAATCATCTATTATTAAAATTGTTAAATCATTTCCTCAAATATTAGGTCTTGGTTTAAACAATATAAGAAATAAAATTAAATACTTAAAAACTATAGGTCTTTCAGATAGTGATATTAATTTAATAATTAAACGATTTCCAGCTATATTTGCATATAATATAAGCAGCATGAATAAAAGAATTAAATTTTTAATAAAATTAGGTTATGAATATAATGAAATTCTTAAAATAGTTAAAATTTGTCCAAATATTTTTGGATTTAAAACAGAAAAAATAGAAGAAATTATAAAAACATTTCAAAGATTAGGTTATAATAATAACCAAATCATTAAACTTACATCAGCTTCTCCTGCAATTTTAACCTATAGTACTAATAATGTAATAAATAAAGTATTATTTTTAAATAATCTTGGTTATAGTAAGGAAGATGTTATAAAAACAACTACTACATTTCCAGCACTTTTTAGTTATAGTCAAGAGAAAATTTCAAAAAAATTTACAGACCTAATTGAACTAGGATACAGTAGGGAAGATATTTTAATTATGACAAAGAAATTACCTTCAATATATGGTCTTGATATTTATAACATAAAACAAAAAATGGATTTTTATAATGACTTAAAAATAAAAATTGATTTTGTGAAATATCCTATGTTATTAATTCAAAGTTTAGAATTAGGTAAAGCAAGATATTCTTTCTATAAAGATAAAGGAATAAAAATTGATTCAAATAACTATAGTAAATTGTTTATTAGACAACAACAATTTAAAGATATATATAATATAGACAATAAAACTTTAATGTTTTTATACAATGAGGAGGAAGATAATAATGGCAAAAGAATCAAAGTTTGAAGATAAATTAAAAGAATTAGAGAAAATCGTAAATGAACTTGAATCAGGAGAGATAGATTTAGATTCTTCAATAGAAAAATATACGAGTGCGATGAAACTCGTAAAAGAATGTGATGATAAATTAAAAAGTGTTGAAGAACAAGTAACTAAGATTGTTACAGAATCAGGTAGTTTAGAGGATTTTGAAGTAGAACAATAATATTCTAATAAGGTTTGGGGAAAATTATGAATGGTTTTATGCAGATGTATGTTATGAAATTGATGTAGAAGCTGTCGCAAAATCATTTGATGTAGACAGTTTTGATGCAATAGCTAGTGGAGAAGAACTCAAATTATTTAAATAAAGTAAAAATACTTTTTGGTATTTTTTTCTTTATATATTTTAAATTATTTTCTTCATAATATTAATGGTAGTCTTATAAAGGAGTTGTTTTTATGTTTTTTAAATTTTTAAAAAAACAAGCTCTTCTTATTCTTCTAACTATCTATATTATTCCTCAAACTATTTTAGCTTATTCTGATAAAATAATTGCAAGCGGTGAAACTGTTGGAATTAAACTAAATACTGATGGAATACTTATCGTTGGATCGTATGAAATAAATGGCCATAATCCACTACTTGATGCAGGGTTAAAATCTGGTGATATAATAGACCAAATTAATAATAAAAAAGTAAGTAAGGTGGAAGACCTGGTAGAAATAATTAATACTTGTAATTGTAAAAATATAAAAATTTCTTATATAAGAGATAAAAATACTGCAAGTACTAATTTAGAACTTTATGAAGAAAACGATACATTAAAAACTGGTTTATATGTAAAAGATTCAATATCAGGTGTTGGAACACTAACTTTTATAGATCCTAATACAAAATTATTTGGTGTATTAGGTCATGAAATAGCTGATTCAACAACTGGAAATATTGTAGATATTCGTGATGGTACTATTTTTAATTCATCAATAACAGGTATAACACGTAGTAGTAAAGGTAATCCTGGAGAAAAAAATGCAATACTTTATAATGATAAAGTAAATGGTACAATTTTTGAAAATACAAAAAAAGGAATATTTGGTAAATACACAAGTTCATTTGATGATACAAAACTTTATACTGTAGCAAGCATAGATGATATAAAAATAGGAGATGCAGATATTCTTACTGTATTAAATGGTAATGAAGTTGAAAAATTTAAAATTAAAATTAAATCAGTAAAAGATACACGTGATAAGTTAAAAAATATAGAATTTGAAATAACAGATCAAACATTACTAGAAAAAACAAATGGTATAATACAAGGAATGAGTGGCAGTCCTATAATACAAGGTGATTATATAATAGGTGCGGTTACTCATGTAGTAGTAGAAGATCCTCATAAAGGATATGGAATACTAATTACAAATATGTTAGAAGAAGCAGAGAATTAGATTTTTCTAATTCTTTTTAGTTTGTTAAAAATATGGTATAATTTTTATTAGCAGGTGATGTATTAATGAAAAAATTCAAAAAAATTTATATAGAAATAACAAATAATTGCAATTTAAATTGTAGTTTTTGTATAAAAAATAAAAGAAAAAATAAATTTATGTCAAAAAAAGACTTTGATATAATATTAACTAAAATAAAACCTTATACTAATTATATTTATTTTCACATATTAGGTGAACCATTATTACATCCAAATATTAATGAATTTATAAATACAGCATCTACTGATTTTAAAATAAATATAACCACAAATGGATATTTAATAGAAAAAATAAAAGATAATAAAAATATTAGACAATTAAATATTTCATTACATAGTTTTGATGAGAGATATAAAATAAATTTAAATACATATTTGAATTCTATTTTTAATACAATAGATATTTTAAAAAAATATACTTATATTTCATTAAGATTATGGGTTAAAAATAAATATAATAATGATATAATTAATTTTATAAATAATAGATATAATATAAATATTGATTCAAATATAGATAGTTACACACTTGAAGATAATGTATTTATAAATAATTTTCATGAGTTTATTTGGCCAGACTTAAATAATAGTACTTATGATACTAATGGTACGTGTTATGCATTAAAAGATCACATAGGAATACTTGTAGATGGTACTATAATACCGTGCTGTTTAGATAGTTTAGGAATAATTAATTTAGGAAACATTTACAAAGATACAATAAGTGATATTATGAATAGTAATAGAGTTAAAAATATGATTAATGGATTTAATAATAATACAAAATGTGAAGAACTATGTAGACATTGTAAGTTTATAGAAAAAGATTAAAAAATGTGTTATAATTTTTTTGGAGGTAGTTATGATAAAAGAATTTAAAAAATTTATATCAAGAGGAAATGTAGTAGATCTTGCTGTAGGTGTTGTAATAGGTGGTGCATTTAGTAAAATTGTAACATCACTAGTAGATAATATTATCATGCCTATAGTAGGAATAATAATTGGAGGAATAGATTTTACTAATTTAAATCTAAAAATATGGGGAGTAAAAATAGAATTTGGTATTTTTATTCAAAATGTTGTAGACTTTCTAATAGTTGCATTTTGTATATTTATTGTCATTAGAATATTTAATGATATAACACATAAAAATATTAAAAAAGAAGATCCTAAACCAGTAAAAAGTGATGAAGCAGTATTACTTGAAGAAATAAGAGATTTATTAAAAGAAAAAAACAAGAAATAAATCTTGTTTTTTTATGCAAATACTGCAATTACGCTAGTTAATAACATAGCAAGTATTAATACAATTATTACAATCTTTTGAATTTTATTTTCCATTAAAAACACCTCAAGTAATATTATAATATAAAATTAAATAAATTGGAATAAAAAAATATTTTATTAATAATATTAAATAGGTGAGATAATGAAAAAATTAATGGACAAACTACTTAATAATATTAAATTTGATAAAAAGTATGTATTTTTTTCTATGGTTATAGTAATTCTTGGAATAATAACAGGATCTATATTTATTGTAGTCTTAAATAGTACAGATAAATCTTTAGTAACTGAATATATATCTTCATTTATGGATAATATTAAAAATAATAATATAATAGTTAATGATATAATTAAAAATGTATTTATAAATAATTCTTTAGTAATATTAATTATTTCTATAATAGGATTTACTTTCTTTTTATTTCCAATTAATATTTTAATTTTATTTTATAAATCATTTATTATAGGTTTTAGTTTAGCTTCTATAATTCTTACATATAATATAAAAGGTATATTAATTAGTTTAGTATACATATTTCCTCATTTAATTATTAATATACTATTATTTTCGCTTTTAACAGCATTTACACTTAAGTTATCTATTAAAATGATTAATTATATTATAAAGAAAAAAGAAGTAAATATGAGGGTTTATTTTAATAAATATATATATATACTAATATTATCAATTATAATAATATCTATCACTAGTTTATATGAAAGTTTTATAGTTACATATTTGTTAAAATTAGTTGTAAAAATAATATAAATAAAATTAACTAATTTAACTTAAAAAACAGTTCTTTAACACTCCTTTACACTTGACAAATGTAAATAATGTGATAAAATTATAAATAGGAGGGTAAGATATGAAAACAAAACTTGCTGAACTATTACATGAACTTGGAATATCTAAAGTTAAATTAGCTAAATTTTTAGGAGTTTCTAGACAAATGATATATAATTATCTGGAACTTGATGATATAAATAAATGGCCTAAAGATAAAAAAGTTTTATTATTAAACTTATTAGGCGTTAAAAATCCTGAGGAAATTGATAAAATTAAAGTAGATACAGATTATATTACAGAAGTAGAAGTTAGATTAAACAGTTTATGTGATAGCAAAAAAGAAGAGAATAATAATGGGGTAGGGAATGAAATCTTATCAGGTGTAAGTCCTAAACATCAAGAATTATTTATAGGAATAATGGATTTAGTAAAAGAATATCTTGAAGACAATGGTAAAGAAGGGGAGAGCATTGTAAACTATTTCTATCACTATCTTCAAGCTATGAATAATACAAAAGAATTAAAATATATATTAGCTTATGTAGCAAAAGAAACTGGATTTGAAAAACCTATGGAATTTGCTTTTGATGAAGATGAACAATTTATTTTTGAAAGTGTTATGTTCTCTGCTATGGTACTTTATAGAAGTGGTAAAGCATCTAAAACAAAACTTGCTGAATCTCATAGAAGATTTGTAAATCAAATTGAACAAAAAATTGAAGATAAATTAAGCCGTACTATGGAATTAAATAATATTAGATCACAAGCTCTTAAAGAACTTGGTTATACTGAAATAACTGATAATAATGCTTCTGAAGTATTTAGTAAAATTGCTGAAATAGAATCAAGAAAAACAGCATTTAGAAAAATAGATGAAAACTAATCATCTTTTTTTGATTCACTTCCCCTACTTAATTTAATATATAAATAGGGGATAAACACTAGTTAATAGGACAATATATAAATAATAGATATTAGAAATATATACATTCAATGTTAAATAATATATTATATATATTTTTAAAAATAATTTATTAATAATATTTATAATAGAATAATATATTACAGTATTAATAAAGCAAATCATTATACTATAATAATACAAAATTAATTACAAAAATATATTTAATATAAGAACTATAAAAAATATCTAAATTATAATATTAAATTAAATGATAAGTTATTAATTAAATAACAAATAATTAAATATCCTACAATATATATTATGTTAACTTCTTATATTTTTTAAATAATCAATATATATTTAGATGCTCTAAAAAAATCTTGATAAAACTTACTCTATCTCTACTTATGTATATCTTCTAATATATTGGTAATAATAATATTGGGTGATTTAAATGAAAAGAAATAAAAAAGATTCTAAAAAGAATTTAAATTGTAACAAGGTTACTAATGAATCTTCTAGAAGCAATAATGCTAGAACTAATTCTGATTTAGATTGTAAATAACCCACAATAAAAGAGATTAATTTTAATCTCTTTTTTGTTTAAAAGCCATTAAAGCTTTAGCTATTTGATCTGGACAAGATGTACCTTTTAAACCACACTTTATTCCATTTAACTTGTTGATTACATAATCAATATCTTGATTTTTACATAATTCGATAACTCCTAGACTATTACCTGGACATCCACCAATTATTTTAATATCTATTATTTTATTATTTTCTATCTTAAAAATCATTTTAGAAGAACAAACTCCAGTAGGAGTATAAATAAATTCCATTATAAATCACTTCCCTACTTTAATTGTAGCACACATTAATTAAATAGTAAATGATTTATTATCATTATAATAGAACCTATAATGAAAAATATTTTTGTATTTTTTTTATTATAATTTATTGATTCTTTATATAGTTCATTTATAGCTATATTAATCATCATTCCAGCTATTATAGAGTATATTATACCCAATATTGTATTATTTATATATTTAGCTAAAAATAAATAAGCTATAAGTGCTCCTATAGGCTCTGATATTCCAGATATAAATGTATATAAAAATGCCTTTATTTTACTACTTGTAGAATAATATATTGGTATACTTATCGATATTCCCTCAGGTATATTATGTAGTGCGATTGCCATAGTAAGTGTTAAACCTAACTTTATATTTTCTTTAGAAGTTATATAAGTTACAATTCCTTCTGGTATATTGTGTAGCATTATAACAAGCATAGTAATTATACCTAATTTGTATAGTTTTAAGCCATTTTTAGAACTTTTTTCAACTTTTGAATCAACTATACCAGATATTATTATTCCTACTACAAAGCCTATTATAATTAAAATTATAGTATATAATAAATTATAATTATTAATTATTAATTTTAAAGAATTTGGCATTAAATCAGTTATAGATATTGTAATCATCACTCCACTAGCAAACCCAAGTGCTGAACTAATAACCCTTCCCCTACTCTTATTTATATATATAAATAAAAAGCCTATCAAAGTGGAAAGTCCTGCTATACTAGATAATAAAAAAGCATATAAAGTACTATTCATATAAATTCACCATTAAATATTATGCTTTTATTTGATAATATATCTAATTATGTGATATATTTGTTATAGTGATGTTTATGGAAAGAATATTTATGAATTATGATAAAATACATAATTTAGAACTTATAGGTAGAGGATTTGAAGGAAGAGTATTTAAATTAAATGATAATACAGCCATTAAAATTTTTAGCTGTTCAAATATAATAATACCAGAATTTAAATTCAGTAATTTGAATCTTAAATATATAGTTTTACCAAAAGAAAAAATTTATATAGGAAATGTATTAAAAGGATATACTATGAACTATATTAAAGGTATATCACTAAACAAAACTAATATAAGTCATAATTATGATTTATTAATTAATATTTGTAAAGAAATAAAAAGAGAAATACAATTAGTATCAAATAATCAAATACCATTTAGCGATTTAAATGAAAAAAATATTATATATAATAATGCTTTTTATCTTATAGATTGTTTAAGTAAAAGAAATTTAAATATTTCAAAAGAAGAATGTTGTAAAAATAATTTAAAAGAATTTTATAAAATTATATTTTATAAGTTATTAAATGAAAATAAGTTTCTAATGAATAAAATACTTAAATCCAACGAATTAAAGAACTTATATATGAATTCTATACCATATACAGATTTACCTTATTTTTTACAAAAAATAAAAACTAGAATTAACTAGTTTTTTTCTAAATTCTTTGAATATAGTATTTCATTATCTAAGTTTCTAATGGTAACAATATTATTATCAATTATAGCAAAACTATTTTCTCCACTTCTAGATTTAGAAATGGAACCTGGATTTATAAAAAATTTATTATTATAATTTTCTATATTATTAATGTGTGTATGTCCAGAAAGTATTATATCTGCATCTATTTTACTTAAATAATCTTTATTAAATAAATGTCCATGCGTTAAAACTATTTTTTTATTATTTAAACAAATATTCTCTATATAATTATGTCCAAATTCTATTCCTTTTAAGTTTTCATCACAATTACCTTTTACATAAACAATATTTTCTTTCATTAAATTTAGTCTATTTATTATATCTTCTATATTGTAATCAATCCCATAGTTAATTAAATCACCAAGTATAAGAAGTTTTTCACATATCTCACTTCTATAAATATTCAAAACTTTATTAAGTGCTTCTATATTACCATGAATATCAGAAATTATCATATATTTCATTTTCTTTTCATCCCTTTTAACATAGTTTTTTCACTATTATCTATTCTATTTGATTCTATTATTTTTTGAATTGATTTATTATATGTCCAATCATCTAATTTACAACTCTTTAAGAAAGTAAGTGTTCTACCCTTAAATTTAATATAACACGTCGAAATAAGCCAAGCTATACTCATTTTAACATAATATTCATCTTTATAGTCATTACATAACTCAAATATTTCATTAATATACTTCTCTTCAATAAAATAATCTAATAATAATACATAACCGAATCTATTTATCCAATAATTAGAATCACTTATGTATTTTTTAATTTCATTAAAACAAATATCTTTTGTTTTATTTTTCTTATATATATTTAAATTAGCAGCAGTCATATCACAAATAGCCCAATTATTTATATATGGAAGAAACTCATTTATATAAGGTTTTAAACTATCAAAATCAAGCTTTAAATATCCAAGTACAAGCCCATGTACAAGAGTTTCTTCATATAAATTATGTTTATTTTCACTAAAAAATTTAATATAATTACTTCTAGCTATTTTTTTTGCTATTCTTTTTAATTCAGGTGTTCTAACTCCTATTAAATTGTCACTCATAATTAGTTTAGAATGAAAATTTTTATATTTTAAATCTTGTAAATTATATAATTCTTGTAAAAATTCATTATATTCCATTATTTTAATTTTCCTAAAAAACTTTTACCTACAACAGGTGCGTTTACATTAAAATTATCTGCAATAGTAGCGCCTATATCACTAAAACAATCTAATTCTTTTAAATGTTTTGGATCTTTAAATGATTTAGAATAAACAAGTACAGGAGTGTTTTCTCTTGTATGATCTGTTCCTCTATATGATGGATCATTACCATGATCCGCAGTTATTATAAGTAAGTCATCATCATTTAAATTTTCTTTTATTTCAGGTAAATAATCATCGAATTGTTTTATTGCTTCAGCATATCCTTTTATATCTCTTCTATGACCATACTTTGAATCAAAATCATTAAGATTAGTAAAACACAATCCATTAAAGTGTTCTTTCTCTGTTTCAAGTAAGCAATTAATTCCTTCTAAATTATTTCCTGTATGAGTTGTTTTAGTAATGCCACATCCATTAAATATATCATTAATTTTTCCAATAGCAATTACATCATAACCACTATTTTTTAAATTATCTAATACAGTATCACCTTCTGGATTTAATGCATAATCTCTTCTATTACCTGTTCTTGTAAAATTACCAGGTTCACCAACATAAGGTCTTGCAATTATTCTTCCAACCTTCCACTCTTCTTTTAATGTAAGCTCACGAGCTATAGAACAATCCTTATATAATTCTTCTAGTGGAATAATATCTTCATGTGCAGCTATTTGTAATACAGAATCAGCAGATGTATAGACTATTAAGTCTCCTGTTCTCATTTGTTCTTCACCTAATTGTTTAATTATTTCTGTACCAGATGCATTACAATTACCAATTACGTGTCTACCAGTACGTTTTTCTAATTCATCAATCAATTCTTTAGGGAAGCCTGTTTCTGTAAAAGTTCTAAATGGAATTATAGTACGTATTCCCATCATTTCTAAGTGACCTGTTAATGTATCTTTACCATTTGCTTTTGGATGTGCTTTAGTATAATATGAATCTGTTTTTTTAATATCTTTAAAACCTACTAAATTTAAAAATCCCATTTTTTCTAAATTTGGATAATCAAGTGGATTATATTTTAAGATATGTCCTAAAGTACTAGCTCCTTCATCATTCCATTTTTTTGCATCTATTGCCTCCCCTACACCAAGTGAATCTAAAACTATTAAAAATATTCTATTAAATTTCATAAAATCCCTCTTCTCTTTTAATTTCCATGAGGATGATATTCCTCATAATTTTTTCTTAATTCTTCGTTTGTTATATGAGTATATATTTGAGTAGTTGATATATCTGAATGTCCTAATAACTCTTGTATCGTTCTTAAATCAGCACCATACTTTAACATATGGCTTGCAAAAGAATGTCTAAGTGTATGTGGAGATATATCTTTCTTTATACCTTTTATTCTAGCTATTTCTTTTATTATTTTAAAATAAGCTTGTCGAGTTAATCCTAATCCATGATTATTTAAAAATACATATTCGCAAGGCCTTTTTTTTAACATCAACGATCTATAATCATATATATACTTTTTTAAGTAAAGTGATGCATAATCTCCCATAGGTATAACTCTTTCCTTACTCCCTTTACCAAATGTTCTAATCAAGTCTTCACTAAAATCTATATCCTGTAATTTTAAATTAACCAACTCACTTACTCTAAGTCCTGTTGCATACATAAGTTCTAACATTGCCTTATTTCTATAATCATACGGAGTTTCTAACTTTATATCTAAAATACTTGCTACCTCATCTTCCGTTAATATATTTGGCAAACTTTTTTTAATTTTAGGCTCATAAAGTACATCACTAGGATTATCATTTATATATTTTTCTATATTTAAAAATTTATAAAAACTTTTTATGCAAGATATATTTCTTGATATTGACCTACTACTACTTAACTCATTATTTAAATACTTTACATACTCTTTTAAATCAGTACTTGTTATATCTTTAATATTTTTATTTTTATTAAAAAGACTAAATTTATTTAAATCATTTTTATACGATTCAACAGTATTTGTACTATATCCTTTATCAATAATAAGATATCTTAAAAATTCATCTATAAGATTATCCATAATTTTTATTTATCTTTTTATAATTATTATTAATTATATTTATACTATTTTCAATATCTTCTTTTATAGATAAAGGTGTACCTATTACTTTATATTGACCTCTTATAAACCCACAAATAGAACTTATATTTTTTATAACCTCTGTTTCAGTTTGAGGTTTAATATTTGCCAACTCACTTACTAATAATTTAATATAAATATCTTTATATTTATTATTAAAATTATGATTTCTAACTCTTTCAATATGATCTAAATCCATATTTTTTAATATTTCCTCTATATTATTTATATTACCTATTTTATCATAATAAGCTTTAACAACTCTAGGAAGTCCTCTTTCAAAATATGAATCAATAAGTATATTAAGTGGTACTATATTACTAATAAAACCAATATTATTCATATCATTTTTATAATCTAACATACCAAAGTTATTATTTTTTAGAATTCTTCTTGTCATATATTCAGTTAATCCTTCATTTAAAGATTTACCATAATCAGAATATAAGTCTTCAAATCCTACTCTATCATCTTCTTTAGAAGATACATGTAATAACTCGTGTATAAGCATGTCTTTATAATGTTCACCCATAGCTTCACTTAAGCTAATATACATAGTATTTTCTTTACCATCATATAAAGACATTGCTCCAATACTATTTAGTATTTTGTTTATATCACCATTTATGTATTTAATATTCAAATTTTCTAAATTATTACATAAGCCCTTATATGCATTTGGATATTCATTTATAATAAGACTAGCGCATTCATATATCTTTCCTTTTAAACTGAATGCTATATTAGGATTATCAATAATTAATTGTTTTATTCTCTCCATGTTACCACCTATTATAATTATAACACATTTTTGATATTTTTGATAAAATTTATGATAGAATATTCATGAGGTGGTGTAAATGGAACCATTAGCAATCACAATGAGACCTAAATGTCTTAAAAGTGTTATAGGACAAGAACACTTAATAGGTAAAGATAAAGTTTTAACTAATTTAGTTAAGAATAAGAAACTGTTTTCAATGATTTTATATGGTAAACCTGGTATTGGTAAAACAACAATCGCAACTGCTATAGTAGAAGAATTGGGATTAAAATATAGAATGTTGAATGCCACTATAAATAATAAAAAAGATTTTGACATAGTAATTGAAGAAGCAAAAATGTATGGTGAACTTGTAGTTATTATGGATGAAATACATAGGTTAAATAAAGATAAACAAGATTTATTATTGCCTTATCTAGAAAATGGTTTAATAATATTAATTGGTATGACAACAGCAAATCCTTATCACTCAATAAATCCAGCAATTAGATCTAGATGTCAATTATTTGAATTAAAGGAACTTACAAGTAATGATATTAAAAAAGCTATTAAAAGAGCTATTAAAGAACAACTAAGTGATATTAAAATAGATAATAAAAGTATTGAATATCTATCAGAAATATCTAGTGGAGATTTAAGATATGCTTATAATTTACTTGAAGTAGCATACTACTCTACTAATAAAAATGTTACAATTGAAACACTTAAGTCAATAAGCAATAAGCCTAATTTATTTCATGATAAAAATGGGGATGGATATTATGATGTTATAAGTGCTTTTCAAAAAAGTATTAGAGGCTCTGATGTAGATGCAGCTCTTCACTACCTTGCAAGATTAATTGAAGCAGAAGATTTAGATATAATATATAGAAGAATGAGTGTTATAGCTTATGAAGATATAGGTCTTGCAAATCCTAATATGGGATTAAAAGTTGATGCTTGTATAAATGCCTGTGAGAGATTAGGTCTTCCAGAAGCCAGGATACCACTTGCTCAAACGGTTATAGAACTCGCATTGTCTCCTAAATCAAACAGTGCATATTTGGCTTTAGATAGTGCATTAAACGATATAAATAAGGGAAATACAGGTAATGTACCTAATCATATTAAAACTTCTTCTAAAGATTATAAATATGCTCATGATTATCCAAATCATGTAGTTAAACAACAATACCTACCAGACAATTTAATAGGTAGACGATATTATAAACCTGGACCTAATAAAAATGAACAAGTATTAAAAGAAATAAATGATAAATTAAAAGAGATTATTAATTAATCTCTTTTATATTTGTTCGATTTTCATAAAATTTGTACTTTTTACTTCAGTATTATTTGGAAAACCACCAGTTATAAGAATAACATCATTTTTTTCTAAATTTATGAAATCATTAGCTTTATCTTTTGCATCTTCTATTATTTCATCTGTTGATTTATATACATTAGTTACCACTGGATAAACAGCCCAATTAAGCATTAAACTACGTGCGACAGATTCACTTGCACATGTCGCAAGTACTAAACTTTTTGGTCTTAAATTACTTACTCGTCTTGCAGATAATCCACTCATAGTAGCTGCCACTATAACTTTAGCATCAAGTAAATTTGCAGTTTCAACAACACTAGTTGCAATTGCTCCTCCAATAGTTTTATCTACAAAATCAATATTAATTTTATAATTTAAATGGTTTTCAGATTTTTCACATATACTTGCCATATAATGAACAACTAAACTTGGAAATTTACCTGTAGTAGTTTCTCCAGATAACATAACTGCATCTGTACCGTTTAGTACAGCATTAGCAATATCACTAACCTCTGCTCTTGTAGGTCTCGAATTCTTTTTCATTGATTCTAACATTTCAGTAGCTACTATAGAAAATTTACCTTGCTTATGACATTCTTTAATAATCAATTGTTGTAAGAAAGGAAGTTCTTCCATAGGTGCTTCAACACCTAAATCTCCACGCGCTACCATAATTCCATCAGACACTTCAACAATTTCTTTTATATTATCTATTCCAGTTGTACTTTCAATTTTAGAAATAATTTCCATATCTTCTCGATTATTTTCTTTTAATATACGTCTAGCTTCTAGGACATCTTCTTTAGTTGACACAAAAGAAAGAGCTAAAAAATCTCCATCATGATTACAAGCATAAACTATATCATTATAATCATAATCACTAATAAAAGGAATATCAAGTTTAACTCCAGGTACACTTAAACTTTTTTTGTTACCTAAAACTCCACCATCAATTATTTTACAAGTTACGCCATCTATTTCTTTAGATATAACCTTTATCTTCATTAAACCATTTTCTAATAATATATCATCACCAATAGATAATGAATCTATCGCACTATCATGATTTACTGAAAATCTTTCTTCGTTACCAAGTATATTACCTTTAACTACTCTTATGTTTTTACCTTCTTCTAAAGTAATAAAATCATTTTCTAGCATCCCATTTCTAAATTCAGGACCCTTAGTGTCATATAATATACCAACAGGTATTTTAGTTATTTCCCTAACTTGTTTTACTGTTCTTACTACATTTTCTTTTTCTTCATCTGTAGCATGTGAAAAATTTATACGTGCTACATTCATTCCATTTAATACCATCTTACTCATAACATCTACATTACAACTAGATGGACCAATACTACAAATTATTTTTGTTTTCTTCATACTTCTCACCTCTAAAACAAAACGACCTTTCCATTTTATCACATTTTTTTGCTTGTTTCAATAAAAAAGATTGAAAATTCAATCTCTATTAATTTATCACAAACTTAATATAAATAATTCGAGCGCTAATTCCTTATCTTTGGTGCCTGTTTTAATTCCTATATCAAGGTCTGCCAATAAGTCTAAATAATTAAGTAATACTTTGGGATTATATTTATATCCTGTTGTAATAGCAAGATGTACAGGATATTTATGTACTCCGAGTATCTCTGAAATATTTTCTTCGGTATATCCTTTTCTAGTTAGTGTAGAAGCTTGATACATAAGTCTAAATTTACTAGCTATAAGGGCTATTATTTTAATAGGTTCTTCATTTATTTTTAATAGTTCTTTATAAGTTTTAATTGCATTCTTTTTATTTTTGTTTATTATATCATCTACAAATTTAAATATATCTACATCTATAAATTCAATACAAATATTATCTATATCTTCTCTAGTAATTATTTTATCATCTATTTTATATATCTTTAATTTTTCAATTTCTTGATATATTATTTCTAAATTATTACCTACTCTTTTAATAAAGTATTCTATATCACTATTATTTATTTTATAATCATCAAACATAGTTTTAACAGTTTTAGTTATGTATTTTTCTTTGTTAAATTCTTTTATTATTCCATTACTATGTATTAATTTAACTATTTTTTTTACATTATCAATTTTTTCTTGATCATCTATAAATATTATTATTGTATTTTGATTACTATTTTTTAAATATTCTTCTAATAAATCTATATCATCTATTTTTTTTGAAGATGTTCTACTAAATATAAAAGCATTTTCTACTATTATAAGTTTATTATTATCAAAAAGAGATATTGTATTTGCATCCTCTAATATCTCTTTTATAGTATTAAATTCTAAATCGTATTTAGATATATTAATTTCTTCTATATTAGATTTACTTATTATATTTTTTACTTCTTTGTCTATTAAAAATTGCTCTTGCCCATATAATAAATAATTCATGTTATCACTCCTACTTAATTTCTTCTAATTTTACAGAAACTAATTTACTAACTCCTGATTCTTGCATAGTAATACCATATAATACATCTACATATTCCATTGTTTTCTTTTTATGTGTTATTACTATAAATTGTGTTTTTTCTTTTAATGAACGTATATATTTACCAAATGATTCTACATTTACTTCATCAAGAGCAGCCTCTACTTCATCTAGTATACAAAATGGTACAGGTCTTGATTTTAGTATAGCAAATAATAAACTGATTGCTGTAAATGTTTTTTCACCACCAGATAATAAACTAATACTTTTTAATGTTTTACCAGGAGGACATGCTTCTATTTCTATGCCTGTTTCAAGTATGTTAGAACTATCCGTAAGTTTTAATTCTGCATTACCACCATTAAATAATTCTCTAAAAGTTTTTGTAAAGTTTTCCTGAATAATTTTAAAAGTTTTAATAAATTCTTGCTTCATCACATTATCCATTTCTTCTATTATCTCTAAAAGAGTTGCTGAAGCACTTGATAAATCTTCTTGTTGATGAATTAAGAATTCATATCTTGAACTTACTCTTTCATATTCTTCTGGTGCCATAGTATTAACTGGGCCGATATCTTTAATTTTTCTTTTTAATGAATTTACTTTATTACGAGCAATATTAACATCTATATCTAGTTTGTATAAACTAATTGCTTTTTCATATGTAATAGTATATGTTTCATTTAATATATTTAAAAGGTTATCTAATTTAACATCAGCTCTATTTACTTCTATTTCAAGTTCATGTAATTCATTATTTTTCTCATTAAAACTTGCACTTTCTCTTTTTATTGTATATTCAAATTCTTCTAATTCATTACTTAATCTTACTCTAGAATTGTTTAAAGCTTCTAAATTAGTTTGAATTCTATTTCTTTTATTTACTGCTTCATAGTATTCTTTTATTACTATATCTTCTTCCTTAGTAAGTGTTTTATTAATAGAATTTTCTGTATCACTAATTTCATTTGTTATAGATTCTCTTTTCTTATTTAAATCTACAATCATAGAATTTCTAGAATTAATATACTCTTCTTTATTTATTTTTTCTTTATTAGATAAATACAATTTATCTTCTTGTGCTTTTAAATCATAATCAATTTTATTTAAATCATTTTCAATATCTTTTTGTAATTTTTCTAATTTTTGATATTCTTTTAAATTATTTTCTAATTCATATTTATCAGTAATAATATTTCTAACATTTACTTTACCACCTGTAAGAGATCCTCCTACATGTAATACTTCTCCATCAATAGTTACAATTCTATATTTGTAATTTATTTTTTTACTTATAATATTTGCATTATCAATATTATCTACTACTATAACATTACCTAATTGATTTTTAATTATATTTGTAAATTTTTTATCATATTTAACTAAATTACTAGCTATATCTATATATCCATGTTCTTTATTTAAAATACTTAAAGTATCACGATCTATAAGTTTTTCTTTTATTATATTAAGTGGAAAGAATGTTACCCTACCTAAATTATTGTTTTTAAGGTAGTTTATAGCCTCTTTAGCACTTATCTCATTATCTGTTACTATACAAGAAGAATTAGCCCCTAAAACCACTGAAATAGCCTTAGAATACTTCTCATCTATTTCAATTAAAGAACCTATAGAGTTATAAAGTCCTCTTAATTTAGGATTATTTAATACATTTTTAACAGCATAAGGTAAACTTGAGTTATTATCAATATTTTCTCTTAAAGAATCTATTTTAGTTTTAAGTATATTTAAATTTTTAACATTAGTATTAAGCTTAGATAATAAATCACTCTTATCACTTTTAATTTTTATAATACTACTTTCAAAAGTGTCTATATCTTTATTAATTTTACTAATTTCTTCTTTTTCAATATTAATTTCATTGGTATAAGAATTGATAGTATTAGTTATACTTAATTCTTCTTCTTTTAAATTTATTAAAGAATTATGAAGAACTACATCATCTACCTCATATTTCTTTCTTTCAAGAATTATTTGCTTTCTAGCATTAATTTTTTCAACTAATGACGTCATGTTAAGAAGTTCTTGCTGTTGTTCTTTTATTTGCTTGTCTAACTCTGCTATATTCATTTTATATGATGAAGTTTTAGCTTCATTAGTTGAATTAGAAGTATTTAAATTAATGATTTCTTTTGATAATTCATCTATTTTTTTCTTATTTTCTTGATATTTATAATTAATTTCAGTAATATCGTTAGCAACCAAAGATATTTCAAGTTCTCTTAATTCATCACTTAAAGAATTAAATTCTTCTGCTTTAATTTTTTGTTCCCTTAATGGTTCTACTTGAACTTCTAACTCACTTATAATATCATTTATTCTATTAATATTATCTTTAGTTTTTTCTAACTTTCTTAAAGCCTCTTCTTTTCTTTTTTTATATTTTAATACCCCTGCAGCCTCTTCAAATATTATCCTTCTATTTTCTGGTTTACTTGATAATATATCATCTATTTTACCTTGAGATATTATATTAAAAGATTCTTTAGCTATACCACTATCCATAAGTAAATCATTAATATCTTTTAATCTACATTTTTCTTCATTTATGAAAAATTCATTAGTACCATCTTTATAAAGTCTTCTTCTAATAGCTACCTCTTCAAATGATACATTTAAATAATTATCAGAATTGTCAAATATTAAAGTAACAGTTGCGACATTCATAGGATTTCTACTTTTACTACCCGCAAAAATTACATCAGTCATACCACCTTCACCACGAAGAGATTTAACAGATTGTTCTCCTAACACCCATCTTACAGCATCTACTACATTACTTTTACCACTACCATTAGGTCCAACTATTCCAGTTATGTTATTATCTAAATCTATAATTGTATTGTCTGCAAAAGATTTAAAACCTTGTGCGATTATTTTCTTTAAGTACATCTTATCACCTTACTATTTTATATTATATCAATAATCTCTTTTAATTACAAGAAAAAAAGAATTCTATTTAGATTCTTTTACTATATATATAGGTCTTTTTTTAGTTTCTAAATATGTTTTAGATAAATATTGTCCTATTACACCCATACAAAATAATTGTATCCCACTTATAAAAAATATAATACATACAAGCGATGGCCAACCAGATACAGGATCACCTAAAGCTAAAGTCTTAATTATTATTACAATTATCATAATAAATGAAATTATACAAAATATAAATCCTATAACAGCAGAAAATATTAAAGGAACTGTTGAAAAAGCTGTTATACCTTCAAGAGCATATATAAATAATTTCCAAAATGACCATTTAGTTTCTCCAGCAACTCTTTCTACATTTTCATACTCTAACCATTTTGTTTTAAAGCCAACAAAACTAAATATACCTTTTGAATATCTATTATATTCATCCATAGATATAATTGCATCCACTACTTGCCTTGTCATAAGTCTATAGTCTCTAGCACCATCTACCATTTCAGTTTTAGACATTTTATTTATTATTTTATAAAAAGCACGAGCAAACATACTTCTAATAGGAGGTTCACCCTTTCTTGTAACTCTTCTAGTTCCTACACAATCATATCCTTCTTTTTTTATTAAATCATACATTTCAATTAATAATTTAGGAGGATCTTGAAGGTCAGCATCCATTAAAGTTACATAATCTCCTTCTGAATGACGTAAACCAGCTAACATAGCAGCTTCCTTACCAAAATTTCTACTAAAAGATACATACCTAACTCTATCATCTTCCTTGGCATATTCTTTTACAATATCTAATGTATTATCACTTGATCCATCATTTACAAATATATATTCAAAATCTAATTTATTCATTTTAGAACTTATTTTCTTTATTTCTTCATAGAAATATGGAATAGCTTGTTCTTCATTATAACAAGGAACTATTACTGATATTTTTTCTTTTTTCATAAATACACCTCACTAAATTTTTTTAGCTGATTCTTCGTTTCTTCTCTTTTTTTCTATATCTAATCTATATAACGTATTTTCTGGATTACTCAAATGTTTTTTATCAATATTAGAATCAAATAAATCTAGTGCTTCTACCTCAGTACAGTAATATAACATATTATCTAAAATATTATACATTCCCAAAACTTTTACAATTTTCATTCCATCTTCTATAAATTTTCTATTACAGATTAATATTTTATCTTTGTTTTGAAAAACCTCTACTCTATCATCTATACGTGGATATCTTCCAATAAAAGATTCTACACCATCATTTACAAAAGATATGTCATAGAATTCATTGCCTCTTTTAGAATATAATGTTGATTTTATATACATTTTTTCATTTATTTTATTTGTTTCTTCATTTAATTTTTTTGTATCCTTAACGTTTATTTTTATTAAATCTTCTATATTATTCATGTGACTTTTCTAGTACCTCCTTATATATATCAATTAACTTTTTACCAACAAGTTTTATATCCCTTGTTTGTGCGACAGCATATCCAGCTTCAGTTAAATTAGGTAATTTTCCTTCAATAATTTTTTTAATTTTATCTTCAAAGTCATTTAAATTTTTAGCTTTATATACATTAACACCATCTTCAAGCCATCCAGAAAAAACTGGTATATCACGTATTAAAGCAGGAATTTTAGCCGCACATGCTTCCATTATAGGTATTCCTTCAGTTTCTTCTAATGTTGGGAATAAGTATAAATTACAACCGCTATATGCGCCTCTTAATACATCAGGTTCTACGTATCCTGCAAATGTTAAATTTGGAAGCTTAGTATTAACTGCATCTCTAATTTTTTTAGGACTAGCAGATAATGGAGAATATCCAAACCAAATAAATTTATATTGTGGTAATCTTTTTGCTAATTCAACAAAGTCTAAAATACCTTTTCTTTCAATATAAAGACCAACGCCCATTATAACCTTATCATCTTCATTGTAATTAAAATTTTTTCTAAATTCTTTTCCACGTTTTTCATTGTGTTCAAAAAACTTAACATTAATACCGTTACTGATATCAGTTATTGGAATTTTAATACCATACCCTTCTAATAGTTTTTTTGAATATGGAGTTGGTGTTAAAATATGATCTCCTAATGTATAACAACTCATTAACCATTTTTTAAATAAAGGAGCCACTTGATTAGAAAGAATAAATGAATTTCTAAAATCCTCCTCCGTTGAATGGGCATGATATATAACCTTTTTACCTTCCTTTTTTGCTTTTTTAGCCAAAGCATATGATTTAGGACCATAAAAATTTATATGAACAATATCATAATCATCTTTTGGATTTGTAGTAAATTCAACATTGTTTTGTCTCATAGCCTCCATTTGATGTTTTATAGCTTTACCAAGTCCTGATTTTCCTATCATTTTTTCATTTTCTGTATATAGTAAAACTTTCATGTTATCACCAAATCAATTATAACATATTAAAAATTAAAAATAAAGAATTAATAAACAATATTAACAAGTATTACATCTTCACCTATTTTTTCAATTTGTTCCCACTTTATAGATATTTCTTTTTTATTTGAAAAATAAGATAATAAAAATCTATGTTTTTCTACTATTAAATCTATAGCTTTACCTGATTCATCAACTGCCATATCAATAATATTACCAATATTTTTACCATCTATTAGATTTACCACAGTTTTATTTTGTAAATCTGAAAGTCTCATACTATCACCATTATATTATATGAAAAAAATAGACTTGTGCCTATTTAATTAACTTTTTTTCTTTTAATATTTTATTTATTTTTAAATTATCTTTATAATCTATTTCTATAGCATTTGGAATTATAGAAAACTCAAATTTATTATTTTTAATAATTTCACCATCTACATTACATGCTAAACTTATTGGTGACTCTATAACTAATTTATCAGTATTATAAATATTTACTTTATTATCTTTGGTATGTGTACCTTTAATTAATTTAGAAATAAGTGGTATCATTTCTAATTTTTTTATATCACACACTTCACATACATCAAACATGCCATTATTAAGTTTAGCGCTTGGAGCAATCTTAAAGCCATTACCATAATATTTACCATTGCAAACAGTTAATATAGTTATATTTTCTTCTCTATCATTTATTTTAATTGTTTTATTTTTATACGAAAAATAATTTTTAATTAAACTTAAAATATAAACAAGTTCTTTAGGATACTTTTTTTCTTTAAGAGTGTTTGCTAAAAAGGCTACTTCTGCATCCAAACCAATAGATGCGATATTTATAAAATATCTATCATTTACTTTACCTATATCAATTGTGTTACCGGCATGATCTACTAAAGTTTTATAAAAATCATTCCCAGTTCCAACAGGAACAATACCTAAAGTAGACTTAGAATTATAAAGTCCGTTTACTACTTCATTTAAAGTTCCATCGCCACCTACACTATAAACAACAGTATTCTTATTTTTATAGAATGAAGCAATATTCTTAGCTTCGCCCTTAGCCTTAGTATATATTATCTTAAAATTAATTTTTAACCTATTACAATATTCTTTTATAACTTGACTTGCTACTGCACCATGACCATTTCCTGATATTGGATTTACAATAAAAATATATTCCATAAAACCACCCAAATACATTATACCATATTTTTTTATGAAATATTATTTTTAATATTATTTAAAGCACTTTTTTCTAATCTAGATATTTGAGCTTGTGATATGCCTATTTCGCTTGCCAATTCCATTTGAGTTTTACCAGTAATAAATCTTTCCATTATTATGAATTTTTCTTTATCTTTTAATTTATTTATAGCTTCATTTAAGGCAACCCTCTCATCAATGGATCTCATTTTGTTTTTTTTATCTTCTATTTGATCTGCTAAATATATAGTATCTCCACCATCATTATAAATAGGTTCAAATATACTTACTGTATCCCTCATACTATCAAGAGCATTACTTACTTCATACTCAGTTAAATTTAGTTTCTCTGCAATTTCTTTTATACTTGGTTCTCTATTTAATAAATTAGTAAGTTCTTCTTTAACACTCATAGCATGGTAAGCTATATCCTTAATACTACGAGCTACTCGAATACTATTATTATCTCTTAAATATCTTTTTACTTCTCCTAATATCATAGGTACTGCATAAGTAGAAAATTTAACATCAAAACCTAAATCAAAATTATCAATAGCTTTAATAAGCCCAATACATCCCACTTGAAATAAATCATCCATGTTATCAGTACGATTATTATATTTTCTAAGTATACTTAAAACTAATTTAAGATTACCATTTACAATAGCTTCTTTAGCATTTTCATCTCCCTCTTTATATTTTTTAAATAATTCCTTCATTTCATCATTACTCAATACTTTTAAATTCGCAGTATTCACGCCACAAATCTCAACTTTATGACGTGCCATAAATCCTCCTCTCACAAATATTGTGAGCACACAAAATAAAATTTAAACAAATAACTAAAAAATAATCGCTTTAAACGATTATTTTCTTTTTACTTAATAAATAATTATATTCAGTGTTTTTTACTATAAAACCATACTTAAATCTTTCTTCTAAATTCATGTTAGAAGAAGCAAGTTTGTAAAACTTTTTATTATCATAAGAATAAAAGGATAAATTATTTAATTTAGATTCACATCCAGTTTTAATCATATATTCTTTAAATGGAATTGATAAAAATTTACCATCTACTTTTCTATAACCTCTCATCATAGAATCAATAAGTAAATTGTTAGCAATATCATATAGTTCATTAAATTTATCTAAATCTTTATTATTTTTTATTACCTCTAATAGATATTTAGCAGCATAATAATCAGCCAATCTTTCACTAGGATTTATATTATAAGTTTTGTCATATATATCGTTAACTGTTTTTTCTGTTGAAATAGCTTTTTTAGTTAAGCTGTTTATTCCATAATTTAAAATAATACCTTCTAAATTATTATGATTTACTTTAAAATCCTGATAAAAATGTTCCATTTCATGTAATATTATATGTAATATTTCTAAATTAGACTCAAAATAGTTTTTTTCCTTTCCCTTAATAAAATATTTATAACTATTTGCAATTTTATTATAATCTACACTAATTTCTTTTGATCCGTATTCTGCATAAGCATCAAATATGTTTCTAAATTTTGTATTTACATTATGATTATATAAAATTGAATCAATAAAATTTGTAATATATTCTTTTTCAATTAATTTATTTTCTTTTGATTTTGATACTAATTCTTGTAGAAATTCTTTTCTTATGTTCATATATTGTTCCTGCCTTTAGGACATATATATTATCATAGTTTTTTATATATTCAAAGAAATTTTTAATATTTTATAAAAAAACTAATAAAAATAGTTTTATTAGTCTATGTTTCATTAAAATAACCCTTTTATTTTTCCGTTTTTATCTATATCCATATTAAGATAGGCACTATTCTTACCTAATCCTGGCATAGTCATAATGTTACCCATAAGTACAACTATAAATCCTGCACCACTAGATATTTTTATGTCTGTAATAGTCATATCAAAATTAACAGGAGCACCTAACTTTTTCATATCATCAGTAAATGAATATTGTGTTTTTGCTATACAAATTGGTAAATTCCCAAGCCCCATATCTTCTATTTTTTTGATTTTAGCACGTATTTTATCATTTATAATAACATTATCAGTTCTATAAATTTCTTTTGCTATTTTATTTATTTTATCTACTATATTCATATTGAAATCATATAGTGATTTAAAATCTATATCATTATTGCAAATTTCTACTATTTTACTTGCAAGTTCTAAGGCCCCATCACTACCATATTTAAATGACTCACATACTTCTATTGGATATCCCATATCTTTAACAAAATTTTTAACAAAATTTATTTCTGATTCTTTATCAAAATCAAATTTATTTAAACAAACAATAATATTTTTTGTGTATTTACTCATATTTTCTATATGTCTTTCAAGATTTACAATGCCTTTTTTTAAAGCTTCTAGATTTTCTTTACAAATATCTTCTTTATTCATTCCACCATTATATTTTAAACTTCTAATAGTAGCATTTATAACAATACAATTAGGTTTAATATTTGCGACTTGACACTTTATATCTAAAAATTTTTCTGCTCCTAAATCAGCCCCAAATCCTGCTTCCGTTACTACATAATCTGCAACATTCAATCCTGTTTTCGTAGCAATTACCGAGTTACATCCATGTGCGATATTTGCGAAAGGTCCTCCATGTATAATTGCAGGATTATTTTCCAATGTTTGAACTAAATTTGGTTTAATTGCATCCTTAAGTAACAAAGCAATAGCACCCACACAATTAAGTTCACGAGCAAATACTGGTTTATTATTCTCATTATAACCAATTAATATATTACCAATTCTTGTTTTTAAATCTTCTATATCACTAGCCATACAAAGTATTGCCATAATTTCACTTGCTACAGTTATATTATAATGCTCTTCTCTTATCAATCCTTTATTATCATATTTAATATCTACATTACGAAGAGCCCTATCATTAAGATCAACACATCTATTAAATACTACTTCTTTTATATTTAAACTATTACCTTGATATATATGATTATCAATTATAGCACATAATAAATTATTTGCTGATTCTATAGCATGTATATCTCCAGTAAAATGTAAATTAATATCTTCCATAGGTACAACCTGTGAATATCCTCCACCTGCTGCTCCTCCTTTTATACCAAAAACAGGTCCTAAAGATGGCTCTCTTAATACAACAACGCTATTTTTATTTAATTTTCTTAAAGCATCATTTATACCAATACTCATAGTAGTTTTACCTTCTCCAAAAGGTGTAGGATTAATACTGGTTACAAGTATTAATTTTCCATTATGATTACTATTAACATTAATAAAATTAATTTTAGCTTTATATTTACCATAACACTCTAAATCTGAAGAATCAATATTAAGTTTTTGAGCTATATCTTCTATTTTTTGCATTTTACAATTATTACTTATTTCTATATCAGTCATATAGCACCTCCAATATAATTATATTATATCATTAATTTTATAAGAAAAAAATAAGTATTAAAACTTATTTTTAAAAACTACCTCTATTTCTTAAAAATGAAGGAATTATGTCATCAGAATCTTCATCTTCATCACTTGAATATTTAAATCCTGCTTCATTTACTCTATCATTACTCATTGGTTTATATTCAGGTTCATCATCATCAAAACCGGTTGCTATTACTGTAACAATAATCTCATCTGTTAAATTTTCATTAATAACAGCACCGAATATAGTATTCATCTCAGTCTTAGCACTACTTCTAATTACTTCATTTGCTTCTTCAACTTCAAATAAAGTTAAATTATTACCACCTGTTACATTAATAATAGCATCTGTTGCACCATCTATACTAGTTTCAAGTAATGGGCTTGATATAGCTTGACGAGCAGCTTCTGCAGCCCTGTTTTCACCAACACCTATACCTATACCTATTAAAGCTGTACCACGTTTTTCCATTACAGTTTTAACATCGGCAAAGTCTAGGTTAATTAATCCAGCAACAGCTATTAAATCTGATATTGATTGAACACCACGTCTTAAAACATTATCTACTTCTTTAAAAGACTCTAAAAGTGGTGTAGACTTATCGATTATTTCTCTTAATTTATCATTTGGTATTACTATTAATGTATCTACATTTTTCTTTAATTCCTCTAAACCAGAAATTGCTTGTTCCATTCTTTTCTTACCTTCAAAAGAGAATGGTTTAGTAACAATACCAACTGTAAGTGCACCAAGTTCTTGAGCAATATTTGCGATAACTGGAGCAGCACCTGTTCCAGTACCTCCACCCATTCCGCATGTTACAAATATCATATCAGCACCGGCTAAAGCTTCTTCTAATTCTTTCTTACTTTCAAGGGCAGCTTCTCTACCAACTTCAGGTTTAGCTCCTGCTCCTCTTCCTCCAGTTAAATTTTCACCAATTTGTATCTTAGTTGGAGCTTTAGAACAATTTAATACTTGTAAATCAGTATTGGCTACTATAAAATCAACACCTTTAACACCTGATTCTATCATTCTATTAACGGCATTGTTTCCTCCTCCACCAACACCAATAACTTTAATTTTAGCAACTTGGTCCATTTCTAATCCAAACATAATTTCCTCCTCTATTCGCTAAAGAAAAATCCAAAAATTTTTCCTAGCATTGAATCTGACGTATTTAATTTTCTAGATGTAATAGAAGTTATTTGAAATACTTCATTATCATTAATCATACTATAATCAAGATTTTTTAATTTTAACTTACTAATAAAGTATACTAAATTTCCAATACAAGATGAATAAATATTATCTCTTATACCTAACATCTTAACATTACCTATACTAGCATTTTCACCAAATATATCATTTACAACATATTCAAAACCTGGCATATTGCTAGTACCACCTGTAATTATAATATAATCTATTTTCTTACTTGTCAATAGATTTATCTCTTTTTTTGCTTCATTTAATATATCTGCTATTCTAGACATAACAACTTCAGATATTTCAAATTGATTTATTTTTAAATGATCATCATATGCACTCTTAACTTCTATAATGTCATTTACACTCGCATTTCTTTTATGGGCTAAAGCAAATTTTAACTTTAAATTTTTTGATGTTGGAATATCAAGCTTAAACATATATGAAATATCACTATCAATACTTTTACCACCCATATTAATTATACTACTTTTTACTAGTATACTTTTATTATATAATGATACTGTAGTAATATCATAACCAACATTTATAATAGCTCCTATTTTATCCTCAAAATTTTTGTTATTAAATGAATACAAGTCACCAATATTATTTATAGAAATATCTACTACCTCTATGCCTAATTGTTCAAGTAATCCTACTACAGAATATACATTTTTCTTTGGTGTAGTAACTAAAACAGCTTTGCAACTTAAATCAGTTCCTCGCATACCTTTAGGATTTTTTATAAATGCAGTATCATCTAGAGTATAGTCAACTGGAAGAACAGTAATCATTTCTCTTGAAGTAAATGGACTACTCTTAACAGCAACCTCTAAAACTTTCATAACATCTTCACCAGTAACAATACCATCTGTATTATTAACCTTAATACTACCTTTTGCTATAGAATATTCAGCATTAAATGATGGAATACTTGCTATAACCTTTTTAATCTTTATACCAAGCATATCTTCTACTTCACTAATTGCTCCCTTAACACATTCAGTAGCAAGTTCAACATCAGTTATTAATCCTTTTTTTATACCTTTAGACTTAAAAGATGAAGATGCAAGTAAATTTAACTTATTCTGATATAATTCACATACCACAATTTTTATTGTATCAGTACCTATATCAAGACTAGTATAAATATGCTTCATTTAATCATCTCCTACAATCTACATACTATTATACTATAAAATAAAAAAAAAGTAAAAACTTTTTTTAAATTTCTAAAATAACTTATAATTTGAAATGTTTTTAATCGATACTAAATTCGGAAAGCCACAGCCACGCCACGGGTACTATTAGCAAGATCTCCACTCCAACACCCAGTAGAGTTCACATTGTAGAAAACGTTAGTATTACTGTAATAAGCAGAACGAAGCCACCAATATTTTGGATCTTCATTATAGTTTTTAACTACTCCTGAATAACTTGCTGTTGTTACTCCATTTGTCTTATAATAATCTAATTGTCTTGTCTCTGCTTCTGCTGTATCAGATGTTATTGTATTATTTGTTCCTTCTTTTCCATATACTTCTTTTGTTGATAATAGATATATTTTATCTTCTGATGTGAAATTTGTCTCTCCATCTGTAGAACCATGACTTGACACTACTTTTGTATTTACTATATTTTCTTTTAAACCTTCTGGTAATGCATTATATATATCATTATTTACATATGTTCTCATTTCACTTGCTGGCCATCCGCCTACATTTGTATCACTTGAGTTCATTGCATGTTCTGTTATTATATCCACAAACTCTATTACAAATCCACATGCTGTTTGTGAAAAGCCTTCCGTATTACATTCTTCTGGTGTGGAATTGTTTGCTATTCTTATTGTATATAATCCATTACTATTTTCTTCTGTATTTGTAAATCCTGTAAGTGCTATTTCTTTTGTATCTCCTACTTTATATGCGCTTGTATTTCCTGCTTTTACATTTGCTACTATTGTTTCCCAAGAATCTTCCTCAAATGATTTTGGTGTTGGTATTGTTTTATACACTAATTTACCCTGTGCATTTTTTACTATTGTTTTTCCTTCTTCATATTTTAATGTTATATCTTTTATATCACCATTTGAGAATGTTATATTTCCACTTTCTGGCATTTCTCCTTCTACATCTACTTTTAACTCTTCAGTACGTCCATCACAGTATAATTTCTTATTTTCTATTTTACATGTATTTGGATTGTATGTTGCATCTTTCATTTTTTCTTTTGCTACTGAGTTTTCTGCTGCACTTATATAAAATTCTGCACTTCTAAGTAAGCTTGACTCCTTTGTATCTTTTATTATATCCAATACTATTGGAGTAGCTATAAGTGCGATGATTGCGAGTATTACTATGACTGCTAATAATTCTATTAAAGTAAAACCTTTCTTCATGTTAGCCTCCTATTCTATGTAAATTATACTAAAAAAATATAGATTAATCAATAACCTATATTTAAAAATCTAAATTTCTTGAACTACTATAAGAATCATAGGTTTACATTCTGTTTCTTTATAGAAATATTTGCCAAGTCTATCTCTTATATCTAATTTTATTTTATTATAATCTATAAATTTTTCACTTACATTCTCATTAATAACAGTAGTTACTATAGCTTCAGCTTCTTTTATTATATCAATATTATCTTTTACATAAATAAATCCCTTAGTATAGATATTTGCTTTATTCATTATAGTTCTTTTTTCTTTATCTATATTAGCTGTAACAATTACAATACCACTATCATTTAACATTTCTCTATCTTTTAATACTAAGTCTCCTATATCTCCTGCTGTTTTACCATCTATTAAAATATCTTCTACTTTTATTTTGTTACCTTCATCTTTAAGTTCTCCATCAATAAATGTAGCAACTTCTCCATTTAAATTAAGTAAAATATTTTCTTCTGGTATATTTAATTTACGAGCTAAATTAGCATTTTCTACTTGATGTCTATATTCACCAGTTACTGGAAAATAATATTTTGGATTCATAAGTTTTATCATAAGCATAATATCTTCACTAGATGCGTGAGGTGATAAATACTTTTTGGATAATATTACTAATTTAGATCCAACTTTCGCGATATCATCAAATACTTTTGTAGCTGTTATTTCTGTTCCTTCATATAAAGGAGATAAAATTACTACTGTATCTGTATCTTTTAAAGTTACAAATTTATCAGAATGTCTAAGTATTCTTTTTAAACAAGAATATGGTTTTTCTCTTTCATTTGATATTATTACAATTATTCCATCATCATTTATATGACTTATAGTTTTAATTCTATTTTTATCAAACTTTATATATCCCAATTCTATTCCCCTTAATATAATAGTTTCTAAGCTTTTACCCATTATAACTACATTTCTATCTGTTTTTATAACTTCATTAAATAATTCCTGAATTCTATATATTTGAGTCTCAAATATATTAAAAAATATTCTTCCTTCATTTTCATCTATAGTACTTCTAATTACTTCAGAAGCTCTATGATGTGGAGATGTATATCCTATTTTATCAGAATATAATGATTCACTCATAAGGCATAATACGCCTTGTTTTCCAATATATGCAAGTTTTCCTATATCTGTTGCATATGGTCCTTCCATAGCAGGATCAAATAAATAATTTCCACTAAAACAGATTGCTCCATCACTAGTACTTAAAACATATAAATAACTATCTGGTAGGGCATGCGATACTTGTATTGGAAAGATACTCTCCTGTCCAAAATTTATCTTTTTATGTGGTTTTATTTCTATAAGATTAGCACTTTTTATACCACTCTCTTGTAAATCCTGTTTAATAATTTCTAGAGTAAATTTACCACCATATATTTTAACATCAGGTAAATCTACTAAAATATCACTTAAAGCCCCCATTTGATCATCATGACCATGAGTTATAAATATACCTTGAATTTTATTTTTGTTTTCTATTAAATAATCATAATTAGGTATTATATAATCAACACCCAATAATTTGTCATCTGCATACTTTAGGCCAGCTTCAAATACATAAATCTTATCATTTACTTCTACTACATACATATTTTTTCCTATTTCATTTTGCCCACCTAAAGCAACAATATTAATTTTACTCATATTTACTCCTTTCTTATTTAGTTAAATGCTAGATAATTATAACACTAAACCAAAAAAAAAGCAATTTAAAAACCGCTTCTTTTAAATAGTTTTTCTAAATCACTTGTTGAATAATATATAGTTGTTGGTCTTCCATGAGGACAATTAAAAGGATTTTTACATTTTCTTAAATCTTCTACTAAGTTTTTCATTTCATCTAATGTTATATTAGTATTTGCTTTAATAGACATCTTACATGCCATTGTAGCTGCCATATGATCATTAAACTTTTCTATATCAAAGTTTTTCTCTTTATCTATTACAAGTTCTAAAACTTTTTTAATAGCATTATCCTCATTTCCCTTAGGTATCCATACTGGATGAGCTTTTATTATTACTGAATTAATACCAAATTCTTCTATATTAAAATTCATATCTCTTAAAAATTCAAAATTTTCTTTTAATATTATATATTCTGAATTTGTATATTCTATAGTAAGTGGAAATAACATTTGTATACTTTCTTTTTTCTTACTATTTAATTTTTCTTTAACTATTTCATAATTTATTCTTTCTTTGGCTGCATGTTGATCTATTATATACATTCCATATTCATTTTGACAAATAATATATGTGCCATGTACTAATCCTACTGGATACATAAGTGGCATATTAGAGTTGTTTTCTTTTATATCGTCATGGATTTTTACCTCTTCAACTAATTCCTCATTTATTACATATGTCTCTTCTGTATCATTTACTATAGGAGTATCAAAATCAAGTTTAATTTTTTCATATGTTGGAGTTACATTCATATATACTGGTTTATCTTCTATATGAGGTATTAACGTTTTAGATTTTAATTTTTCTTTTATTGTATCACTTACCAAAGTAAGTAAATCTTCCATATTTCCAAATTTAATATCCATTTTAGTTGGATGTATATTTACATCTACTAAACTTGTATCAACTTCTATATTTAGTACAACTATTGGATAATAATTATCTGGTTTATAAGAGTGATATGAATCATTAATAGTTCTATTAAGTTCAACATTTCTTACTATTCTTCCATTTACTATAGTTATAATACTATTTCTTTTTTGCTTATATACTTCTGGTAAACTTATATACCCACTTATTTCATAATCACTATTAGAAGCACTTATATCTAACATCTTTTTAGCTACTGGAGTACCAAATATATTTTTTATACATTTTAATAAATTACCAGTACCATCTGTTCTTAAAAGTTCTCTTGAATCATTTGTTAGAACAAATCTAATATTAGGCTTAGAAAGCGCTATTTTATTTATATAATCTGTAATACTTGCAAGTTCTGTATAAAGACTTTTTAAATGTTTAAGACGTGCTGGAGTATTATAGAAAATATCTCTTACACACATAATAGTACCTTGTCTAGCAAAAGCTGATTCAACAAGTTTTACTCTACCACCTTCTATAACTACCCTAGTTCCAACATCACCAATTGATGTTATTAATTCAACTTTAGAAACAGATGCAATGGATGCTAAAGCTTCGCCCCTAAAACCTAAAGTATGGATGTGATAAAGATCATCTTCATCAACAATTTTGCTTGTTGCATGTCTATTAAAGGACATAACTGCATCTTCTCTATCCATACCCTTACCATTATCTGTTACTTTAATTTCCTTCACACCAGATTCTTTTAATTCAATTTTTATCTCTGTTGCTCCTGCATCTATACTGTTTTCAACTAATTCCTTTACGACAGAAGAACATCTTTCAACAACTTCTCCTGCTGCTATTTTATTAGATAAAATTTCATCCATTATTTTTATTACTGACATGCTACCACCTAAACCATTATATCAAAAAAAACTTAATTTGACAAAAATAGGTTTTTGATATATTATATATGGCACTTAAGGAGAAATTTATATGGAATTAAAACTTAGTGAATTAGAAACACTATTTGAAAAAATTAAAAGCATTTTATCAAAATTTGAAAAAAATTATGATGAATATTATGAAGATAAAAGTGTACCTAATTATAAATATAAATTATTTTTAACAAATGGCGATAAAATTAATTTAAGTATACCTGCCTCATCTGTACCACATCTATTAGGTATAGATACAAATTATTTATCCTCACTTGAAATATTTAAAAGCACAAATTCTTTTGAAATAGCTAAAGAAATGTGTGAAAATGCATACAAAATAAATAAATTGGTTAATGAAGGAAAATTAAAATATGATAATTTTCTTTCTCAATTTGTTCAGGAAAAAGTTAATGGAATTCTTCCAAATATATATTTCAATATTAATGAATTTGAACTTATAGTTAAATATGATCCAAGTAAAAGTTATGAAATTACTGATAAAAATCAAAAATTTGATTACATAATAATTAAAAAATTCGAAGATGATAAAATTGGTATTTTAGGTATAATAAAAAATGAATATAATTATGTTCCTATGAGTAATAGAATTTACAATAATTTAGAAGAAGCAAAAGAATTTTTAAATGAGATTTTAAATGGTCAAGAGATTACCATGATAAATGGTATGCAAATATCTAACCGTTATAGTGACTATAATAAAAGCTTTAACTTATCACTTAACTCAAAACTAGATAAATTAGATAGATTAAAATATTATAATAAAACTTTTAATGCTCATGTTGATGTTTTAAGTGATTATGAATGGGCTCTTAGTAATTTATCTAATAGAAGACAAGAAAAATTTACAAATAGTGGATTTATAGACTCAATAGCAAAAAGCATTGCTGAAGGAGAAATTATAAATACAGAAGAATTAGAAGATAATAATCTAATAGAAATCGTTAATGCATTTAATGATTTTGTATGTAAAGAATCTAATAATAGTGGTGCTGATATAAAATATAGTGAAGTTATAAAAGAACTAAAAGAGTTAAGATCTGAGGCAGAAAATTTAAAAAGAGAAAAAGAAGAATTGCAAAGCAATTTAAATAAAGAACAAAATAAAAATGAACAATTACAATTAGAAAATAAAGAACTAATTGATACAAAACAAAAAGTATTAAGTTTATTATTACCAAAAAAAGATTGTTAATTCAATCTTTTTTTATTTTAATTCGTATTTAGATACAGTTATTATTGGCCTTATACCGAAATGCTGAGTGGTCAATATAGAATTACCATCACCTAAATCACATATATACTCATCACCAAAATTAAATTCTCCATTAGGAATATTTCCAGTGGCTTTATTTTTATTCATTTTTATTCCTACTTTCTTATTTTAACTACATTAATTATACTAAAAAAGAATTGATTAATCAATCCCTTTATCCTATTGTTACTGTTGCCCCTGTAATACTTGCATCTGTAAGTCTTGCTTCTATAAATGTTTTTGCTGTTTCATCTTTTACTGTAATACTTGTTACTCCATTTCCTCCAAACATATAAGGATATTCTGTTACCTTAGTAAAATCTGCTTTATTCATATTTATTGTTTTTAAGTTTGTACATTGATTAAACATACGATCCATATTAACTACATTTGAAGTAATGAAATTACTTAGATTTAAATTCTCTAAATTTTTACATAATTGAAACATATATTTCATATTTGTTACATTTGATGTATCAAAATTGCTTATGTTCAATTGTTCCAAACTTTGACATTGATTAAACATTGCTGACATGTCTGTTACTTTTAAAGTATTAAAACTATTTAAATTTATTGCTTTTAAATTTGTACAAGTTTGAAACATAGCTTGCATATTTGTTACATTACTTGTATTAAAATTACTTAAATCTAAAGATTCTAATGATGAACATTGATTAAACATTCCTGACATATCTGTTACTTTTAAAGTATTAAAACTTTTAATATTTAAAACACTTAACCTTGTGCATCCACTAAACATCCAATTCATATTTATTACATTATTTGTATTAAAATTACTTAAATCTAAAGTTTGTAAACTTGAACATCCTAAAAACATTCTTTGCATATTTATTACATTACTGGTATCAAATTTTTTAATATTTAATTCTTGTAGATTTGTACAGTACTGAAACATTCTACTCATATCAATTGCTTTTGAAGTATTAAAGTTATTTAAATCTAATTTATTAACACTTGTGCATTTAACAAACAAATTTGAAAAATCTGTTACATTTGATGTATCTAAATTACTTAAATCAATACTTGTTGCATTCGTATATAATACAAATAGATATTTAGAGTTTGGATTGGCCTTTACTCCTCCATCTTGTCCTATATATAATTCATATAATCCATTATTATCTTCATCTTTATACCATGCCATTATACTTCTATTTTGATTCTCTGATACATCAAAACTTCCTATTACATCTACTGGCACTTCATTTGTTGATACTGTTATTATTCTTTCTACTTCTTTTCTTTTGATTGGTCCACCAAAAGCAGCTACATCATCTTTACTTGTTTCATCTACTACCATTAAATAATCTACTGGTACTATACAGTTCTCATCTTTACTTTGTGTTATTTTATTTGAATCATATGCTTTTACATAACACTTATTATTATATTTTAAAGCTAAAGCTACTTCTCCCTTTTTATTTACATATATTGTCCCATTATCTGGTTTTGTTCCTTTTATTTTATCTATTACTTTATCATATAAATTACCTGTTGATTCATTTGTTGTTGCATACATCTCTGCCATATCTACTAGACTATTTATACTTTGGATATTAGATGACTCTTTACTATCCTCTATTATATCTAGTACTATTGGGGTAGCTATTAAAGCAATTATGGCGAGTATTACTATGACTGCTAAAAGCTCTATTAGGGTAAATCCCTTGCTATAAGATACCCCCCTCCCGGTGTTATTTTTATTCATTTTTATACCTACTTTCTTATTTTAACTATATAAATTATACTAAAAAAATATAGATTAATCAATAACCTATATTTTATATTAATTCATTGTTAATGTTAGGATTGCTTAATACTTCTACAAGTTTATCTATTTCTTCCTTAGTATTATAAAAATAAAGACTTACTCTACAAGTATTTTTAATTCCAATTTCTTCTTTCAATATCTTAGCACAGTGATTACCAGCTCTTATACAAATATTATATTTATTTAAATATATAGCAACATCTTGTGGAAAAATATCTTTCATATTAAATGTTATTATAGAACTTTCACTATTTTCATTATATATCATAATATTTGGTACTTTTTTCATTTGCTCTATAGCATATTTTCTTAAATCCTTCTCATATGCTTCTATATTTTTCATCCCTATATTAAGTAAATATTTTATAACACTTCCAAATCCTATAACCCCTGCTATATTTGGTGTGCCAGCCTCTAGTTTATGTGGCATATTATTATAGACTCTATCACCATTGTATTCAAAAGAAGAATTCATTCCACCACCTACTATTATAGGTTTAATATCATTTAGAAAATCTTCTTTTACATATATTACTCCAACTCCTGTTGGTCCACACATTTTATGTGCAGAAAATACTAAAAAATCCATATCAAGTTCTTGTACGTCTATTTTAATATGAGGAATTGATTGAGCTCCATCTATTAATACTTTTATATTATTTTGATGAGCATACTGAATTATTTCTTTGATAGGTCGAATGTCACCTACTACATTTGTTATATGCGCTAAACTTATAACTTTTGTATTAGGCGTTACTGCTTTTTTTACATTATCTAAAGTTACCTTTAATTCTTCATTTAAATCTATATAATCTACTTTTATACCTATTTCATCTTTAAGTTCAAACCATGGAAGTATATTTGAAGCATGTTCTGCTTTAGTAATTAATACTTCATCACCATTATTTAAATAATTTTTGAAATATCCAAAAATTATTTTATTTAATGAGTCAGTAGCATTATTAGTAAAAACTATTTGATCAGCACTTTTAGCATTTATAAGTTCTTTAACAAGTTTTCTTGTATTTTCATACATAGTATCTGTCTTTATACTTATATCATAGTCTCCTCTATGTGCATTAGAACTATAATTGTTATAGTAATCACTTATACTTTCACTTAATATATATGGCTTTAAAGTTGTAGCACCATTATCAAAATATATTAAATCACTATTAAGTAATTTAAAATCTTCTCGATTCATAAATCACCTCCAATACTTATTAATATTATTTATAATACTCTTTAATATTTTTTTATTAGATATATCACTAACTAAAAAACCTGTAATTAGTAGTTTAATAGCATTATCATAATCTATACCTCTACTTTGAATATAAAACATTTCTTCATCACTAAATTTTCCTATTAATGCAGAATGTGATGCTTCTACATCATTGCAATCTATATATAGATTAGGTAATATTTCACATTTATTATTTGTTAAATTTATAATTCTATTATTTTGATTTACTATGCATCCTGTTATATTTTTTGGTACAAATGAAGATACTTGATAAATTATATTACCATCTTTTGTACAAACACCATTATTTTTAATATTACTAATAGTATTCTTACATTTATGGAATATATGATAATCATAAGTTTCTTTGCTATTACTTATAGTCTTAAAATTATAATTTATAGTTGCTTTCTCTCCTTTTAATTCAGCAATTATCATTTCTTTTATACTATCTACATTTTGAAATTTAAATATATTACAAATGCTATTCTCATTTAAATTATATTTATATTGTATTTTTCCTCCAACACCATAAGCCATTATATTTAAATTAAAAGTTACATTATCTTCTATTTTAATATTAAAATTAAGTTTACTTTCATCTTTTAAATTAATATCTAAATCTAAGGTACTATCGGATACTACATCTATTTTAATTTCGTTGATTGCAAACAAACATTCTTTTTCAAAATATTCAATCTTTATACTACTATTTACGTTTGCACTCTCTAAACTATCATTAACCAATTTTATTTTATTCATTTTTTAATTTTTCCTTTATAGCACATACACCAATAGAATTAATTTTTTTAACATTTATATTTTTAAATCCTTCTTTTTCTATTTTTTCTACTAAAGAAGCATCCCCAGATTCAACTATTTTTCCTTCACTTATTATATGTACAAAATTAGGTTTTATGTAGTCAAGTAGCCTTTCATAATGAGTAATTAATAATATTGCTGGATTATATTCTTTATAATATTTCATAACAGATTCACCAACAATTTTAAGGCTATCTACATCAAGACCTGAATCAATTTCATCAAGCATTATGAATGATGGCTTTAATATATACATTTGAAGAATTTCATTTTTCTTTCTTTCTCCACCACTAAATCCTTGATTAATACCTCTATGAATCATGTCTTTATCCATTTTTAACATATCTACAGTATTCTCAATATTATTTATAAAATCAAATAATTTAAAATTTTCTTTTTCTCTTATACTAAGCGCACTACGAAGAAAATCTGCATTTGTAACACCTTCTATTTCCATAGGTAGTTGCATTCCTAGAAATATACCTAAGCGTGCTCTTTCATCTACACTTAAATCATTTAATAATGCATCATTATAATAAATAGTACCACTTTCTATTTTATAATTTGGATCGCCCATTATAACTTTAGTTAAAGTACTTTTTCCAATACCATTAGGACCCATTAAAACATGTATTTCACCACTATTTATAATTAAATTAAAATCTTTTAAAATTATTTTACCCTCTACTGATACTGTTAAATCATTTATTTTTAATGTATTCATAGTCTCATCTCCTAAATCATTATACTAAAAAAACACTAAAAAATAAAGAATTATAAATATTTTTGTATATTTTTTTTTAAGTTTTTCATAATAAACATGAATATTCGCAGTATTCACACCAAAAAGAGTTAATACTCTTTTTATTTTTTATAAAATTTGATACAATTATATAGGAGATGATGTTATGGATTGTTTATTTTGTAAAATAGCAAATGGAGAAATTCCAAGTTATAAAATTTATGAAGATGATATAGTTTTAGCTTTCTTAGATATTAACCCAGATAGTGATGGACATACTTTGATAATACCTAAAAAACATTTTAAAGATTTAGATGATATTGATGATGAAACGCTTAATCATGTAAATAAAATAGCAAAAAAATTAAAAAAATTACTAGAAGAAAAACTTAATTGTGATGGTATGTCTTTGTTGCAAAATAATGGCACAGTACAAGAAGTTAAACACTATCACTTACATCTAAAACCTTATTATAATGAAAAAAAATCTATAGAAATGATTAAAAATTCTAAATACATTAATGAAAACATAGAAGAAATATATAATAAAATAAAAGAGAATTAATTTTCTCTTTTATTTTGTTTAACTTTTTGATTAAAGAATCTATTTATCTCTATTTGTGCATTTTCATCACTATCTGAGCCATGTATTGCATTGTACATATTATCAGTACCAAATTTACCTCTAATTGTATCAGGAAGTGCTTTTCTACTATCTGTAGGTCCCATTAAATTTCTTAATTTAGAAACAGCATTTTCCCCTTCTAGAATCATAATAACTACAGAATCACTCATCATAAATTCCTTTAATTTAGGATAAAATGGTCTATCTAACAAATGTGAATAATGTTCATCGACTAATTCTTCACTTAATTTTTCTATTTTATATTTTTTTATTCGTAAATCTTTCTTATAAAACATTTCAATTATTTTATCAATATTCTTAATTCCATCCGGTTTTATGATTGCTAAAGTTTCAGTACTATTGTAAATATTTTTTTCATAGGCACGTTTTAAATATCTATAAGCTTCTTCTATTGTAATTTCATTTTGATTACAAGATACATCAAATTGTTTTAAATAATCTAAAAATTTAATTTCTTTATGATTACTTGGTATTATTAATTCACCATAATCAGCATTTAATCTATCATTTACATTATCCCATTCTTTAATTTTATTATTTGTTAAAGCGTCATAATAATTACTATCTTCTTTAATATATAATTTGTTATCAATATTATCAACTTTTATTAATAATGCATTTTCCCATCCAGGGAATGAACTATTAACTTTATAAAAATGTCCTACTTCGCCAATATATAATTTTTCTAATTCATACTTTTTCATATTCCACCTCGTTTTAATATAATACCATTAAGATACTAAAAAAGCAACTATTTAATAGCTGCTTTTCTTGAAAAATTAAGTCTTCCACGTTTATCATAGCCTAAACACTTAACTATAATTTCGTCTCCTTCTTTTACTATATCACTAACATGTTCAACTCTCTCAGTATCAAGTTCTGAAATATGTACCATTCCTTCACATCCTGGCCAAATTTCTACAAAGCATCCTGCTTCAATTATTTTAACAACCTTAGCATTATATATTTTACCTTCTTCTGGAGTTCTTACTATATCTTTAATCATATTAGCTGTTTTTTCTATTATTTCCTTATCAGTATGATAAATAACAACTCTACCATCATCTTCTAAATCTACTTTAACAGCATTAACATCATTTACTGCATTTACACCAGAAGCTTCAAGTATAATCTTAGTAATTGTCTCTCCACCTTTACCTATAACTTCTTTAATTTTATTAGGGTCTATCATAAATGTTTCAGTCTTTGGAGCGTATTTACTAACTTCCTTACGTGGTTCTGGTATTTGAGTAGTTATTTTGTCTAAGATTTCCATACGAGCAACTTTTGCTTGCGCTAAAGCATTTTTTAATATTTCTTTAGTTATACCCTTAATTTTAATATCCATTTGAAGTGCACATATACCATTTTTAGTACCTGCAACTTTAAAATCCATGTCTCCTAGATGGTCTTCCATACCTTGAATATCAGTTAATATTGTATAATCATCCCCATATGTAATTAATCCCATAGCAATTCCAGCAACAGGAGCTTTAATAGGAACACCAGCAGCCATTAAACTCATACATCCAGCACATATACTTGCTTGAGAAGATGAACCATTTGATTCAAGTATTTCTGATACAACACGAATTGTGTAAGGGAATTCTTCTTCACTAGGTATTACTTGAGCAAGAGCACGTTCACCAAGGGCTCCATGTCCTATCTCACGTCTTCCAGGAGCTCCATATCTACCAGTTTCTCCAACTGAAAATTGTGGGAAATTATAATGTAACATAAATCTTTTTTCAGTTTCTAAATCAAGTCCATCTAGTATTTGATGTTCTCCAAGAGCACCTAGAGTAGTTACACTTAAACTTTGAGTTTCACCACGAGTGAATAGTGCTGAACCATGTGTTCTTGGAAGTAAATCTATATCAGTTGATATCGGTCTAATTTCAGTCATAGCTCGTCCATCAGCACGCATACCTTCTTTAACAACTATAGATCTAAATAAATTATATTCTACCTCTCCAAATACAAGTTTAACACTTGTTAAAAGTTTATTTAATTCTTCTGGATCTAAGTCTTTATTTTCTTCTTCATACTTAGAAACTATTTCTTCTTTTAATGAATCAATAGCATTATATTTAGTTAATTTATCTTTAATACGAAGTGCTTCATCTAATCTCTTAGTACAATACTCCATTACATAATTTCTTACATCATCACTTATAGGTAATACTTCGTATTCCATTTTTTCTTCGCCAACTTCTGAAATTATTTCATTTTCAAAAGCACATAATTCTTTGATTGCTTCATGTCCAAACATTAAAGCCTCTAACATGTCATCTTCAGATACTTCTTTAGAACCTGCTTCAACCATATTAATCGCATCACTAGTACCTGCTACAGTAAGTTCTATATCAGTAAGTTCAGTTTCTTCAACAGTTGGATTTATAACAAATTCACCATTTACCCTACCAACTTTAACACCTGCTATAGGTCCATCAAATGGAATTTTTGATATACTTGTACATAATGAAGACCCAAACATAGCGGCAAGTTCTGGAGAATTATCAGGATCTACTGATAATACTGTATTTACTATTTGAACTTCATTTTTAAAATCTTCTGGGAACATTGGACGCATTGGTCTATCAATCATACGAGCTGCAAGAGTTGCTGCATCTGTAGGACGTCCCTCTCTTTTTATAAATCCTCCAGGTATTTTACCTACAGAATATAATTTTTCTTGGTATAAAACCATTAATGGAAAAAAATCAGATAATACATTAGCATTCTTACTAACAACAACAGTTGACAATACCACTGTATCACCATATCTAACTAAACAAGAACCACTAGCTTGTTTAGCAAGTTCTCCAATCTCTACAACTAATTTTCTTCCTCTAAAATCTAATTCGAATACTTTCTTCATATCTTACTCCTCCTCATTATATAAAATTTTAGAATTCTTTAATCTCAAAACTTTTTCTTTGCCATTTGCTTTATTAATAATATATTTCTGGTCTTCATCTAACTCTTTTTCATTTAAATTAATAATACATTCCCTACAAATTTTAAAAAATTCAGATTGTCTAATTTTATTATTTTTTGATTTAATAATATAACTAAGTGGAACAAATCTTGTCTTAGAATCTATATAAAGTGTATTAACTTCATCTATATATTCAGCACCTAAATAATACTTTTCTTTTGTTAGAGCATCAACTACACACTTTCTATATAAACCACCTTCTACATCCTTTGCTTTCAAATTTACAATAGCATATTTTTCAAATTCAAAATAAAAAGTTTGACGCCCCATATCATTCGGTTTTATTGAAGTGCACCTTCTAATACCAGCAATAGCATACTCATCTATATTTACTCTCATCATATATCCCCCTAAAATAAAGACACTCAAAAAAGAGTGTCTACGATTTATTAAATTTTTTATTTTCTTAAACCTAAATCTTTAACTATCTTACGATATCTAGTAACATCGTTTTCAATTAAATAATTTAGTAAGCTTTTTCTTTGACCAACTTTATGAAGTAATCCACGTTTAGAATGATTATCTTTTGGATGTTCTTTAAAGTGTTCAGTTAACTCTCTAATTTCTTCAGTTAAAATAGCTATTTGAACTTCTATAGATCCAGTATCTTTTTCATTCTTACCAAACTTCTTAGTTAATTCTGCTTTTCTTTCTTTTGTTAAAGCCATGTAAATTCTCCTTTCATATATTCGCTTATACCTAGTAGAAAACCGGAGTTTTTCCCCACCAAGAAATAAGTACAATAATAATATACACTAAATTTAAAAAATATGCAAGTGTTTTTATTATATATCTAAACTATAAGGATTATTTGATGTACCATTACCACTTGTTATATAAACGTTTTTTGATAAAACGACTACTGGTCTAATAGCAATTTCTTGACTTGAAACAATATACATATGTCCTATTCCATGACTCCCAGCCATCGACATATGATTAGCTAGATCAAATTTCCTATTCAAATACCAATATGAAATATTTAAATCATTTCCTGTATACATTTCTCCCCAACTTGGTAATCCTACATTAAGTATTACCTCTCCATCTTCTTCTAATGTACTATAATCTCTTGCATATCCATTTGATGTTAACTTAATTGTTGTTGGAATTATCATACTTTTTGTTTTATCACTATACCAATTATAAAAACTATTTGTTGCATTATTTAAATAATATGGTAAGTTCTCGCCTGTATTAACGACATATTCCCCTTCACCTTCCATTAAATTAAACCTGTTATGATTTGCACATCCTCCTAAGTAATAATTTCCATCCATATTGTCTTCACCGTATTTTTTTGCAGGTGAATATAGGCAGCTTGTTGAACTTTCTCCTGTATCTATACTATAAAATGGTATATATAGTTCTGTTCGTGCTATTGTATCTGGTAAATTTTTTAGTACATCGGCTCTCTCTAACTTTATACTTCCATCACTATTTATTTCTACTATTCTATATCTTACTTTTGATGTACTGGTTTTATTATTAATTTTATTTATATATGACTCTGTGAACTCTGACACATATGGATTATTTGATTCGTCTAAGTATACATAATCTCCTACTTTACCTAAGTTAAGTTTTGTATTCTCTTTTAAACTTCTCTCACTACTTAATATATATGGATTAGTTCTTGTTCCTTTTCCACTCTTTACTAAAACATTGTCTTTTATACTTATTACTGGTCTTACTCCCAAGCCATATGTATTTGTATTATAGCTTATTGATAATTTACTTGGATTCTCATAATAAGTATGCCAGTTTTTATTTGATGATGTACTGTTTGGTGTTATAAGCCATGATGCTTCATCTTCATCTAAATATAAGCCTCCATCTTGAATTGTTGTACCATCTAAAGCATATATATAATCTTCATATGTTAATAAGCCCACTTTTTCTGTTACTTTATTTGTACATGTTGTCATCTTTGTATATGAATCCGGTGTGACATCAACAGGATCTATACAAAACTCTGTTTCTTTAATTAAATCTATTCTTTCTAACTTACTATAGAAATATTCGTTTAACCATTTCTTTACCCAAGATGAGTTCCAATCATTTGTTTCTCCGTATGATATAGATGTTAATGATGCTGGTGATACTAATTTTACTGTGTTATTTGTATCATTTGTTTCTATTACTTCCCATAATTGACCTGAATATAGTACATAGTTATTCATAGTAAGTTGTTCATCTTTTGTTCCATATACTTTATTTACTGTATTCCCATTTACTAATACATTTTTCTTTATATGTTTTGTATCACTTTCTATTAAACTCTTTAATGTTTTATAATCTTTTAAATTGTCTCTTCCTTCATAATAGAATATATAGCCTATTCCATTTGTGTATACAAATACTTTTTTTCTTTCATCTTCATCTGTATTTTGTATATATCCTTTATTCTTTAATTCTCCTATTGTTATTTCACTTGGAGCTAACTCATTATTCATTTGATATTCTGATGTCACATATAATTCTGCAGCATGTTCTATATTTTCTATACTTCTTTCTCTGGCTGAAGCTTTACTATCTGTTATTATATCCAACACTATTGGTGTAGCTATAAGTGCGATGATTGCTAGTATTACAATGACTGCTAAAAGTTCTATTAGGGTAAATCCTTTACTGTAGGTTACCCCCCCCCCAGGCGTTATTTTTATTCATTCTTATCCCTACCTTCTTATTTTAACTATATTTATTATACTAAAAAAGAATTGAAATTTCAATCCTTTATTCTTCAATTAATTTCTCATCTAAAAAATCTATTAATTCTTCTTCTTTTATTTTATATTCTTCCTTTGTTTTATTATCTTTTAAAGTTAATATATTAGATTTTCTCTCATCTTCGCCAATTATGATTACATATTTGGAATTAAATCTATCAGCACATTTAAAATTACTCTTCAAATTTCTATTATTATAATCCATGTCTACTATAAAACCATTAAGTCTAAGTTCCATAGTCAAATGAGTAGCATATTCTTTATCACAATCATTCATAGGTATTACATATAAATCTATACCATTTACTATAGGTAAATCAACTTTTTCATATTCAAGAGCTGTCATAAGTCTTTCTATACCCATAGCAAATCCAACACCACATGTTTTTGGTCCATCTAATACTTCTACCAAGTTATCGTATCTTCCACCACCACATAAAACATTTTGACTGCCAAAACCTTCTACATTTGCTTCTACTTCGAACACAGTATGAGTATAATAATCAAGCCCTCTAACTAAATTAGTATTAACTACATATTCTATATGCATAGATTCTAAATACTTCTTTACAGCTTCAAAATGTTTTTTAGATTCTTCATTTAAATAATCTATAGTTTTTGGAGCATTTTTCATTATTTCTTTATTAGCATCCACTTTACAATCTAATATTCTTAATGGATTTTTATTAAATCTTTCTTGACAATCTTCACACAAATCATTTAGATAAGGTCTAAAATATTCTATTAAAGCATTTCTATATTCATCTCTTGATTCCCTATCGCCTAATGTATTTATATTTACTTTTATCCCTTTAAGACCCAATAATTTATACATATTAACTGGAATACTAATAACTTCTGCATCCATAATAGGATCAGGAGTACCAAATACTTCCACACCAAATTGATAAAATTCTCTAAATCTACCTGATTGAGGACGTTCATATCTAAACATAGGTCCATAATACCATGCTTTAACTGGCATACTACGATTACCATACATTTTATTTTCAATAAAGCTTCTTACTATAGCTGCAGTTCCTTCAGGACGAAGTGTTATAGGTCTATCTCCTCTATCCTTAAAATCATATGTTTCTTTTGTTACTATATCTGTAGTTTCTCCTACACCTCTATGAAATAAACTACTAGATTCAAATATAGGAGTTCGCATGTACTCATAATTATATTTCTCCATTAATCCTTCCATAAGCTCTTCTACATATAATAATCTCTTACCATAGTCACCATATACATCATATGTACCTTTTGCTTTTTGTATCACAATATCACTTCCTTAAATTTCTATATATTATATATTTTTTTATATTAAAAATCAATATTATTTTTTTTCTTCTGTGTTAGTTACTTTTTTAAAATTACGAGTTATATCCTCTTTATAATATTTATAAGTTGTAACAACAATTAAAGCAAGTGGGAATGAAATAAATACTCCCATAATACCAAATATAATACCACCAGCAAATAATGCTATTATAGTAACTAATGGATGCATTGAATTAGTTTTACCATATACTGTTGGATTTATTACATAGCTATCTACTGAACTTAAAAGTGCGAATGCTATAATTGTTCTAATAAGAAGAGCTGGACTTACAGCAAATGCAGTAATTGCAGCTACTATATTTACAGCAATTCCACCAAAGTATGGAACAAGGTTTGCTACAGCTGCTAAAAATCCTAATAATATAGCATTTGGATGTCCAATAATTGTATAAACTAAAGTATATTCTATTAAAGTAATTATAATAACTTGAACAAGCCCACTTAAATATTTTTTCATTTCATCATCTAAAGCTTTAACATACATATATGTTTTTTTAGATTTTTTCTTAAAGAAAAATTTAACTTCAGATCTTATTTTTTCCATATCTATTAAAAAATAAACAAAAGAAGCAAATACAATAAGTAAATTTGATAGCAAACTAACAGATGAATCAATTAAATTAATTGCGCCATCTGATACATATTTACCTAAATTACCTAATATTGTTTTAAAAGTATCAGATAAACTACTTTCCAAACCTGCTAAATTAAAATCAAAATTAGTATTTTGTAATGATTTTATAAAAGACATAATACTAGAAAACAAACTGGATACTTGACCTAACATAACAGTAGATATTAAATATATTACAAGAGCTGATAGTGCCAGTATAAGAATCACTATTATTGCTATACCTAAACCTTTAGGTATTTTTTTAGATTCCATTTTTTGTAAGAATGGATATAGTGCATAAGCTAATGCAAATGCGAATATAAATGGTATTATTATAGTTAAAAATTTATTTGTAACTCCCATCCATAAATTACCTGTTCTATAAAGTAAAAATACAATTAATACTACTAAAGCTATATTTACTAATTTATAATCTATTTTATTTTTAATCACATCAATCCCTACTTTCTAATAATATTGTTACAGGCCCATCATTTGTTATATTTACTTTCATATCAGCTCCGAATTTACCTGTTTCTACATGCACATATTCACTTAATTTTTTATTAAATAAATCATATAATCTAACTGCTTCATCCCCAGCCATTGCATTCATATAACTAGGTCTATTACCTTTCCTAGTATCAGCATACAAAGTAAATTGCGAAATACTTAAGATACTACCTTTAATATCTAGTAATGATTTATTCATAACTCCATCTTCATCATCAAATATTCTTAAATTTATAACTTTTTTAACTAACTGATCTATATTTTTTATAGTATCACCATCAGTAAATCCTACCAATAAAACTAATCCATTATCAATAGAACCTATAATAGTATTACCAACTCTAACACTAGATTTTTTACTTCTTTGAACTAAAACTCTCATATTCCTCCTATTAATAATATTGTTTTAAATATTTATAATAATTTTCTATTAAAATATTTTCTTCTTCTATTTCTTTTAATAAATTAAAAGCATTATTTATTATTTTTTTATATTTATGAGATGGCTTTAATAAATCACTAATATATATAGCAAACTCTCTTTTTCTATATTCTCTATTTTTCATACCTTGTAATACTTCTTCAGTTATATCTATTAAACTATATTTTTTATTTTGAGTTTCATACTTTATTCTTTTTATATTAATTTTATAGTTTTTAATTATATAATCTAAAAGCTCTATATCATGACTTAAGATAGTAGATCTTACAATAGAATTAACCTCTTTTTTTATTTTTTCTTTTTTTATACACTTTTCTAAATATTTTAAAGTATCTAAATCTCTTACTAGAGATATTATAGTATTGCTTTTATTATTATATTTATATTTTTTTTCTAAGTTTATACCTTTATTTTTAAGTAAATTTATAATCTCAATATTACCACTTATAACTGCAACACTAATTAAGTCATAATCTATTTCATTTTTATAATTATAATCTATATTATAATTATCTATAATATATCTTACTAGGTTATTTTTATTGAAATCTATGGCTTTTATAAGTATCTCTTCTATTCTAATATCTAATTTATTTCTTTTTAATAATTTGATTAATTTTTCTTCTTTTTTTGTTTTAATAAGTTCTGCTATATTCATTATTTTATAAGCCTTTCTACTCTAGTAACATCTTCAAGTGTTTCTATATCATTTATAAATTTTATTATTTTTTCTTTGTTTGGAACTAGAATAGTTATATTAAACATATAATCATCTGGTGTATTTACTGTGTTTATACTTTGTACTACTACATCACTAGATGAAGTTTTTGATATTATATCAATAAGTATATTTTTATTATCATTATTTAATTTTATAGAGTGCACTAAAATATTAGTAGAATATTTCTTATCTATAGAATCATTCCATGATACATCAATAAGTCTTTCATCTAATTCACTAATATTAGGGCACACACTCCTATGTACACTTATACCATTACCTTTAGTAATATATCCTACAATTCTATCACCTGGTATTGGTTTACAACAAGATGCAATATTTACTTTTATTTCATCTATTCCTTCTACAATTATATCATTTTTTACATTTATTTTTATTTCTTCATTAGAATTTACTTTATCTAAAATTATTTCTTCTTTGCTTTTTTCTTCACTTTTTATTATATTTATTACAGATAATGGTTTAAATTTACCATTTCCAATACCTATATATAATTCTGTTAAATCTCCTACTTTTAATTCACTTAATACTTTATCTATATTTTCATCTTTATAAAATTCTAAATTAGATACTTTTTTCTTTCTAAGTTCCTTATTAAGTAAATCTTCACCTTTTTTTAAATTTTCTTCCTTGTCTATTCTATTAAAATAGGCTTTTATTTTATTTTTAGCTTGAGCTGTATAAGCCATATTTATCCATTCTCTTGATGGAAATGTATTCTTATTTGTTATTATTTTAACTATATCATTATCATTTAATTTATAATCTAGTGATACTATATTACCATTTACTATAGCCCCTACCATAGAATCCCCAACTTTGCTATGTACACGATAAGCAAAATCAATTGGAGTAGAACCTACAGGAAGTTCTATTACATCTCCTTTTGGAGTAAATACATAAATAATATTTTTTAATACATCTTCTTTTACACTATTTATAAAATTTTCATCATTTTCTTCATTACTTAGTTCCATAATAGATCTAAAAAATTGTAACTTTTCTTCCATAGCAGACTGCATAATAGTCTTACCTTTTTCTTTATATGACCAATGTGATGCGATACCATGTTCTGCTATATTATCCATATCATAAGTACGTATTTGAATCTCATATAATTGGCCATTTTCTCCAAATACAGTCGTGTGTAATGACTGATAACCATTTTCTTTTGGCATAGCTATATAATCTTTAAAACGCTTTGGTATAGGTCTATATTTAGAATGTATTATACCAAGAGTTTGATAACAGTCTTGTTCAGTATCTACAAATATTCTAAGCGCTAAAAGATCATATATATCACTAAATCTACGTCCAGTATCTAATTTCTTATATATACTATAAATACTCTTAGCTCTACCTTTTATTTTATGTTTAATACCATGACTATTTAATAAAGTAGTAAGAGAATTTTTCATTAATTCTACATTAGCATTTCTTTCTACCTTAGATTGATTTAATTTCTCAACAATAGAAAAATATACATCTGGTTTTGAATATCTCAAAGATAAATCTTCTAATTCACTTTTGATTTTATTCATACCTAATCTATGAGCAATTGGCACTAAAATCTCCAAAGTTTCTTTAGCATTCGCTTTTTGACTTTTTTCACTTAATATCCAAAGTGTTCTCATATTGTGTAGTCTATCCGCTAACTTAATTATTATAACCCTAACATCTTCCGTAAGTCCTACTATTATTTTTCTATGATTAGCAAGTATTGCTTCATTGTCACCACTAAAATTTAATTTATTAATTTTAGTTACTCCATCAACTAAATTTGCAATCTCGCTACCAAATTCGGATGCTAATTCCTCTTTAGTAACACCACAGTCTTCAATAGTATCATGAAGAAGAGCTGCTGATATTGTTTGTGCATCTGCATTTATTTCAGCTAATATATATGCTACATTTAAAGGGTGCACTATATAATCTTCACCTGTATGTCTCTTTTGACCAAAATGTTTTTCAAATGCAAAAAGATATGATTTAGTAATCATTTTTCTATCAGATTCATTTGTTATATAAGTTTTTACTTTATCAAATAACTCATCAAAAGTTAAATTTGGTTTATCTTTCCTCATGTTACCACCTTATTTAATTATACCATATATTATAATAATTTAATACAAAAGTATGGAAAAAAAGCATCAAAAATTATAACTATTTTTTAATTTTTTGTTTATAATTAATTGCCATATTAGTAATTATTATAAATTATTTTGTAATTCTCTAAAAGAATTAGTTTTTACAATTGTTAAAGTATAATTAATTAATTTATCTTTAATAATATCATCTTCTATTTTATTAATCCCAAATACCTTATATCCTAGGCAATTAATAGAAGCTCCACAATGATATAAAATATTATTATCTAATATAAAGTAGCGATCATGAAATGAATTGTTATAAACTACTTTTAAATTACTATATTGTTTGTTATATTTACTTAAATCCATATTCTTTAGTTTTTTATTAGTACATATTAATACTACCATTTTATCAATTTTTGAAATAATATCAAGCATTGTGTTATCTGCATAACTATCTATAATTATTATATTTGATTTAGCTAAGCTTAAAATATTAATAATCTTAGAATATGCATCATATATTTGGCCTTCATAAAATATTGAATTTATCTTTTCTTTTTCATTCATTTTATCAATAGTTTCTTCTAATTTTAAAATTCTTTTTTCATGATTTATTAACATACGGTTTTCTAAGTTAACATATTTTTTTAATTTTACAAACGCATCTATTATTTGAATGTTTACTTTAACAGCTATATCACTTCTAAGCAATCCAGATAACATCATAATACCTTGTTCAGTTAAAACATATGGTAAATATCTGGTACCACCGTGATTATTCCAACTTGTGGTAACAAATTGTGACCTCAAGTTTAAATCTTTTAATTCTTCATATAAAAGTTGAAAACAAAATTCTTCTGGAAATCTATTAATATTTCTTTTTATAGTTTGATTCAATACCTTTGTTTCTACTTGATATAACTTAGCAACGTCACTAGCTAGCATCACCTGTTTACCACTAATTTCATATATCATACTTTCTATTTGCACACTATCACCTATTATTAATATACAACATAATCTTTTAATTTCCTTTTTTCATATAAAAAATCATGAACTTTTCATCCATGATTTCTATCATAAAAACTATTGAACATATTTATTCAGAGTATTATATTCTAAATACTTAACTAACTAATGCACCACTAGAAATTAATATAGAATTAAAAGTAGACAACAAAGTAAAAAGGAATTAACAATTAATTCCTTTTACTCTTAATTCTTCTTTTTCTTTATGTTTCTTGTCATCATCATACCAATGCTTATTAGGATCTTTACCTATATTTCTTTTTTCAAATAAAATCCATATTTGACTTGATATAAATAAACTTGAAAAAGTACCAACTGTAAATCCTATTAAAAGAGCTATATTAAAGTTAATTATTTCATGTGAGCCTAATACTATTAAACTTATTATTGGGAGTATAGTAGTAACTGTTGTTACAATACATCTTATAATTGTTTGTCTTAAGCTTACATTAACTAAATTATTTAATTGATCTACACTAGTTATTCTATCTTTATATAGTTTTTTCTTATTTTCTCTTATTCTATCAAATATTACTATAGTATTATTTATTGAGTACCCAATTATTGAAAGTATTGCAGCAATAAACATACTATTTACTTCTAATCTTAAGAATGAGAACATAATTAATACCATAAGTGAATCATGTATTAAAGCTATAATAGCACTTATTCCATAACTAAATTTAAATCTAATAGATATATATATAATCATACCAATACAAGCAATTATTAATGCTTTAATAGCATTTTCAGTTATATCTTTTTTAACTTGATTAGATATAACTCCAACACTTGTAGTAGCACTATATTTCTTATTGAAATAATCTTCTACTTTATTAGTTTTATCATTATCTAATACATCATCTAATATTACATATACTCTATCATTAGATATAGAGTCTATTTTTACTAATTTATAATCTAATTCTTTTATGTCTTTCTTTATATCGTCTACTTTTAATGCTTTTTTAGAATTAATTTCTATAGTAGATCCACCTTTAAAATCTATGCCTAAATTTAATCCTTCACTATATGTAAACATACCACCTATAACTATTATTAAACCAACTACAATAAATACAAGACTCTTTGGTTTTACAAAATCAAATTTACTTTCTATACGTTTATTTTTATATCCTAAAAATAACCATTTATGTTCTTCAAATTTTTCTGATTTTACAAAAAGTCCCAACATAAATCTATTTAAATAAATCATAACTAAGAATGTAACTATGATACTTATAATTAACATAGTAGCAAAACCTTTAACACTACTTTCTCCAAGTACAAATAGTATAATGGCAGCTATTAATGTAGTAACATTCGCATCAAATATTGACATAAAAGATTCTTTACTACCAGCAGCATAAGCACTCTTTAAACTAATGCCTCTATTTAATTCTTCTTTTACTCTAGAAAAACTAATTACAGCTGAATCTATAGCCATACCAATACCTATTACAAGTGCGGCTATACCTTGAAGAGTTAATCTTCCGCCTACTAAGTTAAATATTAAAAGTGTTAAGAATGTATAAGCTAAAATACTAACACTTGATACAAGCCCACCAAATTTATATAAAGCGATCATAAGAAGTGCAACAAGAGCAATACCTACTACACCTGCTACAAATGTTTTTTGTAATGAATTTTCACCAAATGAAGCTGCAACTGTTTTAGATGAAATCTCTGTTAATTTAGTAGGCATACTACCACTATTAATTAAATCAACAAGATTAGTTGCCTCTTCTTTAGAAAAATTACCTTCAATTATTACATCACTTGCAAATCCTTGTTTAACACCAGCATTTGATAAACAGTTAGAATTTTCTAAATCTCCACATAAATGAAATACTTTTTTTGTATTATCTGACCCTTCTATTGCCTCTTCAGTATAATAACCATATCCATTAGAACCCATTGTAAGTTTAGTTCCTTCTTCATAGTCTAACCAAATGACAATATAATTTTTTTCCATTTCACTTACTTTTTTAGTTTGTTTATAAAATTCATCATAATCTTTAACACTTAATGAAATATAATATCCTTTATTAGCATCATATCCAACACTAGCTTTACCACTATTTAAAACTTCACTTCCCATAAGAAGATTTCCATCTATATCCCTAAATGTTAAATTAGCAGTTGTACTAATTGTTTTTCTTGCTTCATCTATGTTATCTACTCCAGCCATAGTAACACGAATATTATTTCCTTCAATAGATATTTCAGGTTCACTAACACCTAAAGCATTAATACGTTTATCGATTATCTTATAAGTACTAGTAACCATTTCAGGAGTAACACTTTTTTTATCTATACTATCTACCTTGTATAAAACTTCAAAGCCTCCTTGTAAATCTAGTCCAAAATTTAAATGTTTAATTGAATAATATATTCCTACTAAAGAAACCCCTAAAACTAAAATTAAAAATAAAAGTGGTTTTATAAAACTAATTTTTTTACTATTTTTCTTTGCCATATTATCATCTCATTTCTTCTAAGTTGGGTTTTATAACCTTTTTTCTAATTTGTTCTTTTACAAATTCATCAATTTCTTCATTATCTAAATTAAGAATGTCATCTACCATTTGATATAAAAGTAAATTATTTGCCTTAGACCACTTACTTAAGCGTAAGTAATTCCAAATATCTTCTACCTTTATATAATCTAAATCATACCTTTTTAATTCAGTTACTTTAGTATTGAGTGCTGGTAAAAGTCTATCATATAATTCTTTTAAACTATTAAATTCAATATCCATAACTCCTCCATTATAAATCAAACTAGATATATATATTATATATTAAATAAAATATTTTTTAAAGAGATTTTTATAATTTTTTGGAATAATTTGTATTATTTTAAGATTAATATAATAATATCGCTAGTATTATTATTTTTTGTTATGAATATTATTTAAGTATGAAAAATAAATTTATAAAATCTACTTTAATATTAATTGTCGGAGGATTTCTTACTAAAATTTTAGGACTTATTATAAAAATATTATTAACAAGAACTATAGGTACTATGGGTATTGGTATGTATTCTATGATTATGCCTACTTTTCTACTTTTAAATAGTATAGCTCAGTTAGGATTACCAACTGCTCTTAATATATTAATACCAAGAAATAAATTTAATACTAAAAACTTAGTATTTAGTGCGATTATGATTTCAATTAGTATAGATATTTTAATATTTTTATTCTTATTATTATCATCTAATATGTTAAGTACCAAATTACTTAATGAACCTAGATTAAATTTAAGTTTGCTTTCTATTGGATTTGTATTACCTTTTATAACAGTTTCTAATTGTCTTAGAAGTTATTTCTTTGCTAAAGAACGCATGTATCCTCATGTAATAACTAATATAACAGAAGATTTAGTCAAACTTATTCTTATCATTATTGGAATACCATATTTCTTAAAACAAGGAATTGAATATGCTGTTGCATTTACTGTACTTACTAATATATTTTGTGAACTATCTAGTATAATTATCTTTATATTTCTTATACCTAATTTTAAATGCAGAAAACAAGAATTAAAACCAAATTTTACAAATATTAAAGAACTACTTACAATAGCACTCCCTACTACAGGTAGTAGATTAATAGGATCAATTGGATATTTTCTTGAACCAATAATAATTACCTATGTATTAATTAAGGTTGGTTATAGTAATAATTTTATAATAAATGAATATGGTATCATTAACGGATATGTGATGCAGTTGGTATTATTACCGTCATTTTTTACGAATGCTATATCACAAGCACTTATTCCTTTAGTATCTAAGCATTATACTTTAAAAAAATATGATTATATAAAGAAAAAACTTAAACAAGCCATATTCTTTTCTCTTTTAATAGGTATACCAGCTACTTTTATATTTATTTTTTATCCAGAAATTTTACTTAATTTTTTATTTAAAACTGATAAAGGTATAGAATATATAAAAGTAATAGCTCCTATTTGCATTCTTCATTATATACAATCTCCAATATCAAGTACATTACAATCAATGGGGAGCGCTAAAACATCAATGTTAGGTACATTACTTGGAATGATTATTAGAACAATATCATTACTTATATTTTCCTTTCTTAAAATTGGTTTATGGAGTTTAATAATTGCAACTAGTTTAAATATAATATTTGTCACATGTTTTGATGCTATAAACGTAAAAAAACTATTAGCTAAAAGCTAGTAGTTTTCTTTTTTGTAATTTCAACCGCACCACTTTTAATCATAATCTAATTCTACATCATAAGCACATTTAAAGTCAAA